>DATJHT010000122.1:0-6288 GCA_035493765.1 Terriglobales bacterium
CGGAACCCCGGCCATAGGAACTCGCCGTTTTCTCCTTTGCGGAACCAATTCACGTGAAAGATGCGTGGCGTCATGCTCAAAGAGCGCTGCATTTTGATCCAGTGCCGGAAGTAGTCGCCCATGTGATAGCCGCAGAAGGGAAGCATCGCCATGGGGTCGCGTCGCACTTTGCCGACTTCGCCGGCCGCAGCCGCCGTTGTCTCCGAGCCCATCGTGGCCCCCGCATAAACGCCTGAGCTCCAGTTGAACGCCTGGTAGATCAGCGGAATCGTATGGGCCCGGCGTCCGCCAAAAATAATCGCGCTGATCGGCACTCCAGTCGGCGCTTCCCAGTCAGGATCAATCGTCGGACACTGTCTCGCCGGTGCGGTGAAGCGAGCATTCGGGTGCGCCGCCTTCACGCCGGTCTTCTTGGCAATCTCCGGCGTCCAGCGGTTTCCCTGCCAGTCAACGCATTGCGCCGGTGGTTCGTCCGTCATCCCTTCCCACCACACCCCGCCTTCCGGAGTCAGTGCTACGTTGGTGAAGATCGTATTCTTCGCAAGAGTGGCCATCGCGTTTGGATTTGTCTTCACCGAGGTACCCGGCGCAACTCCAAAGAATCCCGCCTCAGGATTAATGGCTCGCAGCCGCCCCTGCTCATCCGGCGTGATCCAAGCAATGTCGTCACCAACAGTTGTAACTTTCCATCCCTTGAACACATCCGGCGGTACCATCATGGCGAAGTTGGTTTTTCCGCATGCGCTGGGGAATGCCGCTGCCACGTAGGTTTTTTGGCCGTTTGGATCTTCCACGCCGACAATCAGCATGTGCTCCGCCATCCAACCCTCATCGCGCGCCATATTGGAGGCGATGCGGAGCGCAAAGCACTTTTTCCCGACCAGCGCATTGCCGCCGTACCCCGAGCCGTACGACCAAATCTCGCGGCTCTCCGGAAAATGCACAATATATTTCTCTGGATTGCATGGCCAAGGTACATCTTTCTGCCCCGGCTTGAGCGGAGCGCCCACGCTATGAAGGCATGGCACGACGCGCTTGTAGTCCTTATCAATTTCCTTGAACACCGGCAGGCCGATGCGTGACATGATCCGCATGTTCACAACCACGTAGGGCGAATCGGTAAGCTGGACGCCGATCTGCGAAACCGCCGCGCCCACCGGCCCCATGCTGAACGGAAGAACGTACATCGTCCGGCCGTTCATTGAGTTGCGGAAAAGGCCACGCAGCTTACGCTTCATTTCATATGGATTTTCCCAGTTATTGGTCGGTCCCGCGCTGTCTTTCGAAAGCGAACAGATGAACGTGCGGTCTTCCACCCGGGCCACGTCACTCTTGTCGGAGCGAGCGAGAAAACACCCCGGCCACAAATCCTGATTCAGCCGGATGAACGTGCCATTGACTACCATCTCCTCGCAGAGTTGGTCGTTCTCTTCTTGAGAGCCGTCCACCCAGTGGATTGTCGCTGGCTGGGTAAGCTCCGCCATTTTTTCCACCCAGCGCAACAAGTGCTGGTTCTTTGTCAGAGGAATGGTGGAAGTGGCTTGAGTAATAGTTGCCATGTAATTCTCCCTGGGGTAGAGCGCCTCTTACGTGCCTTAATGAGTGCAATTCATGGTAACGCAGCCGCCTATCGCTCGACAAAATTGGGGTCTCTACGCTTGAACCTACTCCGGCTTCTTCCACTTGGGCGTGGCCTTTTGTGACCTGTTTTGCAAACGGGTTCTAAGGTCTTCCCCTGATTGTCCATATACATGAACGACAGTAGGTTGACGCTAGGGGCTCCTATATTCCTGAAATTTAAAGATGAACAGCGCGGATTAGGCGGTCGTGTGCCTGGCCGCGTCCAGGATGGGAGGATGCATGAAGTACCTCGCTTTCGGCCTGCTTTTTTTTGGCGGCGCCCTGTGGACGATTGCATTATTTTCGACCAGCGCCTACGCGGCGCAGCCTTACATTTCGACCGCTGACCCTGATTTTTCGATTGTTCTTTTTCCCGACACCCAGTACTACAACGGTCAGAACGCGTACATTTTTCAGGACCAGGCGAACTGGGTTGTGAATCATCAGGCGGCCCTTAACATCAAGATGGTGATCGGCCTTGGCGACATCACCGATGGTGGCGGCTACCCGGTGGACAGCAACGGCAACGTCGTCGGCCTTTGTGGCACCGTTCCGGCCCCAAGCTGGCAATCTCAATGGAAAAATGCTCAAGCCACGATCAACATTCTCAATTCGCACGGAATTTACTATCAGCCGACCATCGGTAATCACGATTACGATTGCGAAGCCGACCGTCCTGAGCCGCGCAGCACCACCAATTATTTCCGTCACTTCGGCAGTCTGGCGATCGCGCCTACCGCTTACATCCTGGACTCAGCGGGAAACCGCACCCCGAACTTTTACAAGATCATGAACATGGGCTCGACCAAGTACATGGTTCTGTCGCTTGAACTATTCCCCCGTTCCTGGGTGGTCACCGCGGCTAACAATCTGGTTTCAAATTTCAACGGTCCGGTTATAGTTGTCACGCACGCGTACCTCTCAAATGACGGTTCTGGCCCGACGTTCGGAACAAGTATGCAAGCCGGATCGGCCTACCCGTTGTGCTCAGGCTTCCCGGGCACGGTTTACAACTGCCTGAATGATTCGCTAGGTTCTTATCATCCGGTGGGCGGAGGGGTCGACGGCATCGGGCTCTGGTACAACCTGATTGGCGCGCATCCGAATGTTTTCATGGCGCTCAGCGGGCACATCCGCCTGCCAAGCCCCGGAGACTTCCCGAATGTGCCTGCATACAATGGAGTCGGTCACGTAGATTGCACTGTGCAGCCTTGGACGACGATTTGCTCCAACCGCTACCGTCCGATTCAAATCCTCTCCGATTTTCAAGGGCAGGGAAATGGCGGATATTTCGGCTACGGTTATCTTCGCATTCTCACCGTCAGCCCGTCGCGAAAGAGCGTGAACGTGTTCACTTATTCGCCGTCGATCGCGAATAGCCCGGCGAAATTCCCTTCTGGAATTCCCGCATACAAAACCGATTCCCACAACCAGTTCACGGCCAAGTTTCCTAATACCTTCGGCGGTCCCGATCGGGAGATCACGCAAATTACATCTCCTCATGATGGCAGCCACGTGACCTCAAACTTCCCGATTTCCGCCACCGCTATCGGCCCCCATAAAGCTAGCGATATGCAGATTTATGTTGATGGCGCCAAGTACGCTGAGTACCTCAATCTCAACAGCTTACCGGCCGGAGCTCGAGTGAATCTTGCGCATGCCGGTGTGCATAGGATTACAGTCCAGACTCACGATTTGACCACTGGAACCTGGGTGAAATCCGTGGTCTATGTAACCAGTCCGTAGAGGGAAAACCAGGACTTAGGCGGTGGCGGTATTGAGCCGCGATTCAACTTCCTGCAGCAGTCTGGCGGCTGCTTCGCCAGCATCCAGGGTGGAGAAATCCTGGCTCAGTTCCATTACCGGCAATCCGGCGCACGCCGATTGAAAGGCCTGACGAGATCCGGCCGAACTGTCCGACCCTAGCAATATAAGATCGAACTGCGTGACTCTCAAAAGCATCAGCGCATCCCCGAGATGGCTGGTGCTCTGAACCTCGTATCCTGCGCGATGTAGCATCGCACGCAAATACGACAGCACGTTGGCATTGCGTTCCAGGCAGAGAATGCTACGTCCGGTGCGCGCCGGACTCACTACCTTGACGCGTGGACCGTAAAATGCCGCGATCGCCTTCTCCTCTGATTGGTGGGTATCAAAAACTGCCGCCAGATGGGACATTTCCAGAATCTTTCGTACATTGTCGGAAATATTGCAAAGTTTGAGATCCCCGTGTGCCTGGCGGGTACTGGTTAAGCTACGAACAATTGTGCCCAGGCCGCAGCTGTCGATGAATCCAACTTCCCCCAGGTGCAACACAATCGAGCGACGGTCGCGCAATAGCCAGGTCACATGGGAGCGCAGGGAATCGCATTCATCGCCAGCTGTTATTCTGCCGTTACAGCGAACAATGGTTACGTGCCCGACTTCACGGGTATCGAGCGATAGACGCAAAACGGCCTCCTACGCGAATCGGAACCGAACTGCAAAAACGTTACATAATATAGCTGCCGGCGATGTGGAAGGGAAGTGGTTGTTTGCTGCTTGGTGAAGGGAAAGACCTCGGCCAAGTTCTTTGCGAACTCCGCGCAATTTAGCGGTGACAGCTTGTGGATAGTGCAGGGGAAGAACCTAGACTTTCAGTTCCAACTCAGACTTGCTCGCATAGTGCGAATCGACATATTCATCGAGAATCGTAATGAACTCCTCTACGATTTTGTCTCCGCGCAACGTCGTCATCAATCGGCCATCAACGTACACTGGTGCCTTTGGCTCTTCGAATGTTCCCGGCAATGAAATCCCCAGATTGGCATGCTTCGATTCACCCGGTCCGTTCACCACACATCCCATGACGGCAACCTTCATCTCTTCAACGCCAGATCGTTGTTCTTTCCAGACCGGCATCTGTTCGCGAAGATAGGTTTGAATCTGCTCGGCCATCTCCTGGAAGAAGGTGCTGGTGGTGCGTCCGCATCCTGGGCACGCCGTCACCTGCGGCGTGAAACTGCGGATTCCCAGCGATTGCAGAATCTGCTGCGCAACCCGCACTTCTTCCGCGCGATCTCCGCCGGGAGCAGGCGTAAGCGAAACTCGAATCGTGTCGCCGATTCCTTCCTGCAACAGAATGGACAGGCCCGCGCTCGATGCAACAATGCCTTTTGCGCCCATGCCGGCTTCGGTCAGTCCAAGGTGTAGCGGATAGTTGCACCGCGAAGCCAGCGACCTGTAAACATCCACCAGGTCCTGCACGCCGCTGACTTTGGCGCTAAGGATAATCTGATCTGGGCGCAGCCCATATTTCTCCGCAATGGCTGCAGAGTTCAGCGCGCTCACCACCATCGCTTCCATGGTCACATCGCGAGCGTCCTTCGGCTCGGAAGCACGCGAATTCTCGTCCATCATGCGAGTCAATAGAGACTGGTCGAGCGATCCCCAATTTACGCCGATCCGCACCGGCTTCTGGTTTTCTACCGCAACTTCAATCATCGTTCGGAAGTTCGAATCATCCTTCCGGCCGATCCCCACGTTCCCTGGATTAATCCGATACTTCGCCAGTGCCCGCGCACAAGCTGGATACTTCTTCAGCAAAAGATGCCCGTTGTAATGAAAATCGCCGATGATCGGGACGTGAACGCGGCGCTTATCCAGTTGTTCGAAGATGTGCGGCACGGCTGCGGCCGCGTCTTCATTGTTCACGGTAACGCGCACCAGTTCTGACCCTGCCCGCACCAACGCCGCGACCTGCTCGACCGTGGAAGATACATCGGCGGTGTCGGTATTGGTCATGGATTGCACCACAACCGGTGCGTCTGACCCCACCCGAACGTTGCCAATCGTACAAGTTACGCTTTTACGACGTCGAATTGATGCCATGGAAAGATTAGTTTAGCAGAGAGGGTGATCGGAGACGGAGGCATCCGCAGGGCAATCATTGCAGCCTGGTTGGAATCCAGAATTTACCAATAGTTCCGTTCGCACCAGCGGCATAGGTGGTCCCATCCTTCGAGTCCGCTGTATTAAATCCCCCGTCCGTTACATCCCTCCAATTACGGAGGCTATCAGACAGGAATGCTGTTACGCCAGAGCCGACTATCACTAGCGAAGTTCCGTTGACGTATGAAATGCCAGAGAAAAACCTGGTTTGTGGAAACATCGCCAGCTTCCATGTTTTGCCGCCGTCGTCGGTAGCCGCCAGATTGTTTCCCCCTTGCTCGGGATGAGAATAATCGCCGCCGGCAATCACGCCGTGTTGGGCATCCCTGAACGCTACTGAAAAAATTCCTTGCGAAGCCGCACCATGAACCATCGGTGTCGCGGTGACGTTCCAGTTTTCGCCGCCGTCCGTCGAACGAAACACGCGCGCTGCGCTTCCGCCGGTTACGAACCAGACGCTTTCTTGCCCATTCACCGCAATGCAGGAGTTGCTGGCAGCAAACGCACCCTCGCCCTCGATCGCCGCTGGCAAACCTTTGGGATCGGCGTAGCGCCAATTCTTGCCGCCATCCTCAGTCCGCAGTATCTGAAACCTTCCATTCACGGGATCTCCGACAACAATGCCGTGTTTCTCATCCG
Source organism: Terriglobales bacterium (assembly GCA_035493765.1). Classification (GTDB taxonomy): domain Bacteria; phylum Acidobacteriota; class Terriglobia; order Terriglobales; family Acidobacteriaceae; genus Gp1-AA145. The sequence continues at coordinate 6,190 of DATJHT010000122.1, forward strand.
TGAACGCCATGCAGTCCAGAAATCCGTTCGGCTCCGAATTTGTAAACTGCAACTCCCAATGCCTTCCGAAATCAGCCGTGTGATAGATGCGTGATTTGT
>DATJHT010000123.1:0-12123 GCA_035493765.1 Terriglobales bacterium
GATCCCACGCGTTTTGCGCCGAACGCAAGAATTGTGCATTTTGAAATCGATCCGGCGCAACTCGATCGCGTGCGCCAGTGCGAGCTGCCGATCATCGGCGACCTCGCGCAGACGATTCCGGCATTCCACAAGCGAGTCGGCGCTGCCAAACTGCCCAATTGGGCTGAGTGGCGAGCGATTGCCTGCGGCGAAGATCGCGCTGAGCTTGATCCGCGCGGGCTGGCGCAATCAACTATTCGATTCCTTGACGAACTGTTCGGCCGCTTGCCGGGGAACAGCGTTGTGATCGCTGACGTGGGCCAGCACCAGATGTGGGCGGCGCAGCGCTATCGTTCGGCTTCACCGCGAGGATTTATCACTTCCGGCGGTCTGGGCTCGATGGGATTCGCATTGCCTGCCGCAGTTGGCGTGCAGCTGTCGAAGCCCGATGCTACTGTGCTCTGCGTCTCGGGCGATGGCGGTTTCCAGATGAATATTCAGGAGCTGGCCACGGTGCGACGTCTAAATCTGCCGATCAAGATGGTGATCGTGGACAACAAGTATCTCGGCATGGTGCGGCAGTGGCAGCAGCTGTTTTACCAGCGTAACTACGCCGAGACCGATCTCAGCGACAATCCGGATTTCGTGGAAATCGCGAAGGCCTATCGCATCAGCGCCGAGCGCCTGAACGAAGATGCGATGGAAGAATTTCCAGTAAGCCAGGAAACCGGCGACAAGCTGGAACGCTTCCTGAGGTCAACCGAGCCTGAGTTGCTGGTGTTTGATTGCGCTCCGGAAGCCAACGTTTATCCAATGGTTCCGGCAGGCGCCGCGTTATCGGAGATGTTGTTCGAGGAAGAATAACTTTTCGTTGCAACGTTTTAGTTAGGGGAACGGACATGCACGCATTTCACATCGAGTATCACAACACGCAAGGCACGCTGATGCGGATTCTGACCGCGGTCTCACGCCGCGGCCTGGAGGTCCCCTATGTTCACTCCGCTGCGTCCGGGCGCGTGCATCGTGCCGATTTGCTGCTCGAAGTCAATGCTAAGCAAATTGGCCAGCTTTGCCGCGACTGGCACGCGATTGTAGACGTCACCGACGTACGCGTGAGCACGCCTACACCTGAAATGCTGGAGTTGATTGCGTTCGCAGGCCCACATCCGCCCTCATCGGCCGCCAGCGACGGGCGATCGAGTGCTGCGATGGCGTAGAAGTTTGACCGTGTAGAAACGGGCGCCCTCGTTCGTTCGGCCGAACAAAGCTCGACAACGGTTTCATTCCAGCCCAGCACTTCCCAGCATTTCCAAAAACTGCTTTCCGGTTCGCATATCGATTGACTGCGCCACAATTTTTCCGTCGCGGTCATAGACGAACGTCTTCGGAATCCCTTCGATCTGGAATAGCGTGTTGACCTTCCGGCCTGGGTCGAGCAGCACTGGGTAAGTGATTCCTTGCTGCGCGATGAATGGCTTCACTGTTTCCGCCTCTTCATCATCAATGCCAAGGATGATGAGCCCTTGCGCCCCAAAACGACGATAGAGCATCTCGAGATCCGGCATTTCCTTGCGGCAAGGAGGACACCATGTTGCCCAGAAATTCAGCAGCACGACTTTGCCCTTCAAATCTTTCAGGTTCCAGGCTTTTCCATCCAGATCTGTCAGCGTGAAGTCCGCCTGCTGGCGGCTCTGATCGTCGGCTTCGAGCTTCGCCATGGCAGCCGAGTACAGGGTTGAATCGAGAAATGCGTCCACGTGCTCGTAACGTACCAGGCTGGCCAATTCCAAGTAAGGATCTTGGGATGACGGCTGCTGTTCCTTGATTGCTGCGGCCAGAGTGGTCGCGACCTCCTGCAGGTTTTCGTGACCAAAATCTCCTTCGGTGGCTCGGCTGGCAAGGCCGACGGCGAGGCGCAATTTATTGGGTGAGGATGGCAATGCGCGGATCTTCAGCGCCAGATCTTTGGTGACTTGGCCGCGCTTGTCATCGGGAACTTTGCGAATATCGTGGAGTTGGTCGTAGATCGGTTTCTCGGCGTTGCTCCATGCGATTTCCTGCTTCTGGGCCATGGCAGCGGAAATCAGGAAGGTCGCGAAGATTACCCGTAAACAGGTTTTGCCCATGGCGGCAGCTTATCGCAGCAGCGGAGCTTCGCGCCAGATCTTATAAAACTTCGAATCACAGCGAGGAGGATTTTTGGGCAGCTTTTCCCGCGGTCGTGAATTCGGGAGACCATAAGGCAACCTGGCTACCACCCAAACTCTTAGCCCGATACATAGCCAAATCAGCATTGCGGCGAAGCTGCGAGGCATTCTTTCCATTAGCGGGATACAGCGCGACACCGATGCTGGCGGAAATCCACAGTTGCCGGCCATCCAGGAAAACCGGTTCCTCAAGTGCCGATATCAAAGATTGCGCCACAGCCTGAGCTGCGGATTGGCCTGCACAATCCTCAATCAATACCAGAAATTCGTCTCCGCCCATGCGGGCCAGGGTGTCGGAGTGGCGCAAATTGTTCCTAAGGCGCGCCGAGACAGCGCGAAGGATTTCATCACCGGCATCGTGGCCGAGCTGGTCGTTGATGACTTTGAAACCATCGAGGTCAATGCCAAAAACGGCGAATTGTTTACGCCCCCGCTCGGCGCGCGCCAGCGCCTGCTCCAGGCGATCTTCAGCGACAGTTCGGTTAGGCAATCCGGTGAGGCCGTCGTGACGCGCTTCGTGCAGAAGACGTTCGTGCATGCGCCAATGGTCGCCCGCGAGGGATACCAGGCGGGAAGCCGACCCCACGATGCTTTGCTCGACTGTATCGGGGTCCGCCGATTCATTCTGCAGGAAAAGTATCAGCAGGCCCGCAGCATCTCCGTTGCCGGAAAAAACCACCGACATGCGGCTGGTTTTGAAGGTGAGACCTGCGTCCTGCAAAATTCGCAATAACGCCTCCATCGCCTCGGTATCGTTAGCCGAGCTCCTGCCTTCATCGCCGCCTGCGCCGGTCGTAAGGACCGCAGAAATCGCCGGCTGCATTTGCGGATGTAATTCTTCGGCGAGGCTGGGGGCAATCAACACGGGCGCAGGCCTGCCATTATGGAAAGACTTCCCATCCGGCGGCATGACAATCGCGCACGCGCAGCCGGCGATTTGCTCCTCTATGGCAAGCGCGAGCATTTCCATGTTTTGCAGGAGTGGAGAATTTCGCGCGATATTTTCGAGCACTTCGTTTCGGGCAACGTCGAACTGCCGAGCCTTCCCTTGGGCCTCAAGAGAGAAGCGCAGCTCACTGGTCTTAGCGTAAACCTGACGTCTAAGTATCGCGGCCCAGAAGGCGGTCCCCGCGGCGGCTGCGCCCGTCAGCAGGAGAGTCCAAGTGATGTTGCCGGGTTCGTACCAGCGATAGGCTGCGATCAGGCTAGAGCCTAAAATAGCCAAGCGCATCAGGGACGGATAGGCTGAGGCGAGCATCTGCGAGCACCCAGCGCATTCCGCGAGAACCGGCCCTTGTGGCACAAACACACTCGCGCCCAGGCGCCATGTGGCCCAAATCAGCATGACAAAATGATTTCATAGCTTCCGGGAACCGTCTTTGTACTACCGTAACGCGCTTGAAGATTACGCCGGATCCCCCTGGGTATTCGCGTGAAGTTCGGCTGTAGAAATGCGTTACCTTGCATTTTTGGGCAAACTAGACTCGTAAATTCGGGACTCTGCTGCACCCCTGATCATCAACGTATCTTTAGTCACTCGGCTCGAGTTTCAGTCTCTTGCCGTATCGACAGCCACGGACAGACTTATACGGCGTTTCCCGCGGTCGTCGTCGACCTCTCCCCAATTCCCTGCACGGTTCGTCCCACCACCGGCGCGATTTGCCCGACTTGCGACATCAGTTCGTCGAACTGTTCGGGATAGAGCGATTGCATGCCGTCAGACAGAGCTTTGTCAGGATCGCAGTGGACCTCGATCAGCAGGCCATCGGCGCCGACGGCAACTGCCGCCCGCGAGAGGGGAGTGACTTTGTTGCGCTTGCCCGTACCGTGGCTGGGATCGACAACGATGGGTAGATGACTCAAGCGCTGCACGGCAGGAATGAGGCTGAGGTCGAGAGTGTTGCGGGTGTGGTCGGCGAAGGTGCGTACGCCGCGCTCGCATAAGATCACGTTGTAATTGCCCTCGCTCATGACGTATTCGGCAGCCATGAGAAATTCTTCCAGCGTCGCCGACATACCGCGTTTGAGCAGGACAGGCTTGCGGGCCCGACCGGCTTTCTTCAGCAAAGAAAAATTCTGCATGTTGCGTGCGCCGATCTGGATTACATCGGCATATTCTTCGACCAGATCGAGGGTTTCATTGTCGATGGCTTCGGTGACGATTTTCATTCCGAAGCGGTCGCGAATCTCAGCCATGATCTTTAAGGCTTCTTCACCCAGTCCCTGAAAGGAATACGGCGAGGTGCGCGGTTTGTATGCACCGCCACGAAAGAACTGTGCACCCGAACGATGCACACACTCGGCGACGGCGAAGGCCTGCTCGCGACTTTCGATAGCGCACGGTCCAGCAACGATGGCCAGCCGAGGACCGCCGAAGGTGGCGTCGGTTCCAGTGAATGAGACCACCGTGTTCTCCGTCTTCATGTCGCGGCTGACCAGTTTGTACGGCTTAGTTACGCGTATTACTTCCTGCACACCCGGCATCTCGTCGAGTGTGCCAGGCTCGACTTCTCCGCGATTTCCAGTGATTCCGATGGCGGTGCGCTCGGCGCCCGGAATGGAATGCGGGCGATAACCGAGCGACTCGATTTTGGCGCAAACGGCGCGGATCTCGTCCGCGGTAGCGTGCGCCTGCATGACTACAAGCATGAAAACTCCTTTTAAAGCGAAAGGAAGTACAAGTTTAATCTTCAACAGAAAGCAGAGCAATGAGGGGCGAGGACTTACTGTACGGCCATCGTGGTGCGGTAGAGGAATCCGGCATTACCGGTCTCGTCGCGAATTACGGCGTACAACTTGCCATCGGCGGAGCTGACAATAAAATCCTGGCCGGTGAGCCCGGCTGGAATTCCGGAACCGCAAGCCTTCCAGGTTGCGCCATCGTCGGTGGAACAGCGCACGGAGGTTGTGTCAGACGGATCGGGATTGTGACTGTAAAAGAGGTCGCCGCCGGAGTCCCGTCCCATGCCTTTGCCAGCGGCTGTGTTGTGGTTCGTGAGAACGTTCGTCCAGGAGTATCCGCCGGATATTTTCGACGACTTCCATATTCCTCCTTGCGAGCCAAACAGGACATTTCCGTTGCGGTCGAAGGTGATTCCGTAAATGTTCCCGTCACGAATACCGTTTGCAGGATCGACGTTGGTGTCAGCGGGAGACGCCTGCGTCCACGTAAGGCCGTTGTCGGTGGAGCGATAAATACCCATCTGCTCGGTGCCCAACCAAAGATCGCCACCGACAGGATTGATTGCCAAGGAATAAACGCTACCACCCATGTTCGCGGAATTGGAAACATTGGTGGTGCTCTGTCCACTGTTGGTAGAGACCCATGCGCCGCTATTTGGAGTTGAGGCCCAGAAACCACCGCAGACAATGTTTCCATTCGACGGAAACGCGCAGCCAGTGAGCGCAGCCGCTGAACTGAGAGAAACTGCAGAAATAGCGGTCCAACTGGCGCCTTCGTTGGTCGAGCGATAGAACCTGACCGGAGATGTGCCTGATGCTCCGGCGTAAGTGCTGGCTATAAGATCTCCGTTGGCAGGGTTCAGGTCAATCGTCCAGCCGAAAGTATTTGATATTCCGGTATTGATCGGTGTCCAGCTTCCGCCCTGGTCAATGGATCGATAAAATCCTTTGTTCCGGTCGGCAATGAACCAGTGATCGCTGCTACTGACGGCAAAGCCGCTGATCTGGGTCGCACCTGAGGGAACGCTCACCTGCTGCCAACTCAATGAGCCGCCGCCTCCGAGATGAATCGTACCGGAACCGCCGCCGCAACTGGCGGCTGCGCAAGCGAGGACACCAGTTGTAAACGCCGTTACTATTTTTGAAGTAAACAAGGCGAACTCCTGCCAAAGGCGAGGAAAATACTATCAGGAAAGTAGCTCTGAGTGGTCACGAAACCATTGTCCCGCGCGGCATACAAGCGGAAATCGGGTCGCGCGCATTTTCACGCTAGCAGGGCGCAGCTCTGCAGGAATCGGCGTGCGTCGTCTTATAATCCTCTGTGCCTCGCTACTTTTTCAGGAAATCTAATCAAAGGCGCTCTATTGCCAAAGAACAAGACATCCTGAAATCTGCACCTCCGACACAGCGGCCAAAGCTGACTTCGAGACGAATCGGAATTCACACTTCTTCAGCGGGCGGAGTTGAAAACGCTGCCGAACGCGCCTACCGTCTCGGCTGCAACACGCTCCAGGTGTTTTCTTCGAGCCCGCGGCAATGGAAGCAGTATGAACTCGGCAGACCTCAGTGCGAGCAGATGATACGGCTGCGAGAGAAGTACGACCTGAAGCCGCTGGTGGTCCACACGAATTATCTGGTGAACCTGGCCAGTACAACCGAAGGGTTTCTCCTTAAGTCGATCGAAGCATTTCGTGGCGAGATTGAACGGGCAGTGGCGTTGTGCGCCGATTACCTGGTGCTGCATCCCGGATCGTTTCGCGGCGCGGACCGCGCAAAGGGATTACTGCAAACGGCTGCAGCCATCGCCGCCGCAAGCCGGGGAATTGATCTCGCAAAGAGCGGGCTAACCATACTCATTGAAAATTCCGCGGGAGCGGATTTCTCCCTGGGCAGCAGCTTCGAGCAGGTGGCAGAGGTTATTGATCACGTGCGCGGCCATGTTCCGGTGGCCGCGTGCATCGATACTTGCCATACGCATGTTGCGGGTTATGACATCGTTTCGGAACAGGGATATCGCAGCACTATTCAGAGGCTGGATGATGTAATCGGCCTGAAGAACGTTCGCGTATGGCATTGCAATGATGCCAAAGCCGCGCGGGGATCGAAGCTGGACCGGCACCAACACATAGGCAAAGGCACGATTGGAAGTGAGCCATTTCGGCGATTAGTGAATGATCCACGGCTCGCACATGCGGCCTTCATCGCGGAAACGCCGATTGACGAACCGGGCGATGACCGCCGAAACGTGGAGGCGCTGAAGAGCCTGGTGAAAAAGCCAACCTAATCACGTCGTTGTAAAATTGATATTCACATGCCAGCACAGGAGAAAATCACCGTCGTGCGCGACGAGCGCTATAACGCGCAGCAAGTCGAAGAGAAGTGGGCTGCTCGCTGGCAACAGGATCCGTTTCTTTATGCCGCGGAAGAGAACTCCGCCAAGCCGAAATATTACGTGCTGGAGATGTTGCCGTATCCTTCGGGAGCGCTGCACATGGGGCATGTGCGGAATTACTCCATTGGCGACGCGCTCGCCCGCTACATGTGGATGAACGGGTACAACGTGCTGCATCCCATGGGATGGGATTCGTTCGGATTACCGGCAGAGAACGCCGCGATTTCCGCCAAAGTTCCGCCACGCGAGTGGACGCTTGGCAACATTGCCAAAATGAAGGCGCAGATGAAGCGCCTGGGATTCGGGTATGACTGGGCGCGCGAGGTTACCACCTGCCTGCCCGAATATTACAAGTGGAACCAGTGGTTCTTTCTGAAGCTTTACGGGCAGGGCCTGGCGTATCGCAAAAAGAGCAAGGTCAACTGGTGCCCGAAATGTTGCACCGTGCTCGCAAACGAACAAGTGATCAACGGCGGCTATTGCTGGCGTCACGAGGACACGTTAGTCGAACAACGAGAACTTGAGCAGTGGTTCGTGCGCACGACGAAGTACGCAGACGAATTGCTTCGGGATTTGGATCGTTTGCCCGGCTGGCCGGAAAAAGTCCGCACCATGCAGCGCAACTGGATTGGGCGGAGTGAAGGCACGCTGGTGGATTTCAAGCTGGATTCACCGCAAGGCGAAGTGATCACCGTCTTCACCACGCGCGTGGACACCATCTTCGGCGCTACTTCGGTGCAGCTTGCGCCCGAGCATCCGATCACGAAGACGTTGGCTGATGCCGATCCGGCGTTGCGCGTCAAAGTCGATCAGCTTATCGCTGAGCAGGCTAAGGCCAGAGAGCGCGGTGACATCGGCGAAATTGAAAAGCACGGCGTCAACACCGGCCATTTCGCGGTTAATCCATATAACGGCGAAAAGGTGCCGATCTGGGTGGCGAACTACATTCTTATGGATTACGGCACCGGCGCCATCATGAGTGTGCCGGCACACGATGAGCGAGATTATGAGTTCGCGAAAAAGTATGGAATTGAAATTCGGCAGGTGATTGTGCCGACCACGGCGAGCGAGGGGGCCCGCCCCACACAAACCGAACTCCCTTTCACTACGCTCGATGGCACGCTCATCAACTCCGGCGAATTTACCGGGTTAAATTGCCAAGGGGCGATCAAGAAAATGTCGGCGTTCGCCGAGCAGCATGGCTTCGGCAAAGCGACAGTCACATTCCGTTTAAAAGATTGGGGCATCTCGCGGCAGCGTTATTGGGGCACGCCAATACCGATGCTCTATTGCGAGAAGGACGGCATCGTTCCGGTGCCAGAGAGAGATCTGCCGGTGATTTTGCCGGACAACGTGGACATCACGCTCACCGGCGGCTCGCCGCTGGGACGCGTGCCGGAATTTTTGAATACGACTTGTCCGAAGTGTGGGGGCCCGGCTCGCCGAGAGACCGATACGATGGACACGTTCGTCGATTCGTCCTGGTATTTTTACCGCTACACCGACGCGCATAACGATCGCGCGCCGTTTGATTCGCAGATTGCGGAGTACTGGTTTGGAGATAAAGGGATTGATCAGTACATTGGCGGAGTTGAACACGCGATTCTGCACCTGATCTACTCACGGTTCTGGACGAAGTTCATGCGCGATTTGGGCATGATCAAAAATGACGAACCGGTGGAGCGCCTGTTCACGCAAGGGATGGTGATCAAGGACGGCGCGAAGATGTCGAAGAGCCTGGGCAACGTGGTTTCGCCGGACGAAATGGTGGCGCACTTCGGTGCGGATGCCGCGAGGCTTTACAGCCTTTTCGCCGCGCCCCCGGACCGCGATTTGGATTGGCAGGAAACCGGGATTGAGGGGATACGTCGGTTTTTGGGGCGCGTGTACGCGTTTTTCTCGCAGGCACCGGTTAAGGCGGGCTCCTACAGTTCTGAATATACGGCGAGTGAACTGAGTCCGAATGAGCGGGCGGTGTTGCGCAAGTTGCATCAGACCCTCGCGAGAATTACTGAAGACTTCAAAGGGCGATGGCACTTCAATACGTCAGTGGCGGCATTAATGGAGCTATTGAACACCTGCACGGCCGAGCAGGCAACGTTTTCTGCTGAAGCTCCAGCGGCATTTCGGGCGGATGTGCAACGAAAGTTCGTTTTGCTGCTTGCACCGTTCGCTCCGTATCTTGCACATGAACTGTGGGAAATGATGGGCGAGACGGAGAATCTGCTGAAGGCGCCATGGCCGAAGTTCGATCCTGAACTCGCAAAAGAAGAAGAGCTCGAGATTCCGGTGCAGGTGAATGGCAAGCTGCGCGGCAAAATCATAGTCGCACCGGGGACTTCGGAGGAAGAAATTTTCGAGAAAGCTCTCGCCGATCCGAAAGTACAGAGCTTTATCGCCGGCAAAGAAATCGTGAAAAAGATTTATACCGGCAAGTTGGTCAGCATTGTGGTGCGCTGAACGTCTCCGCCACAATCCTAGTTTCTTGCCACCGGGAGACGGAGTTACACCGAGGATTGCACGGAGCGAAACCCAGCCATGAATCGGTCGCCGGCCATCACCGGATTTAGCCTCATCTTTCGGCGACCTTCCATTCCACTGGCCGAAATCGTCTGGCGATGGAGCTTCGCGGCCGCCGCATGGTTTCTGGTGGTGATGTTCGCAGTTGAATATTTAAACAGCCTTCCAGTAAATGCGGTCAGCCGGTTCCTGCTGGGCACCGGGCAGCCGATTCTGATCGCTCGAGCACTCAAGCGTATTTTTGAAGGCAGTGCGCTGCGCTTCACTGAAGCGGGTGCCCTGCTGACATTCGCTGTTATTGTTGCTTGGATTGTGCTGGCGTCATTTGGAAGAGCGGCAACCGTCAGGTCGATCGCGCACGAACTTGAAATTGAAACGTTATCAAGCCAAGGCGTATTCGGTTCTCTGGTTGCGATCCATTTCTTACGCGTGTCCTTAGCCCTGGCTTCTATCGTCGGAATCGCAGGCGCGGCCCTGATCGCGAGTTCGGTATGGGCATCTTCGCAGATTGGCATCGCTGACGCCGGACGAATTCTGGGATTGTTCTGGTTCCTGGTTTGTGTGTTGTGGGCGGTAACGAATTGGCTCCTATCGACAGCGGCGATATTCGCAGTCCTGGATGGCAAGGGCCCAATGGCTGCGGTGGGCTCGCTGACTTCATTGATGATCTCGAAGACAGGGGATGTGATTTCCGTCAGCGCGCTGTTTGGCGCTGCACATCTGGCAGCATTTGTCGCAGCTAGCTCCATTGCGGTCGTCGCCATCGGGTTGGCGGCTGCAATACCTCACGCGACTGTAGCCGCCTTGATAATTTTCATCATATTCGCCTATTGCGCGCTGGCTGACCTTCTTCGCATCGGACAAATCGCTGCCTATGTCTCTATCATTCGAGCAGACGAGTTGCCGACAAGCGCCGCGGATGCAGGTCCCGCGCCGACCAACGACGTCTCGGTTGACAAAGCCGAACTGATATTGAGCGATGCTCCCGCGCCGGCAATGTGAGGTTTGCATCTGCTGCTCTGATTTGAGAAACTCATCCGTGGAAACTCAATCGATCGTTGTCCTGGATTTCGGGGCGCAGTATTCGCAGCTGATCGCCCGCCGGGTACGCGAGCAGAACGTTTATTCGGTGGTTCTTCCCTGCAACAGCAGTATCGATCAAATCAAAAAACAGTCGCCTGTCGGCATCATTCTTTCCGGCGGGCCGTCGTCCGTTTATGACAAAGATGCGCCCGCCGCTGATCCGCGCGTGTTTGAGCTGGGCGTGCCGGTGCTGGGCATCTGTTACGGGTTGCAATTCATGGCCCATGCGCTGGGCGGAAAGGTGCGTGCTGCGAAACATCGCGAATACGGACACGCGCAAGTCGAACGGGTAGCGGATTCCGAAATCTTTCGCGAGCTTCCCTCCACGCTGGAAGTATGGATGTCTCATGGCGATGAGGCTCTGGAATTGCCGTCCGGATTCAAGCTGATTGCGAAAACTCCGAGCGCAGTAGCGGCGATTGAAAATCGAGACAAGCGATTATTCGCCGTGCAGTTTCATCCCGAAGTCCGCCACACCAAGCTGGGTACGGAAATTCTACGCAACTTCGTTCTGAACGTCTGCCAAGCCAACCCCACGTGGACGCCACAGCATTTTGTGGATGCGACAGTCGCCAATGTCCGCGAACAGGTTGGAAGCGGGCGTGCGCTGTGCGCATTATCCGGTGGCGTTGATTCCGCTGTGGCGGCTGTGTTGGTCGATCGGGCGCTTCGCGATGGCGACAAGTCGCGGCTGACCAGTGTCTTCGTGAACAATGGAGTGCTTCGAAAAAATGAATTCGAGAAAGTTCAGCAGAATCTGCGCGACAAGCTGGGGCTTGATGTCATTGCCGTCGATGCCACCGAACGTTTCCTGATCAAACTTGCGGGGGTCACCGACCCGGAAAAGAAGCGCAAGGTCATCGGCAACGAATTCATAGAAGTGTTCGACGAAGAGGCGACGCGAATCGAAAATAAGCAAGGCAGTGTTGAGTGGCTGGTACAGGGGACGCTTTATCCGGATGTGATCGAGTCAGTTTCGGTGCGCGGACCGTCGCAGGTGATCAAGTCGCATCACAACGTCGGCGGGCTGCCGGAGAAGATGAAGCTCAAATTGATCGAGCCGCTGAAAGAGCTTTTTAAGGATGAGGTCCGCAAGATCGGCCGCGACCTCGGCATGCCCGAAGAGATTCTGCAACGCCAGCCTTTTCCGGGGCCAGGGCTGGCGGTTCGCATCCTCGGCGAAGTGACGCCCGAGCGCCTGGCGATTTTGCGCGACTGCGATGAGATTGTGGTGAATGAGATCAAGAACGCCGGGTTATA
>DATJHT010000124.1:0-15512 GCA_035493765.1 Terriglobales bacterium
TCAAGCCACTAACATCCCCTTCACGCATGCCGCTTTCGGACGCGTTGGGGATTTTGTGGCGAGCGAAGTAATGCGTAGGCTGCACTCTGGTTCGCCGCCCCCCAAATCTGGGACGTCTCCGGAACTGGCCGCCTATCTTGCCGGATTGCAGGTTCAGATCGACCTCAGGATGGCGCAAGCCGCGGACCGGCATCATGTTGACCACATCATCAGAAGCTCGGCTTCATTCTCCCTTACCGGCGAACAACCGCATATCGCAGACAGCGAAGTGGACGCAGTCATGGCGAACAAAATCTGCGTCCTGGTGTCCGTGTCAGACCGACTGGCCAATCATGGCGTGTCCGGCGTGGTCGTATGTCGCAAATCCGAGAATGCGTTGGTTGTAGATTGGCTTTCGCTAAGCTGCACGGTGTTAGGCAAGCAGGTGGAGTATGCGCTGGTTTTGGCTTTGGCGGGAATGGCCAAAGATCATGGCTGCTCTCGAGTGATCTTTGAATACCGGACCAGTGCACGCAATCAACCCATTCACAATTTTCTGGAATCGGTCGCCAGTCGAGAGCAATTGCGATTTGTCCTTGGCGTGAATGAAGCGGATGCGCGCATCAGCACCAGAGCTGTAAACGCCGGGGCATGGACGCTAAAAGCGCCGGGATTGGAAAAGGCGGCTCGCGGCGGCGGCTAGTTTCTTTGGCTAGCTCACAGACGGGCTAAGAACTCGCAGGCTGCATTTCCGCGATCCCGGCCGCCATGGCCTCAATGGTCGGGGTTTTAAACAGCGCCGTTAGATTCAGCTCGACTCCCAATTCAGTGCGCACGCGGGTTAAAACTCTGGTTGCTCGAAGCGACTGGCCGCCAAAGTCGAAGAAATTATCTCGAATTCCGATCGGCTCCACTCCCAGGACATCAGACCAGATATTGACTAGCGCTTCCTCCACAGGATTACTCGGCGGGACCAGTGCACCAGCCGTTTGTGGGCGCGCCTTCTTATGGTCACGAATGACCGAAACAATGGACGCGACGCTCTGCATCTCGTTCGCGATCTGTGCTAAAGCACCTTCTTCATCGGTGAGAACCGGGAGTTTTGCCGAGCCGCCGTGCGCGGAAGATTGTTGCAGCATGCTGTCCGCTGTGGGCCGCCACTCAGAGGTACTGCCTGCTGAAGAAAGAATGCATTCAAACGGATCTTGCGTGTCGGCAGAAACGCCGCACAGGCCAGCAAGGAACTCGCGCGCAGGGCGATTCCTCGCGGTCGGCACGACAGGTATGATGATGCGATCTGCACCACGTTCGATCGCAAGTTGCTTGAGTTTATCGATAATGGAACGCTCCACACGACGGCCCAGTGCGCGACAGCTCACCAAGAACACTTCGATACGCAGAGCAGAACCCTTCACTTCGAAAAGCGCGACGCCGACCAGCCCATAATCTCCGAAAACATCCTTAACCCGAACCGTCCAACATTCGTGATGGCCATCGGCCAATAGAGAAGACAAGCTTTGTTCCGTGTGCAGCACGCCGCTCATGTTGAATTGTGTCGTCCGGTGCGTAAGCTGAGCTACACGAGCAAGATCGCTCCCAACGCAAGGCGCAAATTGGATTTCGATTTGCAGGCCGGCAAGAAACTCTTCTGCAGTCAGCGTTTTCCTGCTCAGTTCATTGCGCTGGCGTTCGGCGGAGTACATCGCCGCACGGTTGCGGTCCTCTTCCGTGGCACCCATCCGGTCGAAGATCCACATATGCTCTAGAAACGCAGGAATGGCATTCGGATCAGACGGCAACTGGACCGTTAATACTTCCGGACAGCGGCTGCGTACTTCCATGCACTCAAGCGGATTGTCATCAACAAAAATGAAGCTATTGAGTGCGAGGCCCAGATCATCGGACAATACCTGGAGATTTTCTGCCTTGGATTGCCAGTTGATCTGCCATGCGGCGCAGTGCTCCGAACGTAATGTACAGGAACCAGAATCCAGCGCTTCCAATACGTCTGCCTCATTATTTTTGCTAACCAGGGCCAGCAGCATTCCTTGCTCACGCTGCCGGAGCATAAATTCCTGAAGCTTCCGGTAGGGTGTGGTCACAGCCATCGTGCCCTCGCCGTAGATTCCCTGCCACAATGTCTGATCGCAGTCGAGCACGATAACTTTTCGCGGTTTTGTGCAGGAAGCGCGAATCCACCGAGCGGCGGCGGTGGCAGCGGCCACATACATTTCTTCGGTGAAGGGAATGTTCCCCAACTCGTCAGTGAACGGATCGCGCGGCTCCGAAACGGAATACTGTGCGACGGCATCGGAGAGGTCAATCGCGCTCCAGCCTGCAATCGATTCGCACGCTTTCACGATTCGAGCATTCGCCGAGTTGATAATTGCGCAACGTTCATTGTTTGAGGGAGCCTGGGGAAACAACAGAACCGCACCGCCAGCGCCATCGCTCCCTGACGTCCCAAGAACTGACAGCAGGTCACTGATGGCACGGTCAAGCTTCGCCTGGGCACCGTGGCCATCCGGCAACCATGCGTCCAGATCCAAAGCGACCAGGTTGATTCCGCCGCGATTGGTGCGAAGCAGTCCCTCTTCGAGCAACTGTTGAAAAACCTGATTGTATGGAGCAATGCGAATCTCGGATTGAATACCAAGAGTATTCATCCAATAGATCAGGAATTCTTCAATTGGCTCAACGGTGAAATTGGCTGCAATGCGGATGCTGAGTGCGCTGGAAGGAGATTGCATAACACCGCTGCTCATTTTCGTCTCTAGGCTGGGATTTACGCGTTCAGCGCCATCATACTGGTTTCAACGTCCCAGTGAACCGAATGCCCCATCGTCTTCCAGCGGCCTTCGGCTGCGATCCATTCATAAACGCTGTACGGGTTGGGTATTTCAAGTTCGCGCGTGGTGCGGACAAATCGCTCCAGACGATCGAAACGTTCCCGTGCTGACATATCGCGATCAACGATATAAGGAGCCACCGCCAAAATCTGATTGATGTCATCCGAATAACGGGTGCGTGAACCACGTTCCGATTCGATTTCTCCGGAGTGCGCCAGTCCCGCAGGATGATACTGGAACAGCCAGGCATCGGCCTGATAGATATTCGCCCTATTGCTGCGAATGAACTCTAAGGTATCGTTGAATTCTTTCTCAGTTTCGCCGGGGAAACAAACTATCCACAGAGTGCTGGTGATTACCCCTTCCGCCGACAGCACTTGCAGGCTCCTGGACATGGACTCAGGCGTCGTCTTCTTCACCATGGCATCCAGAATTCGCTGGCTGGCGGACTCCATGCCGAGCCGGGCACGAACAAGGCCACCTTCTCTCCAGGCATGTACGTCGTCGGGGCGCTCCGCGACTGTTTTATCGGCGCGTAAATAGCAGTCGAGCTTGTACGGTCTTCCGTTGCTTTTAATCTCGGAAGCAATCGGCCCAATGGTGGTGTTGCTGAGCGAGTCGCACAAGTAAAAAGATGACCGCTTGTAACGGTGCGCCAGGCCGTCCATTTGCTCAAAGGTTCGCCCCTTGAACGCACGATAACCTTTCCAAAAGACAGTCTCGGCGCAGAAAGAGCAATCGAAGGGGCACCCACGTGAACTAGCAACCGAGAGCTGCAGGTATCTTGATATGTCGAGTTGGCCATAATCGGGCGAAGGCAACTCTTCAGACTTCACGAAACCTTTGCGTGACTCGACTCTGGTGAGATTCCTTGCGGGATCGAGCACACCGCGGGGGAAGTCGGCATTCTCCAGAATATGCAGGAAGGAATATTCGCCTTCGCCAACCACGAAGTAGTCGATGAACTCATGGTGTTCCATGAACCGGGCCACCTCCTCCGCGCGGGAGGTGATCCCCATAAGCGGGCCGGGGCCGCCTACGACAGTGCGAACACCGGGCACGTGTGACTTAACACGCTTGAGTAAGAACAATGTCGCCGGCCAGGTGGAATTAAACAACGAGCAACCAACCACGTCAAAACGCGCCGAGTTCAGAGTCTTGGCGAGAATGGATGAAACCTTCGAATACAGCGTCGCGAACAGAGCATCGAAACGCGAGACATCGAGCTGATGCATGAACCCGCCCATGTCCCGCTGGTCCATATTTAGAACTTCAGCGACCAACTCCGGGTAATTGGGACGATTGCGGGCAAACAGGTACAGCATCTGATGAATCGCCAGCATTTCTGTGCCATTCCGCTCAATGTTCCAATCTTTAAAATGAGGGAATTGTTTTTTACATTCCGTGAAATAGGCGCGCTGGACGCCAAAAATTTCCGGAATGGTGTTGAAGTCGAGAAGTTGTACATCGTGGCCCTGCGCACCGGCAAAAGCCTTGAGGGAACTGACGCCGAGCGGGACACAAACCGGATCCCAGAAGTGCGGAACAATAAGAAGAACCTTGGCCACGGCTGAATCGTAGCATAAGGAGACGAATGCCTACCCCCCACTAAAGGGTGATAAAAAACGTTAGTACCTTGACTCAGAATTGATGCGCCCGCCCCCAACTCTTCCGTCGAAAACCTTGCAAAACAGACAATGGTGAACGGCGTGGCAGAACCGGTAAATGGGCGCGTTGAATCGGTATTTAGCCGGATTGACGTAAAAGGCTACTTGTTTTTACCCGTTTCCGAGGTGCGTTTGCAGAAGCTTTTTCTTCAACTCAGGGTCTTTTTCCGAGGGCACGCCGGAAGTGCACATCGGCACAGAGGATCCTGCTCTTAATTCGGTTCGGCTGCCCGTAAACGACAACTCCGCCGACCGCTTCAAGTTGCAGTACGGCTTCAATTTCGCGTGGGAGAAGCGGTCGCGGCCAAGAAACGCGGAGCGTCCCTCTTGGATAGATCGTTCGCGGGTTATGGTATGAAACTTACCTTCGAACGCGTCGGCTGATCTCTTGTACCTTTGGCACAGCAAACAGTGGAACGTCAGGAGCGGTAAGTAAGACTCCTAACAGGGCTTGAAAATCCTCTTCCATTTGGGCGATAGTTTCTTCGCGAAACAAATCAGTTCGATATTCGAAATAACAGGCCTTCCCCAAGGTGGGTTCAATCTCGAGAGCCAGATCGAATTTCGAAGTGCCTGTGTCTACGTATTGTGCGGTTTCTGCCAACACGTCCTTCAGTTGCAGGATTGGAAACGGCTGGGTCAACACTCGAAAGTTGATCTGGAACAAAGGCGTCCGGCTTAGGTCACGACTCAATTGCAAAGCCTCCGCCACCTTACTCAACGGGAGATCGGAATGAGCGACCGCTCCATTAATCACAGCTTCGGACCTTCGGACAGCCTCGCGAAAACTAGGGTTCCCTGAGAGATCCATGCGCAGGACAAGGGTATTAATAAAATAGCCGATGAGAGCTTCCACCCCGTGGGAGGCTGGATTCATTGGGGCTGCCGGCGATCCGATTGCGATATCTAGTAGACCCGTGTAGCAACTCAGTAAGACATTGAAGGTCGCGTAGAGGCAGCGATACGCTGTGCTGCGGTGACTGCGCACGAACATTTCAGTTTGCGCGAGCAATTCCTCCGGAATCGTGAAAAAGCGGCGCCTCCCCTGAAAACGATGCACCGCAGGACGCGGGAAATCCAAAGGCATCTCCAGAGGAACCAAACCCTCGAGCCGTTGTTTCCAATAATCAGTAAGCGATTGCAGGTATCTGCCCTGCAATAAACTGCGTTGCCAAGCCGCGAAATCCGCGAACTGAAAAGGCAACGGTGGCAATTGCGGATTCTCGCCAAGAACTAGTGCGTTGTAGAAGGCCGATAGTTCGCGATAGAACACATGCTGCGAGCCGCCGTCAGTAACGATATGGGGATTGTTGTGGAGAAATAACCATTCCTCGTCAGCCAGGCGAAGGAGCAGGCAACGGAGCATGGGATCGCGCGAGAGATCGAACGGCTTGGCGGCTTCGTTCTGTATCAGGCGTTGCGCCTCCAGCTCTTGGTCTTCTTTGCTTACGGCCCGCAGGTCTTCCAGAACCAAAGCTCCACGCCATTTCTTCAACGGAAGGAGCAGCGGAGATCCTCCCATGGAGACGACTACTGAGCGCAGCAATTCGTGGCGTTCTACGAGCGACGCCAACGCTTTCTCCAGAACAGCCACCTGGATTTTTCCCCGGAGAT
Organism: Terriglobales bacterium; assembly: GCA_035493765.1. Lineage (GTDB taxonomy): Bacteria > Acidobacteriota > Terriglobia > Terriglobales > Acidobacteriaceae > Gp1-AA145. The sequence continues at coordinate 6,110 of DATJHT010000124.1, forward strand.
GAGAAACCAGCGGCAAGTTGTACGCGGGACTCGTCGGGTCGAGCTGATATTGGTACCAGAGCGCTTCCTGTGAGATGGAAAGCGGGACTCCATGCCGCTTCTTACATTCAATAATTACTGGGGTCGTTACTGCCGGCTGAGTGCGCGCGGTGCCGATGCTTCGGGCTAGCGCTTCGATCGTTGGTTCCTTGAACAAATCATCGAAGAAGGTCAGGCTCAGCTCGACACCTAGTTCGGCGCGGATCCGGGTGAGAACACGGGCGGCCCGCAATGATTGTCCGCCAAGGTCGAAGAAGTTGTCACGGATGCCGATCGGCGCTACGCCCAAAACATCTGACCAGATATTCGTCAGGACCTCTTCGGTTGAGTTTGTGGGCACTACCAGCGGCCCAGCGCTCGCCGGCCGCGCCCTCTTGCTTTCGCGGATGGCGGCGAGTATCGATGCGACACTCTGCATTTTATTCGCGACTTTCGCCAGCGTGCCTTCGTCCGTGACTACCGGGAGGTTCGGGGGGATGATTGCTTTCGACGATGAACCGGAACCGGTTGGCTGGCTCTGGCTCTGGCTCTGGTGCCACCCCGAAATGTCTCCGGTAGCTGAGAGCACACACTCGAATGGCTCCTGCGCGTCGGCGGAGACACCACACAAGCTCGCGAGAAATTCGCGTGCCGGACGGTTTCTCGAAGTCGGCCACACCGGAATCACGATCCGCTCGGCGCCACGTTCGATCGCTAGTTGCTTCAACTTTTGAATCAGCTCGTATTCCACCCGGCGCCCGAGAGCGCGACAGCTCATCAGGAATACTTCCATCCTCATGGCACGGTCCACAACCTGAAAGAGTGCCACGCCCACCAGTCCATAGTCGCCAAACACATCCTTCACGCGCACCGTCCAACATTCGTGGCGGCCGTCGCTGAGCAACGACGCCAGGCTCTGCTCCGTGAGCAGCAGGCCACTCATGTTGAATTGCGTTGTACGATGCGTGAGCTGGGCGACGCGCGCCATGTCGGCTTCCGCACAGCGTGCAAAGTCAATCTGAATTTGCAATCCGGCAAGAAATTCTTCCGTGGTAAGGGCCTTCTTGCTGAGTTCATTCCGTTGCTTCTCCGCCGCGTACATTGACGCACGTTTGCGGTCTTCTTCCGTGGCGCTGAAGCGATCGAATGCCCACATATGCTCCAGAAACGCAGGGATGGCGTTTGCTTCCGATGGCAACTGAATGGTCATCACCTCGGGACAGCGGTTACGCACTTCCATGCATTCCAGAGGATTGTCATCCACGAAGATGAAGCTGTTGAGCGCAAGACCAAGTCTGTCCGAAAGTATGCGCAGGTTTTCCGACTTCGGCTGCCAATTGATCTGCCACGCGGCGCAGTGCTCCACACGCAGTATGCACGACTCTGATGCGAGCGCCGCCATGACATCGCTTTCGTTGTTCTTGCTTACTAGCGCCAGCAACATGCCCTGCTCCCGCTGCCGCAGCATAAACTCCTGCAACTTCCGGTACGGCTCAGTAACCTGCATCGTGCTTTCGCCGTAAATTCCTTGCCACAGCGTCTGGTCGCAGTCGAGCACGATAACTTTCTTTGCCTGGGTGCATGCCGCCCGAATCCAGCGCGCTGCGGCGGTAGCGGCGGCAACGTATAACTCCTCAGTAAACGGAATATTGCCCAGCCCGTCAGTGAAGGCATCGCGTGCTTCGGAAACGGCATATAGTGAAATCACCGGCGCAAGATCCACCGCGGTCCAGCCCGTTATGGTTTCGCATTCTTTGAGAATGCGCGACCTGGCAGCTGCGATCGCTGCAGCGCGATCATCATCCGTTTGTGCAGGCGGAAAGATTAAGACCACGCCGCCAGCGCCCCCGCTGCCCGAGCTGGACAAGACTGACAAAAGATCGCTAACTGCCCGATCGAGCTTCGGCTGTGCAGCTGCCAAAGATCCTGCCGCAAGCCATGCATCAAGATCCAGCGCAACCAGGTTTACTCCACCGCGGTTGATGCGCAGCAACCCGCCTTCCAGCAACTGCTGAAAAACCTGGTTGTAGGGCGCTATGCGGATCTCGGAAGTAATGCCGAGCATCTTCATCCAATAGCTGAGAAATTCTTCGATTGGGTCAATCGTGAAGTTCGCCGCAATGCGAATGCTGAGTGCGCTGGCAGTGGATTGGATAACCCCGGTGCTCATCATTTGTTATCAGGCCGTCGCCCATCCGGGCCCCACACTGGGTCAGGCGTTTAGAGCTATCACACCGAGGTCGGTGCTCAGCTTTGGTGAATCGTATCACAGGGTTAGAACCGCCAACCCCTTTGATAAGCCGGCCAACTGCACCACGGTAATCTGGTGATTTGTCTGTATGCCGTCTCACAATATTGGTAATTCTCTCGATTCGCGCTTTGCGGGTCGAGATATAATCAATCTTCCCCGCCGCTCCTCCCCTGGGGCAAAAAGAACCAAACTGCCGGGAGTAAACCGTAGGAATGTCATCCCAAATGAGCGCAGGGTACGATCTTTCTCCGCAGCAGAAGTTGCTGTTTAACCAAGGCAAGGAGACGGCAACAGCAGGTATTGCGATTTCGCTTAACGGAAGTTTTGATTCCGGCAAGGTTCGCGCCGCCTTGCAGTCCCTCATTCAGCGGCATGAAATTCTGCGGACGACTTTCCAGCGTCGCAGTGGAATGAAGTTCCCCTTCCAGGTGGTAAATGGGACAGCTAGGTTCAATTGGGAAGAATTCGATTTAAGCGCTGCTCCTGACAATGAGCAGCAGTCGCGACTGTCGGCGTTCATCGGCGATTCGCCCAAGATTGACGTTGGAAATGGTCCGATGGTTCATGGTCATTTGCTGAAGCTCGGCGCGGGTCGAGCGGCGCTTGTACTTAACCTTTCTGCGTTGTGTGTGGATGATTCGAGTTTGGACCAATTGTTAGCAGAGTTTCTGGCGCTCTATTCGGGCCGGCAGCTTTCTGACGACATCTTGCAGTACGCAGATTACTCCGAGTGGCAAAGCGAGTTCCTCGCCAGCCAAGACGACGATTCCAGACGGGGTGCGAGTTTCTGGAGACAAGTCGAGTTCGATTCCCTTCCGCCGCTGAATATCCCGTTTGAACAAAAAAGTTCGGCACGCGCCGCTTCACATCATTCAGTCGCAGTGCTTCTGAATTTGGTCTCAGGAGGAGAAATCCACGAATTTCTGTTTGCGGCCTGGCAAGCATTCCTGGGACGAATGTCGGGCCGGCAGGAATTCGTTCTCGGATTCCTGAGTGACGGCAGAAACCACGAAGAATTTGCGAATGCGATTGGATTCTTTGCGCGGCCACTTCCAATACGGGCGGATCTCAAAGAGAGCGTCTCATTTAGCGAACATCTGCAAAGGGTTCGAACATCGATTTCGGCAGCTCTCGATCTTCAGGATTATTTTTCCGCTGATCGAATTGCAGACCACGTGCCGGTTGGATTTTCATTTCAGGAACCGACAAGGAACGCGACTGGACACAATGCCTTAGTTTCAGAATTAGCCCGGGGGGCGCCATCCGCCGCGTTTCGGCTGCAGCTTCGCTGTTCGGGCAGTTCCGCCGGGGTTAACGCAGTTCTGGACTACGATCCGAACTATTTTCAACGGGAAACGATCGTGCAACTCGCAGAGAGATTTGCAATTTTCGTTGATGCCGCGAAGTCGCAGCCGGCGTCGCTCATTTCGGCTTTGCCCATCATGAGTGAAGGCGAGCGTCGCAAAGTGTGCGTCGAATTTAATCAGACCGCTGCTGAGTATCCTAAACCCAAATGCATTCACGAACTGTTCGAAGAACGAGTTGCGCAGCATCCGGAGCGCCCGGCCTTGCGCTTTGGCGAGCGCAAACTTACATACGCTGAAGTCAATGGCGAAGCCAATCGCATCGCTCATGTGCTTCGGTCCAACGGGGTCGGTCCAAACGTCCCCGTAGCTTTATGCGTGGAGCGTTCAGCCGTGATGATTACGGGACTCCTCGGAATTCTGAAAGCCGGCGGTTGCTATGTTCCGCTGGTTCCTGAAAATCCGAAGCCTCGACTTGCACACCAACTGGCGGAGACGAATGCGCCGGTGATCCTGACCGAAGAGAAGCACCTTGGGAGCCTCCCTGACTTTAACGGCAAAATTCTCTGCCTCGATCGGGACCGCGATTTACTTGCCAAATCGCTGGATTCGAATCCTCATGTCAAAGTATCACCACAAAATTTGGTGTACGTGATTTATACCTCCGGTTCGACGGGAACACCGAAGGGCGTCGCGGTCCGGCATTTCAATCTGGTGAATTACAGTCACTTTATCAGCGCTAGGTTGCAACTCGAGAAGTATGGGGACGGATTGAACTTTGCGACTGTCTCCACCATCAGCGCAGACCTGGGAAATACCTGCATCTTTCCGTCTTTGATTTCCGGCGGCTGCCTGCACGTGATTGGATTCGAAACCGCGATGTCTCCGGCGCTGTTCGGCACCTACGTCGGCGATCACCCAATCGACGTGCTCAAGATCACACCTTCCCATCTTTCTTCGCTGCTGAACAGCGACAGTGGGGACGCAATATTGCCGCGAAAATACCTGATCGTCGGCGGCGAGGCGACGCGCTGGGATTTGGTCGAGCGTATTCAGCGGGCTAACAAGTGCACGCTGATCAACCATTATGGGCCGACCGAAGCAACCGTAGGATGCTGCACTTTTATCGCTGACAGCGACGTTCGCGCGTGGGGGCCCGCGACTCTACCGATCGGCAAGCCCATCGCGAATGACGAGATTTACATAGTGGATGGGCACTTGCACCCGACTCCAATTGGAGTTGCAGGCGAGCTTTGTATCGGCGGCACCGGCCTCGCACAGGGATATTTGAACCAACCGCAACAGACTGCCGAACGTTTCGTGCGCAATCCATTCTCTTCCGATCCACAGGAACGGCTTTACCGGACTGGCGATTTGGCGCGTTTTCTGCCGGACGGGAACATCGAATTCATGGGTCGCATTGACGCGCAAGTTAAAATTCGCGGTTTTCGAGTCGAACCTGCGGAAATCGAATCTGTCCTGCGCCGCCATCCTATGGTCGATCAGGCTGCCATTGTTTCGTACGAGAGCGAGCCTGGAGAAAAGAAGTTGGCGGCTTATGTTGTCCCTCGTTCTCAAACGCGGGCGGAAGATCTGCGCGCCTTCCTCGCCGGCGAACTGCCCGACTACATGGTGCCTTCGGCGTTCGTGCTGGTTGACTCACTTCCCCTGACTCCTAACGGGAAGCTTGATTTGCGCGCATTGCCCGAACCGGAAGAACAGGCGGCTGTCCGCGAAAGTGTGGCGCCGCGCAACGCCGAAGAAGAAAAGCTTGCCCTGATATGGCAGGAGGTTCTCAAGCGCGATGCCGTCGGAGTGACCGACAATTTCTTCGAACTCGGCGGACACTCGCTGCTCGCGACCCAGATCATTTCGCGGATTCGGAATACGTTTCGGGTTCAAATGCCACTGCATAGTTTCTTGCAAAATCCGACGATCGCATCTTTGGCGGAACAAATTGGCAGCTGTCCGCCAATTGAAAGCGAGCAGGAAGAAATGGCGCGCCTGTTGCAAGAGCTCGAAGGCATTTCTGACGAGGAGGCTGAACGACTGCTGACTGCGGAAGCGCAGAAAGACAGCGATAGCCCTCGCAGGTAAGAGGCGCGTTGCGCGGCGGCATGCCAGATTCAGAGGAGAGCCGCGAACAGGCGGTAACTCCAGGTAATCTGGACAGAATGGACTTAATTGTGCAAACTTCAAAGGGAAGCAAGAATGGTCTTTACTCAGTTGGCCTTCAGAGCTCCCCGATACCAGAGCTCTCCGCTAGAGAGAGTAAGCCGTCCGCGCACCCTCCCCTCAGCTTCGAATTTAGCCTTTCGTCTTCTTCGGGAGAGAGATGTCTACCACGTTTGAGTTAACCATTCGGCCGAGAAAAGGCTGGCAGCCCATTGACCTGAAAGAGATCTACCTGTACTGGGAGCTGCTCGCCTTCCTGGTTTGGCGGGACGTGAAAATCCGTTATCGGCAGACTCTGCTGGGTGGAGCGTGGGCTCTGTTGCAGCCGTTTATCGCCATGCTTATCTTCTCATTCATCTTCAATCGCCTGGCTCATGTCCAAAGCGACGGCCCCCCTTACAAACTGTTTGCTTACGCCGGTCTGGTTCCGTGGACTTTTTTCTCCGCTTCAGTCACGCAGTCGAGCAATAGCCTGATTGCCAATCACCAACTTGTATCCAAGGTTTACTTCCCACGAATATTTATTCCGCTGGGCTCGGTCTTGGCGCTGTTGCTCGATCTGGCGCTTTCGTTGTGCTTGTTTGCGGTCATGATGATTTATTACCGCTGGCCGCTCACACCGGCCGTGCTCTGGCTTCCAGTTTTTCTGCTAGGAGCGATTCTGGCGGCCTCCGGAACTGGTTTGATTCTGTCCGCACTGAATGTCAGCTTCCGTGACGTGAAGTACGCAGTCCCGTTCATGGTGCAGATGGGATTGTTTGTTACACCGGTGATCTACCCAGTGCGTTACGTTCCCGCAAAGTGGCAAGCTTTGATGGGTTTGAACCCAATGGCGGGGGTGGTGATCGGATTCCGGCATGCATTGCTGGGCAGCGAAGCATCATGGCAGGTGATCGCAGTGTCACTCTGCACGAGCGTGATTCTGTTCGTCGCAGGACTGCTGATCTTCCGCCGCATGGAGGCTAAGTTCGCGGATATTATCTGATGAAACCGATTCTCGAAATTCGCGGACTCTCGAAGCAATACCACCTCGGCGCGCGCCGTGGCCCGAAGATGGACAATCTTCGCGAACTCCTGCAGCGCCGTATCAGTGCGCCGTTCTCCGCATTGATGGGCAAGGATGGTGAGAGCGGCAGAGTCGAATTGCAGTCGTTCTGGGCGTTGAAGGACGTCAGCTTCGACATAGAGCAGGGCCAGGTCCTCGGCGTCATCGGACGCAACGGCGCCGGCAAGAGCACGCTCCTTAAGATACTCTCGCGAATTACCAGTCCAACCTCGGGGCACGTGACGGTTCGTGGTCGGCTCGCCAGTCTGCTCGAAGTGGGGACTGGATTTCATCCTGAGCTGACCGGACGGGAAAACATTTTTCTGAACGGCGCGATCCTGGGAATGCGTAAAGCCGAAATCCGTCGGCACTTCGATGAGATCGTTGCCTTCGCCGAGGTGGAAAGATTCCTGGACACTCCCGTCAAGCACTACTCGAGTGGAATGTACGTGCGCCTGGCCTTCGCGGTCGCAGCACACTTGAATCCGGAGATTCTGGTTGTGGACGAAGTGTTAGCTGTGGGCGATTTGGCATTCCAGAAGAAGTGTCTCGGCAAGATGGGTGAAGTCAGCCGCGGTGGGCGAACAGTTTTATTTGTTTCGCACAATATGGCCGCAGTTGAAAATCTGTGCTCGCGCGGCGTGGTTCTTCACTGCGGTGAGTTGGAATTCGACGGCGGCGCTAAGGACGCTATCCAGTACTACCTGAATAGTCTTTCAACCCGCAGCGGTACCGGTCATGTGGTGGAACTCGATGACGTCGGCGAGCGCACATCACGTCTTGCGCCGCTACTGAAGCGGATGGAATTTCTGACCGGCGATGATGAACCCTTGAACGAAGGTTTGCCGATAGGTTCGGGTCTGAAAATCAAAGTCCACTTTGATCTCCCCAAGCTGACATCGAATTTCAACGTCGGCATTGGCTTCAACAACACCTATAGCCAGCGCATCTTTACCGCAGCTAGTATTTTCGAGCCGAATCGCTGGGAGACGGAGTGTGTCGGTCCGCAGGTTTTATCATGCGAAATTCCGAGCTTCACGCTCATGCCCGGAGAATATGCGGTCAAAGTGTGGCTGGATGTGAACAGCTCGGAGGCAGATGCCATTGAAGATGCCGTCAAGATCCGTGTGCTCGATTCAGACTATTACGGCACCGGCAGAGTGCCATGGAACGGAACCTTTGTCTTAAAGCATCGCTGGCGCCTGCAGCAGTCGGCGGGCGCGACACCGTCTGCGATGGTCACGAAGAAATGACGATTGTCTAAGCTTTGTTACAAGAGGACTCGCAGGGATGTCATCGAACCCTCCACTGGCAACAGCAGCATTTCGAATCTCTTCTCAGCAGGAACGTGCGTGGCTCGAGAACGAGCACGGCTTGCCGCAATTTGCGCAATGCCTTATCAGGATTGAAGGCCCGGTTGATGTCGATCGCCTGAAATCCGTTTTGCATTCAATCGTCGAGAGATACGAAATCCTGCGCACCGTGCCGCGGCGCCAAACCGGGGTCAAACTTCCGTTTCAAATTGTTCAGGACAAAGCGGCCTTTGCCTGGTCGCATGCAAATGCCGAAGCGAATTTGCACGAACTGGTGAACAAGGAGCGGGCATCGCTTTCCGGTGCCGAGTCGTCCCTGCGCGCGCTGCTGGTTTCGGATAGAGGCGAGAACATTCTTGCGCTTACGATTCCTGTTTTTTGCGCGGACGGCGCCACTCTCAAAAATCTTTTTGGCGAAATCGCGACGCGATACCGCGGAGACAATTCTGTATCTGACGATGCGATGCAATACGCTGACTTGGTCGAATGGCAGAACGAACTGCTCACTAGCGACGAATCGAAGCCCGGACGGGATTTTTGGCGGGAGTTGTGCCGAAAGATTGATTTCGCGTCCCTCGAAGCGCAAACGTTGCCGCTCGAAACGAAGCACCCTCAGCCGTTTGAATTCGCTTTGGTCAGGGGCCAGGTATATTCGGCACCGGTTGACGAGCTTGCGACTGAGCTCAAAACTTCTTTCGAAGTTGTGTTGCTGGCTTTGTGGAATGCGCTCCTCATGCGGATCACAGGTGTGCTCGACATCACCACCGCTTGCGAATTGGATGGACGCAGATACGAGGAGTTGACGGCTTCGCTCGGTCCACTCTCACGTTCACTTCCCCTGCGAATCGAAGTTGCGCCGCGAACGCCGTTCAGAGATTTGGTTCCTTCAGTCGGCGCCGCACTAAATGACTCCCGGAACTGGCAGGAAAGTTTCTCCTGGAGCAGCGTTACCGACACTGAGTGCCCGGTAATACCGCTAGCATTTTCTTTCACTGATCTCGGGTCGGCACAGGACGCCGGGGGCGTGCGCTTCAGCCTGGAACGGGTGCAGGTGGTGAGCGAGCGTTTCAAGTTGCGGTTGAACATGGTGCGGCGGGGAGCGGAACTGAGGCTCGAATTTCACTACGATGCGGCACGCTTCGAGCGTGGCGCGGTCGAGCGCATTGCCGGCTATTACCAGAACCTGCTGGCGGCGGCACTGGCCAGTCCTGCAACCGCAGTGGCGCATCTGCCTCTGCTGCCGGAAGATGAACGGCGGCAACTGCTGGTCGAGTGGAACCAGACGGCAGCGGCCTAT
>DATJHT010000125.1:0-36791 GCA_035493765.1 Terriglobales bacterium
AACTGCCTCGGGATAATGAATCCCGTTTTAGGACTCGACGCAACATTTGCCAAACGTATGCCGAAGCCGGGTAACGTTGCTTTTCTCAGTCAAAGCGGAGCGTTGCTCACAGCGATCCTCGATTGGGCTATTCCGCAGGAAGTGGGCTTCAGCGGTATCGTCTCGGCGGGCTCCATGCTCGACGTGGGATGGGGCGATCTTATCAGCCATTTCGGAGACGATCCGAACACCCATAGCATTCTGCTCTACATGGAATCTGTGGGTGACGCGCGCTCCTTTCTCTCCGCGGCGCGCGAGGTCGCGTTAAGGAAACCAATCATCGTGATCAAGGCGGGCAGGTCTGAAGCTGCTTCCCGCGCGGCTGCCTCTCACACCGGAGCGCTTACTGGCAGCGATGAGGTTCTCGACGCCGCTTTTCGCCGTTGCGGAGTTCTGCGCGTACAGAACATCGCAGATCTCTTTTATATGGCGGATGTACTCAGTAAGCAGCCGCGACCGAAAGGGCCCCGGCTGACCATTGTCACCAATGCGGGAGGTCCGGCAGTACTGGCAACAGATGCACTGGATGCGCGTAATGGCGAACTTGCTCCCTTATCGGAATCGACGCTCGAGGCCCTCAATGAGTTTCTACCCGCGCACTGGAGCCACAACAATCCCATCGACATTCTGGGCGATGCGGAAGCCGACCGTTATGCGAAGGCAATTGAAGTTGCCGCGAAGGACCCAAACAGCGACGGCTTGCTAGTCGTGCTGGCGCCGCAGGGAATGACCAAGCCTGCTGAAGTTGCGCAAAAATTGACAGCGTATGCGGATGGAGTAAAGCCGATTCTCGCCAGCTTCATGGGCGGCGAAAGTGTTGAAGATGCCAAGCCAGTATTGAACGGCGCCGGAATTCCGCTGTTCTCTTATCCGGATACGGCAGCCAAGGTTTTCTGCAATATGTGGCGTTACAGCTATAACCTGCGTGGATTGTACGAGACTCCCATGCTGGCGATGCGCGACTCGGATGGCCGGGCAAAAGACCATGTGAGCGCTTTGATCAGCCAGGCGCGCCGGCAAGACAGGTATCTGCTCAACGAGTTCGAATCCAAACAGTTACTCTCAGCTTATGGAATTCCCACAGTGGAGACCCGCGTCGCTCATAGCGAAGAGGATGCTGTCAGAGAAGCGAAGGATATCGGCTACCCCATCGTCTTAAAGCTATTCTCCGAGACCATTACGCACAAATCGGACGTGGGGGGAGTCAAGCTCAACCTCAGAGATGAAGCCGAGGTTCGCAAAGCGTATGGCGAGATCCGTGATTCGGTTACGCAGAAAGCAGGCGGCGAACACTTCGGTGGCGTGACCGTTCAACCGATGGCCCAACTTGACGGATACGAATTGATTCTCGGCGGCAGCGTGGATGCGCAATTCGGTCCGGTCGTTTTATTCGGCTCCGGTGGTCAACTGGTCGAGGTATATCGCGATCGCGGGTTGGCTCTCGCGCCTCTCAATACGACCCTCGCTCAACGTCTGATGGAGCAAACAAAAATCTTCAAAGCTCTCAAGGGAGTTCGGGGACGCAAACCCGTCAACATGACGGAACTGGAAATGCTACTGGTCCGATTCAGCCAGTTGATGATCGACCAGCCCTGGATTTCGGAGATTGATATTAATCCGCTGCTCGCATCTTCAGACCGGCTGCTCGCACTTGATGCCCGCGTGGTTCTGCACGGCAAAGAAATAGCGGAAGAAAAGCTGCCGCGTCCAGCAATTCGGCCCTATCCGGCGCAATATATGTGGGACTGGGCGATGAAGGACGGCAGTCCGGTCACGATCCGTCCTATTCGCCCCGAAGACGAGCCGCTCATGGTCAGCTTTCACAAGAAGCTCTCAGACCGCAGCGTGTATTTGCGCTACTTTGGTTCCCTCAGTCTCAAAAGTCGTGTTTCCCACGAACGGCTGGTGCGTATCTGCTTCGGCGATTACGATCGCGAACTGGCGCTGGTCGTTGAAAAAGCAGGTCCGAATGCGCGAGAGATCATCGGAGTTGGACGATTGAGCCGCACGATTGGAACCAAAGAGGCAGAAGTCGCAATCCTGGTAACTGACGAATACCAGAACCGCGGGGTGGGCGCAGAACTCCTGCGGCGTGCAATCCGAGTTGCTCGCGAGGAAGGCATTACTGCCCTGTCTGCGGAAATGCTGCCTGACAATCTGGCGATGCAGGTGATTACGAAGGCGCTTGGTTTCAAAGTGAAGATGCAGCCAGGCTTCGCCTCTATGAGCGCCAGATTGGAGCTCGTTTAGTGGTTCCAGCAGGTACCTGCTTTGGCATTGACTGTCTGGCGTGATGGCAATCTTGTACTGGTAAGGGTCGATCCCAGTTTTCTTCGGTACAATTTCTGGGACGCACGGGAGTTGCATTCCGGTTTGTATATAATAGGGCGCCCAGCCCGCCACCAGGACAGGGACCGCTAGAAATACGTTTTTGCAAATGACCCAAGGCAAGAAAGCCGGAGCTGGGAATGGAAATGTCGTCACGCTGAAAGCAGTTGCTGCGCACGTAGGACTGTCCGCAGGAACCGTTTCCGCCGTGCTCAACGATGCTCCGTCGGCGAAGCACATTCCCAAACAGACCCGTGATCGCATAGTCGCCGCGGCGCGCAAGCTCGACTATCGCCCAAATTATTTCGCGCGATCACTGCGCAAACGGCGCACGATGACGATCGGCGTCATCGCCCACGAAATCGGTGATGGCTATAGCTCCAGCATCATTGCGGGAATCGAGAGCGGCGCAAGACAGAGGGATTATTTTTTTGTGACGGGCATCCACCGTCATGACCGCGACTTGTTCGAGCGCTATTCGCGGCTGCTGATGCAACGAGGCGCGGAGGGCATCATCACCGTTGACTTCAACCTGGCGCACTCGTTGCCCTTGCCAGCCGTGGCCATACCTGGGCATGTGGACAATGAAGGCGTGACTAATATTGTTCTCGATCACAGGCATGCCGCGGAGCTGGCGCTAAGACATCTCACCGAGCTTGGGCATACCAAGATTGCTATTTTTCGAGGAGATACGAAGAGCGCGGACTCGGCTCATCGCTGGAACGCTGTGCGAGAGGTAGCAAAGGAGATGAATATCAAGTTTGACCCGGAACTAGTCATTCAGCTTGATTCCAACGACTCAACTCCTCATTTGGGTTATCCGTTTGGCAAACAGCTGCTTGCGACTAAACGGCCTTTTACTGCCCTTTTTGCCTACAACGATATTTCAGCCATTGGCGCAATCAGGGCTTTTCAGGAGGCTGGGTTACAAGTCCCCAGGGACATTTCGGTGGTTGGCTTTGATGATATTCCCGGCGCAGCGTTTCATTATCCCAGCCTCACCACCGTACGCCAGCCGCTGCAAAAAATGGGCGTAATCGCGGTTGAAATACTGATTGGCCGCATTGAGGGAGAGCAGGACTGGCAGCGCGAAATCGCAGTGCAACCAGAGATCGTAATTCGTGAATCGACTGGCCCGGCTCCGCTATAAACACCCGCCGGGACATGGACAATTGAGGCAAAAGCCTACAGCAACCACTGTATTGAAAAGACTATTTATTTGTAAGAGTCTGGGAAGACACTTGTTAGAGAAGTGTTCGCCACTGAGATGGAAAATAAGGCCGCCACAGTACTCTGCATAGATGACGAGCAAACCGCGTTGCAATTGCGCCAAAGTGTCTTGCAATCAGCGGGATACCACGTATTAACCGCAAAGTCCGGCGCGCGTGGCATCCAAGTATTCCAGTCTGAGCCCGTGCAAGCTGTGGTGCTCGACTATTGGATGGCAGATATGAATGGCATGCAGGCAGCGCGTGAGATTCGCAAGCTCAGCCCCAAAGTGCCGATTATCATCCTATCCGCTTATGGCGAATTGCTGGATGAAAGCCTGGGTGTCGCCGATCTTTGGATCCGGAAAGGCGAAGAAGATCCTCAGTTCCTATTGGCCTGCCTGGAGGAACTTCTGAAGAATCGCCCGGCAGCTACACAGCGGGCGTAGAATTCGCGTTTCTGAACTTTTCTCCGACCTCCCAGTACGTGGGTTGTTTTGTCCAAATTGAAGCAATTGGTTGGATGTTCCATTCCTCGCAATGCCAGCTTCGAAGGCCACATTTGACCAACAAGTGCCGTCATCTCGGAATCGAATTTGTGTAATATCGCTCACTGCGTGAGGTGGGACTGTTTGCTGCGGCACTTGCCACTGGGACAATCGCACGGAGCGCGTTTGGCAGAACTGGCCGGCAAAGTAGTCGTCTGATGGCAAGTAAACTGATCAATCCCCGCGAGCGTCCGCCCTTGTCATCCTTGACCGCGGTCATTGAGGCTGTGCGCGAACCGGTCATCGTCTGCGATGACAAGGGCCGAGCGCTCTCACAAAATCACGCCGCCGAACGATTCCTTCAGATCAACGAGGGGGCGGACGAGAACGCGCGCCACAGGGTGGAATTCAACCATCAGCGACTTGAGCAGATTTTTGCTTCAGCAACAGCCAACGGCTCGCGATGCTTGCGTGAACTTACGTTAACCAACGTCGCTGATGGCTCGGAAGTGCGGTTTGAAGCGGTGTGTACACCGATCTTTGAGAGTGATATGCGAACGGGAACAGTCACCGTCCTGCGCGACGCGCAGCAAGATGTTGAACGCAATTTGGAGAAGCTACGCACCGCCGAAGAATTGGTCAGGCAGGACCGAGACCGATTGAACCTGGTCATTGAAAATGTCGGCGATCCCATCGTCGTTGCAGATAATGTTGCCAAGATCACACTCATGGACTCTCTTGCGAGAGAGTTGTTTAACTCCACAGATCCCTCCGCCGATCCTCAAATCGCTGCCAACCAGGCGAGACTTGATGCCCATCTGACTGCGTTTACATTTTCCTTTTTGGAACGGCAGCACAAGACCATCGTTTTCTACAATCCCAAATCTCGAATTGAAGTTGAGTATGCGGCGCGTTCGGGGAAGATTTACGACGACCAGGGCCGGGTTGCTTATACCATCACCGTGTTGCGTGACTTCTCAACCTGGAAAAAGATCGAACGCTTGCAGATAGAACGGCGCATGCTGGAGATGGAGAAGTTCGCAGCAACGGGAAAGCTCGCGGGTACTATCGCCCATGAAATCAACAATCCCATGGAGGCGATCAAGAATGCCATTTACTTGTTGAAAGACCGGCTGGATCCCGAGTCGCAGCCGATTTATGAGGCACTCAAGAGCGAAACCGAACGCGTGACGCGCATTTTGCGACAGATGTTGGGACTTTACCGTAATGCGGGGCACTTCGGCAGTTTCGACCTGAATTCGATTGTTGAGGACACTTTGACTCTATTTTCGCGACCGCTGGAGAAGGGACGGATTGTAGTCGAGAAAAAACTCGGCCGAGTGCCTTCTATCAAGGGATCAGCCGACCAGTTCAGGCAGTTACTTTCAAACCTTGTGGTCAATGCGAAGGACAGCATGCCAGCAGGCGGGAGGCTTTGCATCCGCACTCACTACGCCAAATCTATCCGGGAAGGTTACGGTCAGGCCAGCATCGTGGTGTCCGACACGGGCTGCGGCATTCCCAACGAGATTCGCGCAACTATGTTCGAACCCTTCATTACCACCAAGGGGGAGAAAGGAACTGGACTCGGCCTTTGGATCGTGAAAGGAATTGTCGAGAGTCACAGTGGAAGAATCCAGGTCCGCAGCTCTCCCGATCGAGGAACGACTTTCAAACTTATCTTTCCAGTTTCACGAGGCTGAAGGTTTTCACCGCTTCAATTCAGCGCGAAGATGGAAAATCAATGCGGAGACCTATCCGGGCCAAAATGGGAGGCCCGAGATTTCGTAACGGTTGCGCTCCTGGGGCGATCGGCGGGGCCAGCGTGACATCGTAGCGTTGATCGAGCAGATTCTCAGCAGCCACGTAGCCCATCAATCCTTTGTGCAGGGTCCGCCCCGCAAAAAAATTCAACACGAAATACTGATGCAGCGGAAGCGTGTTCAGGTCGTCATCGTATTGCAGGCTGGAGTAGCGTCCCTGAAGGCTGAGCATGACCCGCGCCGGATTCCAATAGCGCGCCTCCCAGGTCAGCGAGTGCTGTGGAACTTCAGGAACGTTTAGTCCCAACAGAGCAGGCACGGAATCCACCACGGTCGCGTGCGTATATTGATACCCGGCGGACAACTGGAGGAATTCGCTGGCATGGATGCTGGCGTCAAGCTCCGTTCCGACGGAGCGGGTGCGGCCAAGGTTTTCGCGTTTCCGGGTTGTAGCGTCGATGGTAACGTTTGTCACCGGATTCACGATGTCGGTCCAAAAGACGGTCCCTCTGGCTTCGAGTTTGTTATGTAATGACGTTTGCAGCAAACTGGCTTCAGCTCCGGTGGATCGCTCGGCTGTAAGCAGCGGGTTGCTGTTCGTGGTCACCGAACCCTGGCGAAAGCTGCGATACAGTTCATTCAACGTCGGAGCACGAAAGGCACGATAGCCGGAAATCGATGCTGACAGATTGCTACGCAACGCTCGCAGAATTGAAATCCGGGGGCTGAAAGCGGTGGCGTTGCGATCGGAAAACAGCATTCCGGTCGGCAAACCCGAAGGAACCGCTATGCGAATGTTGCTGGCGTCGAAGTTGCTCCAGTCGTCCCATCGCAGCCCGGCAATGATCGTCCATTTATCAGCGATCCGGAAAATATCCTGCCCGAAAATCCCTCCGGCACGCTGTCGGCCACCAGCGATATTAGTGGCAAACTGAGCCCCAGTGGTTGAGGAGAACAGGTTCTCATGGCTGGCTCCCATCGTTTCTTGCAAGTCCGCGCCGGCGATCAAAGTGTGGTTTTTGAGCAGGTGATTCCACTGCACGCCGCCCCCAACCTGCTGCGACGGAACATGCTGCAAATTGGTCAGGTGTTCAATATTGCGGTCGGCGGCAATCGCGGAAAAGCTTTGGTCGTATCCTTGCGCTTGACCGAACACACGCGCGCTCACCCAATCACGCGTCCCGACACCGGCATTGATTCCCGCGACGCCAAATCCCGTCCCCGTGCTGTTCACTTGGACCGGTGTTCCGTTGTTTCGCGATTCTTCAAAAAAACTGCCGCGGAGAAACGCACGTGAGCTATCGGATATCCGATACCCGAGTGATCCGTCCACGGTTGCATGTTTTGCGTTAGCGTTGGTGTCCACCAGTCCGCGCTGCGAACTGGGGACCAGAATGTAGCCGTCGCTTCGAGACATATCCACGGCGCCTGACATGTCCCACCGTGAAATCCTGGTTCCTGCCCACAGCGAGAGATCGGGCGTGTTCTCGTTACCATACGAGATGTCCATCGACAACGAAGATCCTTCCGGAACGCGAGTCAGAAATTGAACGACTCCGCCCATGGCATCACTGCCATACAGGCTCGACGCACCGCCGCGTACGACCTCGACCGATGAAAGCTCCGCGCGCGGCATGCGGTCCCAGTAAACCCAGCCACCGAAGGGATCCACAAAGGGCACGCCATCGAACAGGACCAATGCACGACTGGGGCCGCTAGGCCCCACTCCGCGCAGCGAAACCCCCTGGCTAGTCGGATTTGCCACCCGGCTTGAAGACCTGCGGAACAAAGAAAAGCCCGGAATCTGCCGCAAAATGTCGTCTGTGTTCTGAGCGGGGTTGGCCGCAATATCTTCCGCCGAGAGTTGCACTGCGCCTCCGGGGACTTCCGACAGTTTCATCTCTGTTCTGGTTGCGGAGACCACAACTCGTTCGCTCACAGAGGCCGGCTGCAAGGTAAGGTTGATTTCAACCGCAGACGTTTCTGACGACCAGGTTTTCTCGACCGGAGCGAACCCTGGGGAGACTACACGGAGCGTTCCGGAAGACTCCAGAATGGGGTTGAAGGAAAACCGGCCATCCCAACCAGTTTTTGTTGACAACGATGCGTGAGCGGTTCGTACTGTAACTTCAGCTCCGGCGATCGCTGCGCCGCTCGAGTCGCGAACAACGCCTGTAAGAATGACCTGCTGCGCGTACAGCAACGGGCAGAGTGCGCAGGTCAGGAAAAATATCCCCGCGTTGGCGACGAAGCGAAACCGATCTCCAGAAAAGTGTGTAGTGAACTTTGTCCCCATAGCGCGAGCTTCCGATTATCCGCTCCGGGGCCAAATCCGAAAGGTGGGCGGCGCAAAGCGGCCAGCAGAGCTTGCGAAAAAGCAACTAAAAGTAATAGGAGAGTACACGATTCACGACGAAGCAGCCAACCGGATTTACAAAAATTTGCACCTTTGCGCTCTTTTACGCTCCGCGCTCAAACCGGTATCGGCCACCCTGGGTATGCGCAACCGACTCCGCAACTTTCAAAAAGGCCTGGCCGGCGTGCGAAAGACTTCCTGACTTGCGATGAATGAGTCGAAGCTTGCGATGCACCTTAAGCTCCTGCACCGGGATGCGAACCAGTTCCCCGCGGGCAATCTCGTCCTCCACGCTGATCTCTGGCAGGAATGCCACACCGCTGCCCATGGCGACGAACCTCTTGATCGCCTGCAGCGTCGGCAACTCGATCCCCATGTGCAGCGGCGTCTTATGTTTTTTGAAAGCTTGAATGACTTTTTCGCGGTACGGCGACGAAACAATGTGTGCTACGAAAGACTCGGCTCCCAGTTGACGAATGCTCACTCGGTTTTCTCTCGCCAACGGGTGGGTGGGAGGAACGACGAGTATGAGCTCATCGGAATACACCACCGCTGAGGCGAGTTCCGGATCCTGTGGATCATACGTGAGTACGCCAAATTCGCAATTGTGGCGCAACACATCGTCGGGGATGCGGCTGCCCAGCGAGCGCTGTACCATGATTCGAATTGCTGGATGAAGCCGGCCGAACTCGGCCAGAAGGCGCAGAAGATAAAGCGCTGTGAACTCATTAGCGCCAATGACCAGCTTTCCCTGCTGCAGCTCTCGCAATTCAACCAAAGCTTCGCGCGCATTGTCCCGCAGGTTTAACAACCGCTCTGCGTACCCCTGCAAGACTCGTCCGGCATCGGTCAGCAGGCCCTCACGTGATGAGCGGTCGAAGAGCGGCTCTCCAATCTCAAGTTCGAGTTTTCGAACTGCTTGGCTGACCGCGGATTGCGTACGATGAAGCTTGCCCGCAGCCCGCGAAAAGCCGCCTTCTCGGGCGACCGCCAGGAACACCTCCATTTGAGACACATCCATGCAGCCATCCTATATTAGAGAACACTTCCAAGTTCAGTAAACAAACTACTTATATAAGCAAAATAGCATATATAAAGAAATATAATAAGCTTTCGTTTTGATACCCAGGCGCATAAGATTTAGAAAATCGATGCGGGAGTAGTTATGGAAAAAGCCAAAATCACTATTTTTGATACGACCTTACGCGATGGCGAACAGTCGCCCGGCTGCAGCATGAATGTGAGTGAAAAGGCCCGGCTCGCGCGGCAGCTCGACCGGCTGGGCGTGGATGTCATCGAGGCCGGCTTCCCCATCGCCTCAGACGGCGATTTTGCCGCCGTGCAGTCCGTAGCGGCGGCCGTTCCCAGGCCCATAATTGCTGCCCTGGCCCGTGCCGCTCGCCATGACATTGAGAGAGCTGCCAAGGCCCTTGAGGCAGCCGTTCGGCCTCGCATTCACGTCTTTCTGGCGACTTCCGACATCCACCTGCAACACAAATTGCGAATTTCCCGGCAGCAGTGTTTAGAACAGGCGCACGATTCCGTCCGCCTGGCGCGGACCTTCTGCGATGATGTTGAATTTTCACCAGAGGACGCAACCCGAACCGATCCCGAATTTCTGTTTCAAGTGCTGCAAGCGGTAGTCACCGCTGGCGCAACAACTCTGAACATCCCCGACACGGTGGGCTACACAGTTCCGGCGGAATTTGGCGCTCTTATACGCAGCATTCGGCAGCGCGTGCCGGAGAACGTGATCATCTCTACTCACTGCCACAATGACCTTGGACTGGCAGTAGCCAATTCGCTGGCCGCGGTCGAAGCTGGCGCACGTCAGGTGGAGTGCACCATCAATGGAATCGGCGAGCGGGCCGGCAATGCCTCACTGGAAGAGATTGTCATGGCGCTGCGAGTGCGGGCCGATAAGTATGCGTTTGAAACCGCCATTGCCAGTGAACACCTATATCCAACCAGCCAGATGCTGGAAGAGATCACCGGAATTCCGGTGCAGCCCAATAAGGCGATCATTGGACGAAACGCATTTGCGCACGAAGCCGGCATTCACCAGGACGGCATGCTGAAGAATCCTCTGACCTACGAAATCATGACGCCGCGTTCAGTGGGCGTTCCGGATTCGAAGCTGGTTCTGGGCAAGCATTCTGGCCGCCACGCTCTAAGTCTTCGTTGCGAACAGCTGGGATATCGCTTTGAGCGCCGCGAACTGGATGAGATCTATCGCAAGTTTGTAGTCCTTGCGGATGAAATCAAGCACGTGCACGATCACCATCTGCTCGAACTGATCCGCGAAACCGGAGCGGAAGGCCATCGTATTCCACCAGGCCGGGTTGAAACTCCACAGGCTGCTGCGGTGGCCGCAGGCGCGGAAGAGTCACGACGGATGTTTCCCGCCGGCGTTCCCGCAGAATTCAGCGCAGCCAGCTTGCCGGCCAATCCCGAGCATCAACCAGAGCAGGAAGATTATCTCTGGGGCGTGTGAGGTAGCTTCCGGCACCGAAGAATCTAAGTGAAGCGACGGGCGTGTAGCCCGTCGTTTTATTTGCAAATCAACCTGATCTCAGTGTGTCCCAGGAATTAGGTACAATTTTCATTCGCCCGAGCCAGCGCACGAATCGATGCTGATACAGATCACAACTCTGCCCGGCGACGGAATCGGGCCCGAGGTCACGGAACAAGCGCTCAACGTATTGCGGGCCACGGCTGACGCGCACGGTCATCAGCTGGACGTCACTGAAAAGGCGGTTGGCGGCGCAGCTCTCGTCGCCAGCAATGATCCGCTCCCGCAAGACAGCATTGACAGTAGCCTGGCGTCAGGGGCTGTGCTGCTGGGCGCTGTGGGTGGCCCGGCATTCGATTCCTATCCCGCGAAGCTCCGTCCCGAAGCAGGTCTGCTGCGGCTGCGCAAAGAATTGGGGGTCTTTGCCAACCTGCGCCCCGCGATCTGCCTGCCCGGCCTGGAGAATCTTTCGCCTCTTCGGCCCGAGATCGTTCGCGGCACTGACGTGGTGATCGTGCGCGAACTGCTGGGTGGCGTTTATTTTGGAGCGCGATCGACAGAAGGCGATCCAGGCTCGCGTCGGGCGATGGACACAATGGCTTACTCCGAGCCGGAAATTGAGCGCATCGCTCGGATTGCGTTTGATCTCGCTTCCAGGCGTCGAAAGAAACTCCTCTCGGTGGATAAGGCCAATGTACTCGACTCATCCCGGCTGTGGCGCGACGTGGTCAATCGCGTGGCGAGGGACTTCCCCGAGATTCAGCTCGGCCACATGTACGTTGACTCGGCGGCCATGGCTTTGGTGTCACGCCCCGCTGCTTTCGACGTGATTCTCACGGAAAACATGTTCGGCGACATCTTGTCCGATCAGGCCGGCGCTGTGGTCGGATCGCTGGGATTGCTGCCTTCCGCGAGCATCGGCGGAAAGGTAGGGCTTTATGAGCCAATTCACGGCTCAGCTCCGGACATCGCCGGCCAGGGAATTGCCAACCCGCTCGGCGCGATACTTTCCGGCGCCATGCTGCTGCGGCATTCGTTTTCACTTGAAACCGAAGCTGCCGCAATCGAATCTGCGGTGCGTGGTGTTTTGGCTGCGGGCCATCGTACTCGCGATCTTGCGGCAAGCGGCCAACCATCAATCAGCACGCAAGCGATGGGCGAAGCGGTTCTGGCGCGAATGCGCGCCGCTAAGCCAAACCTAACCGTCAAATAAGTTGAAGCGGCCCGATTGGCATGCACATCTGTAACGCTTTCTGTAGTCGGTGCAATCAAAAAGTGGTCGGAACCGGGCCAAAATGAACCGGGCAAGAATCAGGAGAGACTCAATGGGCAATTCATCGCAGGCGTGGGGATTGGCTATCCTGCGCGTAGTGACCGGGATTGTGTTCTTCGTTCACGGTTATCAAAAGCTTTTCCATATGGGCATTCATGGCGTGACAGGATTTTTCGGACACTTGGGAATACCGTTGCCTGCCGTTGCCGCGGTGATTGTGACCCTGGTTGAATTTGTCGGCGGACTGTTGCTGATTACCGGATTGGCGACTCGAATTGCCGCTGGCCTGAATGCGATAGACATGACGGTTGCAATTCTGGTGGTGCATCTGAAGAACGGCTTTTCGGGGCCCATGGGATATGAGCACCCGTTAGCGATGTGGGGGGCCTGTATCTGCCTTGTGCTTGCAGGGGGCGGCGCCCTGTCGCTTAAGAGTTACTGATCAGCGGTCTTTTCGAAGCTATTTCTTAGCTCGCGCCTTTTTCACAGAACTCAGATGGATGATGACGGCTGCAGTCCGGTAACGTATATCTGATTTGTTTTCGTCCAGGTTCTTAAGCAGGCGCTCGATGCAGCCGGGATTACCGCGTTCGGCCAATGCATCCAAGGCTGCGTTCCTCACATTGTCGCTATCGTCGGCGAGCGCGGACTGTAGCAGAGCGTCCTGAGAAACCAGATCGGGGTCGTTGGCGAGAAACCGCGCGGCGGCCGCCCGCACCGGAGACTCGTTCCGCTTGGATAACTGCCGGTACGCTTCGAACCCCATTCCACCGAAAGGTACAAAGCCGAGACCTTCCTGGACGCCCAGTTCAGCCATCTGCTTCGGATCCTTCAAACGATCAAGTTGTGCCTGGATCATGCCTTCACTGGATTTCTTATCGCGCATCAGGATGGCATAGTAGATGTCAAACGCGGTTTTGTCCTTAAGCAGAAATAAAGAGTAAGTCGCGGCCAGCACCACTGAAATCTCTTTGTCCGCGAGAGCCTCTTTCAGGTCAGGAATGGCGGCGGTGGCATGAAGCTGTCCGAGAGTCGCAGCGGCGGCGGTACGAACACTTGGGTGAGCATCCCTTAGCGCCTGCACAGCTAACCGCTGCGCAATGCGATTCCTTTTAATCAAGGAGAGAGCCTGCACAGCGTCCTTACGCCGCGAGACTTTGGCATCCGTAAGTCCCTCGCGTAACACATGCCAGGCCTGGTCTCGTGGGCTGACTTGGTCCGGGGCAGCCGCCCGAAGTGAAGTTGCGCAAATCAGCGGCAATAAGACGAGTTGCACACCCACACGTACCCGGAAGCGCATGAATCCTCCTGAAATCGTGCGGACGAGAGACCTTTGCTTACTTTTTGCGAGAGCGTTTGCCTGCAGCTGCCTTCGATCCGAAGACCCGCGCGAAGATTGCGTCAATGTTTCGCAATTGCCGCTTCAGATCAAATGCGCGTTGAATGACTTTGGCCGGAACACGACCTGTGACATTCTCGTCGCCCGTCACCAACTCGCGAAAATTCCGTCCTTCCTTCCATGCGCGCATGGCATGGGCCTGCACCAGGCGGTAGGCATCCTCGCGCGAAATCCCGCTCTCAACCAGGTCGAGCAGCAGTTGTCCGCTGAACACCAGGCCACCGGTACTCTCCAGGTTCACTTTCATCCGCTCTGGATAGACGAACATTGTGTTCAGGAGGTTGGTTGTCTTCTGCAACATGTAATCAACTAACGTTGTGGAGTCGGGCAGAATGACCCGTTCCACCGAGGAATGAGATATATCGCGTTCATGCCACAGCGCGACATTCTCGAAGCCGGCCTGAGCGTTCGATCGCACAACCCTGGCCAATCCGCTGATCTGCTCGCAGGTGACCGGATTGCGCTTATGAGGCATGGCGGAGGAGCCTTTTTGCTTTTCGCTGAAGTATTCCTCGACCTCTCGGACTTCGGTGCGCTGCAGGTGGCGAATTTCGGTTGCTACTTTGTCCAGGGTGCAGGCGATGACCGCAAGTGTTGCCAGATAGTCGGCATGGCGGTCCCGCTGAATGACTTGCGACGAGATTGCGGCGGCCTGAAGTCCCAGCCGCGCGCACATTTTTTCTTCCAGATCGGGGCTAAGGTGTGCAAAAGTCCCCACCGCGCCGGAAAATTTGCCAACCCGCATGTTCTCTGCGGCGCGCTCGAATCGGACGATATCGCGCTGCACCTCGGAATACCAGTTCGCCAGCTTAAAACCAAACGTGATCGGCTCGGCATGAATGCCATGAGTTCGACCAATCATGGGCGTGTCTTTGAATTCCCAGGCGCGGGTTTTCAGAACATCTGACAGGCTTTGCAGATCGGCGGCGATGATTTGCGAAGCGTCCTTGATCAGCAACGACTGTGAAGTATCAACCACGTCGTTGGATGTAAGTCCGTAGTGGAACCACCTTGATTCCGGACCGACAAATTCCGCAACCGCGGTTGTGAATGCGATCACGTCGTGGCGTACTTCGGCCTCGATCTCATTAATGCGATCGAGCTTGAAGTCTGCCTTTTGGCGGATTGCTCTAGCAGCCGCACGTGGGACGATTCCCGCTTCGGCCAGCGTTTCCGTGGCCGCCAGCTCAACTTTGAGCCAGGTCCGAAACCGGTTCTCCTCCGACCAGATACGGCCCATTTCAGGGCGGGTGTAGCGTGGGATCAATGGCGGGCTCCTTTCGAGCTTCTCAAACGGGGAACCACGGATTCTAAACGGCGAGTACATAATCTGGCGAGTCGTGACAAAGGGTTCTAATCGTGAATATATGTCGCAGTACGATATAATTACTCTCGTCGAGCACCGTCCATGGAAAGAAAGCTTACGAAGCGCGATTATCAGTCTTTGGCGGAATTCAGGCACCTGATCCGACGGTTTCTACGCTTTAGCGAACAAGCTGCCCGCGCCGCCGGCCTGGAACCGAAACAGCACCAATTGCTGCTGGCGCTCAAAGGACTGCCTGCTGATGTTCGTCCGCGGATTGCGGAGCTAGCTGAAAAGCTCCAGATCCAACACCACAGTGCGGTGGAACTGGTGAATCGCTTAGAGTCCGCCGGGTTCGTCCGGCGGCAGCGCGGAGCCGAAGACCGCCGTGAGGTGCTGCTACATCTGACCGCTCACGGCGAAAAAGTTTTGCAACAACTCTCGCTTGGGCACCGGGAGGAACTTCGCTCCCAGGGCCCGGCTTTGCTGGATTCCCTGCAGCATCTACTGGCCGAGACCAAGAACATAAACGTGAGGAGGAAGTAGCCAGGAATGTCCAACGAGAATTTGGCACCGGAAATTGTCAGCAAAGCACCCACAGAAAAAACCAGCATCGGTGTGACCGGTCTGAGCACCGCAGAAAGACCGCCGCTTGAGCCTGCGGGCTTCAGGATTCTTCTGGTTTCGTTCCTTGCCGCCGGAATCGGCCTCATTGCCGGGTGTATCGCCTTCCTTCTGTATAAGCTGATCGGCCTGTTTACCAATCTGGCGTTTTACGGACACTTCAGCACCATGTTCGTCAGCGCCCGCCATAATCATCTCGGCTGGTGGGTAATTCCCATCCCTGCGATCGGTGGCCTGATGGTTGGGGTAATGGCTAAATACGGCAGTCCGAAAATCAAGGGGCATGGAATCCCAGAGGCAATGGAAGCGGTGCTCGTCAACCGCAGCCGCATTCAACCACGAGTTGCAATTCTGAAGCCGATCTCAGCGGCAATCGCGATTGGAACCGGCGGCCCGTTTGGCGCTGAGGGACCGATCATTCAAACCGGAGGCGCTATTGGTTCGCTGGTCGGACAGGCGATGCACGTGACCGCAGCGGAGCGGAAAGCGTTGCTCGCCTGCGGCGCAGCTGCAGGAATGTCCGCGACTTTCAATACGCCGATTGCGGGAGTGATTCTTGCTATCGAATTGCTTCTTTTTGAGTTCAAATCGCGGTCATTCATCCCTCTGGTCATCGCCAGCACACTGGCGACTGCCGTTCACATGCAATTGCTGGGCGCGGGGCCAATGTTCAACGTCGCTGCAATGGACTTTGCCATTCCACGGGCTTTGCCGTTCTATCTACTCTTGGGCGCGATTTGCGGCCTGGCTGCCGTTGGCTTCACCCGGCTTCTTTACTGGACAGAAGACCTATTCGAGAAATTGCCGGTTGATGAATTGTGGTGGCCTGCAATCGGTGCGCTGGGACTGGGCATTATTGGATATTTCGTTCCACGGGTGCTGGGCGTCGGCTACGACACCATTGGTGACATCCTGAATGCGAACCTTGCGCTGAAAGCGCTGGTTGTCGTGATGGTGGCCAAGGGAATCGCCCTGGTGATCTCCCTCGGCTCAGGAACCTCGGGCGGGTTGCTGGCTCCAATGTTTATGTCCAGCGCGGCAATGGGTGGAGCGCTGGCCATCGGCATCAACCTTCTGGTTCCTTCTGCCCATCTCTCGCCAGGTGCGTTCGCCCTGGTCGCAATGGGCGCGGTCTTCGGCGCGGCCTCGCGCGCGACATTTTCGTTCATTATTTTCGCGTTTGAGATTACCCGTGATTACAACTCCGTCCTGCCGCTGATGCTAGTGTGCGTGATCGCCGACGGAGTTTCGATGCTGCTCATGCCCAAAGCTTCCATCATGACCGAGAAGCTGATTCGGCGCGGCCTGCGTATTCATCAGGATTATGAAGCGGATGTATTGCAGCACACGCTGGTATCGGAAACTATGGATCGAGAAGCGCCCACGATTGCCGCCGACATGCGATTGAGCGATCTCGCTGACCGCATTGCACGCGGGGAACCGAGTGTGACCCGTCATCAAGCCATGCTGGTGCTGGATTCCAATCGAAAGCTGAGTGGAATGATCACGCGCGGTGATGTGTTTCGAGCTCTGGAAAAAGATGCTTCCATGAGCGTGCTCGAAGCGAGCTCACGAAACATCGTGGTTACCTACCCCGACGAGACTCTGCATGATGCCGCGACCAAGATGCTGCGATACAACGTCGGGCGACTCCCGGTCGTCGATCGCAAGGACGAACTCCGCGTTGTGGGATATCTGGGCAGGCCTGGAGTCATGGCTGCGCGGCTCCGCCGCCACGATGAAGAGCATGTACGCGAGCCCGGCTGGTTTAGAGGGTTTCGGAGCAGTTCGTTGAAAAACTGACGATTGTCGAGCCCTGCTCCAACTGCTCAAAAGCCTTTTTTGTGGGCCTGTTCAATCAGGGGCTTGAGGGCCTGAGAAGAAATGCCGAGCGTGCCGCCGGAGAATCCGTCGATGTAAGCGGCGTTCACCCCGATCACTTCGCCGCGCGAGTTGAAGACCGGGCCGCCGCTGGCTCCGTGAGCCGTCGGTGCATCGTAGATCAGCTTGTCGCCGACCACATCGCCAAGATGGCCACAGGTAGCTGAAGGCCGGATTAACGACAACGCCGCCAGTTCGCTGGCTGTGCCCTGATCGTCATGCCGATAGGCGAGGCGCGCATAGACCGGGGTTGGTGCCTTTGCCATCATTCCGAGTACGCCCATCGGATATCCCACCACCGCCACCAACTCGCCGGCAGTTGGGGTCTGCGACGCCAGGGGAAGTGGTTTGACGTTGAGGTCGGTGGCGCCGTCAAAGTGAACCAGTGCCAAATCGCCATCAGAGGAAAGCGCAGCCGTTCTCAGAGTGATTGGTTCCGGAGATCCTGGAAAATACGCGACCAGCTTTTCCAAACGTGGCGTAGCGCCGCGTTGAACCAGAGTGTCAGTATCCGGATCGCCGTACCAGGGTTCGGCCACATGGCGGTTGGTTGCAATCAGTCCATCAGCAACCAGAAAACCTGAGCCGGAGATCCGCGTCCGCTGAATAGGATGCTCATTCGGAAATCCAACATCGTAAATACCGAAGATGTAACAGATCGAATTGCGATATCGGTTCAATACCAGCGCAGGCATGGCCTGCTGCTGCTGCAACTCTTCAACTTGTTCGCTGAGCTGACGGACTTGCTGCTGTAATTTTCCGGAATTCGAAGGTAGAAAATAATGCGCCAAAACCACAGCAGTGAGCGCAAGGAACAGAACAATCGTCGCTTGGACGAACCGCTGCCATGCGCCGCAAACCGGCTCTTCCTCCGACATTAACCCATGCGCGTCCATAGTCGTGGTCCCTACGCCCAGGGCGTAGTCTGACTATCGTCTCTCCGATTTTTGGGCGAAGCTAGGGTACATAAGTTGTTGTACTCGGGGTGGAAAGGTGATCAGATGCGGAGAAAAACCGGCGAACGCCGGCGAAACCGGGTGCAGACCGAGAAGCTACAGAAGGAATTATGCGATCTTCAAAACCACTTTGCCAAAGTTCTTTCGTTCCAGCATCAGCCGGTAAGCATCAGACACTTTTTCAAGTGACAGTACGGTCCCGATAACAGGCCGGAGCTTATTCTGCGAAATCCACACTGACAGTTGCTGCCAGGCCTGCTGCATCAGTTCAGATTTCGCAGATAGATAAGTCAACCAAAGTCCGTGGACGCTGGCGCCTTTGGCATAAAGACTGCCAACGTCTATTTGCCCGCGTTGACCGGTGGCGCTGCCATAGGCGATCAGACGGCCGAAGTCCGCCAGGCACCCCACACTCTTTGCGGTATGCTCGCCACCGAGCATTTCAAAAACCGCGTCCACGCCTTTCCCGTAAGTGAGTTCTCGAATGGCTTCGGCGTAATCCCGCTGCTTGTAGTTGATTGCGTGCTGCAGCCCCAAGTGCCTCACTCGATCGAGCTTCTCGTCAGAAGACGAGGTCCCGTACATCTCAACGCCTAGAGTTTTGCCGATCTGCACGGCCGCGGTCCCCACGCCACCAGCCACAGCATGAATGAGTACGCGTGCGCCGGCGGCATTCTCGATCAGTCCAGCTTTCCAGTATGCGAAGTACGCAGTGAAAAAATTGACCGGAAATGCAGCTCCTTCTTCCGTGCTCCATTGTTGAGGAACGGGCCACAACAGGAAAGGACGGGCCGCGACCAACTCGGCGAATGCTCCCCACTGCGTGTACCCCATAACCCGCACGCCGTCGCGCCGTCGGGTTCCACAAAATTCTCGCCCGGCAATCAGGGGAGGCTTGGGCGTGCCAGGATAGCCGCCGCTCGCCGCCATGGTGTCAGCGAAGTTCACCCCCGCGGCTTCTACGCGCACTAATTCTTCGCCCGATTTAGCAACCGGTTCGGGCATGTCCTGAATTGCAATCGCCTCAGGGCCGCCGTACCGGGTGATAACAGCTGCTTTCATAGTGAGAGTCTAGCAATGAACAGGTACTGGCGACATCAGTGTGTGTGACAGCCCCCGCCATTCCGCGGTATATACTGCTTCGCGTAAAGAGTTACGCTCTTGATCAGCAAGAGCAACGGGGCCATATCATACTCATATTACGGCCCCGAATATGTGCCGGCTGCCTACTCGAGGTTGTCGCAAGCCGGCGGGACGACTGTGTGGCTGACAGGTGTCCCTGGGGAGGTGTGTTGTGGATATGGTTTTGGTTCGTTTATTTCTCGTAATTTTCGTAACTTTTACCTGTTACTGGCTTCGTCCTTTTGGTCCTGATGAGAGGCTCAACGCCGCTATCGGCACGCTGCTCGGAGCGGGTATCGTTATTTTCGAGTGGCGCCTACACCGCATCAGTCTGAAACGGCTGATTGGGGCGGCCATCGGGAGCATCCTCGGGATCTTCGGTGCCTATCTGTTCGCGCTAATCATTCATAACAGCTTCGCTGAAGGGCGATTCCGTAGCTTCCTTGAGATCATGGTCATGCTGCTGATGGCCTATGTCGGGCTGGTCGTGGGAGCCAACAAGGGCGATCTCTTGAATCTGGCGGCGCTCGGCGGAGTTTTCGGGGGCGAGAAGCAGCTCAAGAAGAGTTACAAGATCCTGGATACCAGCGTCATCATCGACGGCCGCATATCGGACATCGCGGAAACCGGTTTTCTGGACGGCATCGTGGTTACCCCGCAATTTGTGCTGCGGGAACTGCAATTGGTCGCCGACTCGGCTGACCCGCTGAAGCGCAATCGCGGACGCCGTGGCCTTGACATTTTGCAGAAATTACAGAAAGTCGCTTCGCTGCAAATCCAAATTGTCGAAGATGACTTTCCAACGGTTCGTGAAGTCGATCTCAAGCTGATCGAACTAGCCAAAGTGTACGAAGGTAAGATCATCACCAACGACTTCAATCTGAATAAGGTTGCACAGCTTCAGGGTGTGCAGGTGCTGAACATCAATGAACTCGCGAATGCGCTCAAGCCCATTGTGCTTCCGGGCGAGGCCATGCGGGTGTTCATTCTGAAAGAAGGCAAAGAGTACAACCAGGGTGTGGCCTATCTCGACGATGGAACGATGGTGGTGGTGGACAACGCGCGAAAAATGATCGGCAAGACCATCGACATCTCTGTCACCTCAGTGCTGCAAACCACGGCCGGCAAGATGATCTTTGGCAAGTGGGACGAACGTTTCGGATCACGTGGCGAACCAAGACCGCCAGTCAGTGTCGCTAACGGTCCTGCAGTGGATACGAAGAAGCAGGCAATTGCCGCCGAACAGCCGGCAGAAGGGTGAAGCTCAGAAAATCGGCGCTGCAGCGTCCACGATGATCGTATCGCCCTGACGTGTGCCGGTCACATTCGCCCGTTGCCCAGCCAGTTCGGCGAGAACCGTGTCGCCTCCAATCAACGTGTAGCGATGGCCGCCATCCACCAGAACAAAGGTCGCTCCTTTGCGTACGCAAGCGCGAGCGCAATCCGTGGAGTTCTGGCGAGTGTTGCGCATGTGGCGGGCGCCGCAATGCGAATCGGTAATCATTCCGTTAAAGGTCTTGCCGCCTGTCTCGGCGCGAGTTGCCGGTTCCAGAGTTTGCTCGTCCTCAAGCTGCGTGCTCGTGCTCTGGTGGCTGGCCAACGCGACCGATGCCCCCGCGATTACTACTGCGAAGGCCAGAGCTGAGCCCACAACCGTAAGTACGCAAAACATCAGGAGTGAGAGCAACGGCCGTCGTCTTTTCAAGGCTGCCTCCGCGACCGGAGCTGTACAGTCGCGTTGTTTTGTTGCGGTTTTGTGAAAGCCGGGTTGCACGTTCCGGCTTCGGTCCAGGTTAGAAACTCATATATACTGATCGCCCGCAATGAAGGTTATCGTGATCATTCCGGCTGCCGGATTGGGAACGCGCATGGCGTCAGCCGCTGCGTCCGGCCGCAAACCTGTGGCAAGTAAGCAGTTTGCAGATCTGCAGGGAACGCCAATCCTGGTTCGCACGCTTTCGAGATTTGCCGAAAATCCCGAAATCAGCCAGATCCGCATCGCCTTGCGGCAAGCCGAAATTTTTCCGTTCACGGAGCGGTTACGCCGTGAAACACCTGAGGCTTGGGTGAAGAAGACTGTACTGCTTGAGGGCGGCGACAATCGCCAACAGTCAGTGGCAAACGCACTGACGGGAGTGGGCGCGGATGCTGACGACATCATCCTGGTACATGACGCGGTTCGTCCATTTGTAAGCGCCCAGATGATTCATGACGTGATTGAGGCAGCAAAAAAGTATGGCGCTGCTATTGTCGGTATGCCGGCGATGGATACCATTAAGCAGGTGGAACGCACGGCCGAAGGCGCGCTTATTAAAGCCACCATCCCTCGCGAAAAGGTGGTCATGGCCCAAACCCCGCAGGGTTTTCGTTACTCCGTTCTGCGGAAAGCTTTCGACGAAGCCGCGGCGGATGGTTTCATTGGCACCGACGAAGCTTCACTGGTCGAGCGCTCTGGACATCCGGTCGCCGTGGTCATGGGCTCCGCGCAGAATATTAAGATCACTACGCCGGGCGATCTTGAGCTAGCCGAATTTTATTCTCATCGACAGTTGTAGTTGTTGAATTACGGCTGCCGCTCGAATGTTCCAGACGTAATCACTCCGGTATCGTTCTGTAGCGCGTAAGCCTGCGAGCCTGAGACTCCGTACATCACGAAGTCAAAACCGCCCCCGGAATTACCGGCGCCCCCGACGATTCGGCCATTGGACGAAACCGCGTAGTTTCCGGAAAGAATTCCAGGCGCATTGATACCGCCAACGTTCGGGTCGGAGGCATTTGCAAGTTCGTTGACCGTGACCTTGCTGGCGCCGTCCAACTGCACTACTCCAACCCGCGAGAGAAGCTGCGGTGGCAGTCCTAACTGCTGGGGCGTCGTGTCCACTCCGCCCATCACCAGCGCGAATTGCCCTTTCATTGTCGAGGCTGAAAAGTTACTGACGGTTTGAAGGTCGGCCGTCCCGTCATCGAAGACACCGATGTTGAGGTCGAGGAAAAATGCGCGGCTGGGATTGACCATCCAAAAAACCTGGGTTACGGTGCTTGAACACGTGCTCCCAGAGAGGCTCGTAACCGTGACGCGACCAATTGCGCTCGCGCTATAGCAGTTGCTGAAAGCTGAATTCGCGGTCACAGTTCCATCCACATTGGTGTCTTCAGTGCCGGCGATATTTCCACTGGAGGCATTGAACTCGCCGACACTGGCTACCGTTCCGAAAAAGCCCAATGAGGCGTTCGAATCATCTCCGCTGCTGCCAAAGGCATAAGCTCCAGAAAGTCCATTGGCAATCGCCCCGCTCTGGGCTTCGACGCTGCCTCCGCCAACTACTCCGCTGTCGCTCATGAGCAAATCCAATTTGCTGCCTCTCACTATGTAGTAAATAAAATTGGAGGTAACATTTGTCGATGCATTGAGGAATGTGCCGGTACCGCGGCCAAGCGCTCCCGGAGCAGCAAACGACCAGGTCAGATTAGGCGAGCTGAACGTTCCGGCGGCATTTTCGTCCATGGAACCATTTACGCCGCTGCCCGGCACCGTAAACGCTCCGACTTGCGCCGCAGGCTGTTGCGACACCCCGCTGACTTCGTCATGAATTCGGAACGCGAACGGGCCGGTTGGCGTAGTCGCAATTGCCGAACTGTCCTGCAATTCGGCGAATCCCGTGGCATTCACTCCCAAACCGGAAGAGTTCAGATGGTCGGCCTCGATCAGATAAACCTTGGAACTGCTTACCATGGTCACAGCCAAGTTAATCGTGCCCAACTGGCTTGTCATAGTGATGGATCCGGTGCCATCCGAGGCAATCTGATACGAGCCAGTGACGGTTGCCGGAGCATTTGCCGTGAAGCTGGTGTCATCACTGCCACCCGTGATTTTTCCGGCCCCATCCGCCGTAAAAACTCCGACCTCCCTATAAGGCCTGAAACTGAGAGCGTCGGCGCCGCGAAGTTGGTAAACGTAGGAGCCTTTCAGGCTGGCGGCGGAGAAATTTTCGGTGTTATTCAGGAACGCGGTGCTACCCCCGGTTCCGCATCCCACGGCTGCAACCAGGGCAAAACCTCCAGCGGAGAAGCAGAGCAATCTCAGGGCAGATCTGAACATTGGCACGGCGACAGGCTCCTTACACAACGTTTGAACAGGCGAGGTTGTACTCAGGATTCTAACCCTCGCATCGAAGCAAAGTTGTTGAGGGAACGTAAAAGATCAACAAGATTTGTAAAAAGCCACACGAGAAGGGAAGGAGCAAGGTTTACTGGCTTACGGCGGTAACTTTGTGCGGAGCGGTCATCGATCGTCGTTTCTGAAATGATGGGATAAGCCACATTGCCACGCGATAGAGCAAGAGAATACCCAGCAAGATCCCGTATTGCACGGGCCGGCGAATGTCCGCCTTGACCAGCCAGAGGTAATGAATCACTCCCGCGATGGCGGCAACATAAATGAGCCGGTGCAAGGCCTGCCAGCGCTTGCCTCCCAGTCGCCTGATCCAGCCTGCGGTTGAGGTAACAGCGAGCGGAATCAGCAAAAGGAAGCCAGTGAATCCGATGGTAATAAATTTGCGTTTGGCGACGTCAGCCAGAATCTCGTGCAGATTGAAAAACTTGTCTAGCCAGATGTAAGTGAGAAAATGCAAGCTGGCATAGAAGAATGCGAACAAGCCCAGCATGCGTCGAAACTTGATCAGAGACGGGATATTGAGCAATTTCCTGAGCGGCGTAATTGCCAATGTGATCAAGAGAAACCGCAGCGTCCAGTCCCCAGTGACGTGAGTGATTTTTTCGATGGGATTCGCTCCCAGACCGGCTCCCCAGGTCGTCATGTCGAAAGGAGCGGCGCCAAAAAATCTCCAAAGCAGCAGCCCAAAAGGTACAAGCGCCGCAATAAAAATGAAGATTTTGGTGATGCGAATCATGAGTTAGATCAGTGTTTAGGAGGGCTAGTAATTCTTGACCAGATCCATTCCCGAGTACAGCCCCGCGACCTGATCATACCCGTTGAACATCAAAGTCGGCCTGGGCCGGAATTCGCCAAGTCTCCGCTCGTACGACTGACTGTGATAGCGCTCGACATTCGGATTCACGTTCGAATAGAAGCCAAAGTCGTGTGGATTTGCCTTACTCCAAGTGGTTTCCGGCTGGTGCTCAACAAAGCTGATCTTAACGATCGCCTTAGCGCTCTTGAATCCGTACTTCCACGGCACAATCAGACGCAGCGGCGCTCCGTCCTGATTTGCCAGATTTTCGCCATACATGCCAAAGCAGAGCAGGGTCAGCGGGTGCATGGCTTCGTCCATGCGCAAAGCTTCAACATAAGGCCAGTCGAGCACCTGGCGCTGTTGTCCCGGCATCTGCCCAGGATCGTAGATGGTCGTGAACTGCACGAAGTTCGCCTTGCTGGTGGGTTGTGCTCGCTTGATCAGTTCACTGAGGGAGAACCCAATCCAGGGCACGACGATCGACCAGCCTTCCACACAGCGGTGCCGGTAAATTCGCTCTTCGGGAGCAGAGAACTTCAAGATGGAATCAATGTCCCACTTCAGTTTCTTCTGTACTGCGCCGTCAATGGTGACGTTCCACGGCCGCGTCTTAAAATTCTTTGCCAGCTCCGCAGGACCTTCTTTGTCGGTCGAGAATTCGTAATAATTGTTGTAGTGAGTCACGTCCGTCATGGGAGTAATTTTTTCCGTGGTGGAGAACGGACTCTTTTGCAATCCAGAAATCTTGGCGTCTGCGAACGCCTGCGCAGCGCCGGACAGAGCTCTTCGGAGCCCTAGGCCGCCGGTAGCTGCCGCACCCGCGATTCCCAGTCCCGCGAGAAACTTGCGGCGGTTCAAATAGATGTTACGAGGAGTAATCTCTGAAGAGGGAACCTCATTATCCTTCTTGATGAGCATGGCTGTAGATCTCCATCTACATATACGCCGAAAACGGCATTCTAGATGCCTGAGATTGCCACGTCAGGCAAAAGTTACAAAACGAGTGGATGGCTGCTGATAAGAAAGGCGAAGAAATTTCAGCTGCTGGCGGAAAGCAGCTCACAGGTGCGGCGAATCGCTTCACGCTGCACTTCGTCCCGCGCAAGAAACTCGAAGCCATGGCGAAGGCCGTCCCGATAACGCACGAGGGCCCGCAACTTCATAGGAATTGAATTAGGCAATGTTAGCTCCAGCGTTGCCACTTCACCCGGCTCCAGCTCTCCGGTTAGAGTGACCCCAATTCCATCCTGGCCAAACTCGATGGATCGTCCCCATAGCGCGACTTGCGCGTCCGCTCGGAATACTCGCGCCGAGACACGAATGTCGAGCGTGTAGCGCGGGAAGCGCCGGGTTGCAGGAGAGCCTGGTGTATTCGTTCTCATCACGGGCAATGAACGTTTCCGGAATGACCTGCCGCCGGAGCTACTTGCGTATGTGATTGTGACTGCTCGTCCGAGAGAACCACAATGCCTCTGCACCAGCAGAGTAATAGGCCCCGGCCTAAGGGAACTCTGAAGAATCTCTTCCCACCCACTGATCGTAAGTGCATTATTGACAGACGCTGAGGTGCTGGAAGCAGAGTTCTGATTACGCATCTAAGTCTTTCTTCTATTGTTTATGTTCATTCGATGAAGCTCCTGATCTCAATTGTCCTGATCCTGCAGGCGTGGTCTCTCGGTACATCGGCGCAGACCACTGCATCGCCATCGCCGCCAAGCTCGGCCAGCGAACTGGCCATTGTTGTTGTGGATGAAAATGGGGTGCCTGTGGCAAATGCACGGGTCACACTGCAGGGGCCGGCAGGCCAGATGCATTGTGAAACCGGTTTAGCGGGTCACTGCACTTTTTCTCATCTCGAAGGGCAGCCCTGGCAGCTTCGCATCGAAAAGGAAACTTACTACGTGTTCACTTCGCCGGCAATCCAGCGCTCCGGCACCCTCGAAATCGCGCTGAGCCACCAACAAGAGGTGCGCGAGACGGTGAATGTGACCGAGTCGACTCCCGCTATCGATCCGCAGCAGGTTTCCGCACAAGAACAACTCAGCGGCCTCGATATCATCAACATTCCCTATCCCGCAACTCGCGATTATCGTTATGTTCTAAGTTACATTCCGGGAGTGGTGCTCGACTTGAGCGCCCAACCCCACATTGAAGGCGGTGAGACCTCTCAGGCCCTAACCATTCTGGACGGCTTCAATTTGACCCAGCCCGCCACGGGCCAATTGCTGGTGCGCGTCAGCACCGACGCGCTAAGAAATGTCGAGGTCGAGAGCAGCCGCATCTCGGCCCAATATGGAAAAGGCGCGGCTGGAGTTCTCAGTTTGCAGACCGGCATTGGTGACGATCACTATCGTTTTGCCGCGACCAATTTCTTGCCTTCCTTTCAGAACAAGGCCGGGTCCTGGAAGCTCGACAAAGTTGATCCACGCTTTGTGATATCCGGGCCGATCAAACACGGGAAGGCATGGTTCTTCGACGGTGTGGACGGTGAGTATGACAATGTGATTATTCCGGAGTTGCCTGCCGGCGAAAACACAGATACGGTTTGGCGCACCAGCAATCTGTCAAAAACCCAAGTCAATGTAACCAATCGTGACATCGTGACCGCCAGTTTCCTGGTGAACTGGTTGCACGATGATCATCAGGGATTTTCGACTTTGGCTCCGGCCACCACGCGCCCTGAGGATTCAGAGAACCTCTACTTCGCTTCGCTCAAGGAACAGCATGCATTCTCAGAGGAATCTCTGGTCGAGGTGGGACTGGCGTTCAGCCAATATGGGCTGGACCAGACCCCGCTAGGTCAAGCTGCTTACGTCTTCACGCCCAACGGCGCCACCGGCAACTATTACTTACGCGCACACAGCATCGCGCGACGCTCGCAGGGCCTCGCGAACTGGTACTTGCCTAAGCATTGGCATGGCAAGCACGATCTATTTCTCGGAACCGACTTTGACCGCCTGAGCTATGAGCAGCTGTTCCAGAGGTCGGCGGTTTCGTCGCTGCGCGATTGTCCGGCAAATTCCAGTACCGCTTGTGATCCGGTTGCACTTCACTCAACATTTTCGGGGGGCCTTCCGGCTACTATCTACAACACTGAAACCAGCGCTTACATCCAGGACCGCTGGTCCCCAGGATCGCAATTGCTAATCGAACCTGGTGTTCGCTTCGACTGGGACGAAGTCGTTCGCCGGCCATTAATTTCTCCTCGCTTGGCGGGGACTTATGTCGTGAATGAGTCTGGGAATACCAAGATTTCAGCGGGCATTGGCGTGGTGTACCAATCGACCACCCTGGCGCTGGTTGCACTGCCGTTTCAGGGGTCGAGACAAGACACATTTTTCGACGAGCAGGGGAACGCCGCTTCTTTCTCCACCACCTTTTCAGTTGACCGCAATCAGTTACTCGCCCCTCGCTTCATCAATTGGAGTGTGGCGCTCGAGCAGAAACTTCCTGCGCAGCTGTTCCTGAAAGCAGAATTTATGAGGCGCACCGGCATTCACGATTTTGTGTACAACACTCCGGCCGGCGGGACAGGATCCGATTTCTTTCTCCAGAACACCCGCAACGATGAGTATTACGCGTTCAGAGTTGATCTGCGCCGCACGTTCAAAAAGCGATATATGCTCACCGGCTCGTATACGCGTTCAAGGTCGCGATCCAATCAGGTCCTTGACTACTCATTGGACAATCTCGTCCTCAGCCCTCAAGTCGCCGGGCCGTTTGCATGGGACGTGCCGAATCGGTTTATCTCATGGGGATGGTTTCCGCTGATCAAGGGTTTCGACGCCGGCTATTCTTTCGATGCTCGCACCGGCTTTCCTTTCGCGGCGTTGAATGACCAGCAGCAGATCGTTCGTCCTCCCGGCGCCTACCGGTTCCCTACTTACATTGCGCTGAATTTGCACCTCGAAAAGCGCTTTCACGCCCTCGGTTTCTACTGGGCGTTACGTGGCGGCTTCGATAACATTACCAACCACCAAAATCCTTTCACCGTGAACAATGACATTAACTCGCCGCAGTTCCTCACCTTCAGCAACTTCGACCGGCGTGCTTTTACGGCGAGAATCCGCTTTTTGGGACGCAAGTAAATCCGGCGTGCTGGCCTGTGTTCCGAATTAGGAACAAGGGTGACAATCGCCCTTGGCCGCTTGCAGCTTGTGCTATGATTCCGCGCCATGAAGCTGGTTGCGCGATTCCTGCCGCTCATTTTGCTGCTGTCGGCGAGTCCGGTTTTTGCCGGAGACGACGATAGCGAACCCGCTCCGCGTTTTCGAGCGCGCACCATGTCAGGCGAGAGCTTCAATAACGAGAGCACGAAAGGCAAAGTCGTGCTGTTCGAGTTCTGGACCACATGGTGCCAGTACTGCCGTCAGGAGGAAGCCCTCATCGAGCAGATCAATAAGGAATTCTCGGGCCAGGGGTTGATCGTCCTCGCGATTGATGTAGCCGAATCGAAAAAGACGGTGAAGAAATATCTCGAACAGCATCCGCGTTCTTGCCGCATCGTGCTCACTGAAGACACGAATCTAGCTGCCATGTACCAGGCGAATTCGTATCCTATCTACGTAGTCGTTGATCGCGACGGGAACATCGCGGGGGAGCAGCGGGGAGCCGCGGGAGAAAGAGCTTTGCGCCGGCTGCTGGCTCGCGCCGAAGTCAAATCGGATTCACCGCACGACGAGAACTGATTCGCTCCCCTATATTCGATTTTCCGGCGACCAAGGGCTCAGCCGAGGTATCCAGCGCGGAACGTTCTTGCAGAATTCCTCATACTCTCGATCGAAAGTCCGCCGCAGCGTCGGCTCCTCGTAAAACAAGATGAAGAGATGGAATGCCAGACATATGATCACGCCATACTCGAGGACCAGGACATTTCGGAAATAAAGGGCTTGGCCGAAGATGACGGACGCGACTCCTGCGTACATCGGATTTCGGACGTAGCGATAAAAACCGGTCACCACGAGATGTTTCGTTGGGAATACCGGCGCAGGGGTCCCCTGTCCCTGCAAAGCGAATCGCGTGAAGGAGTCGAGAAGAAGTGGTATGCCGAATATGATGAGCAGTACTCCGAGAATTCGAATCGCTGAACTTCCCGCGTAGGCTGCCCCGCTACGCCAGCGGCTGATCCAGTAAGGCACAACTCCGGCAACGAATCCTGGCGCAATGAGCAGAAAGAGAAATGATCCGAGGATGGCAGAGAGTCGCCGCATCTTTGCGGCGTCAGTTTATAGGATATTGGCAAAATTTTGGGGACGGCAGATTCGCCGTCCCCTTTGAGGCCGTAACCGCAACCTTTATTTCTGACAGGAATCACTGACCATCTGCACATCGGTGACTTTAAGAGTCCCATGCTCAGAGTTGTCTTTCTTCATTCCGGTATCGTGCGCCATGTCTTTGGTGTCTTCTTTCATATTGTGAGCGGTCGAATTTGAGACCGTCCCAGTCGCGGTGATGGTGTGGCCTACGTGATCAGCCAAAGAAGTGGTTGAACTATGGACCTTCCAACTGCTACCGTCATTCGCTACCAGCAGAAATTGATTCTGATGGCTGGTTTTCTGTAAGCATCCGGTAACAGTGCGGGTATCTGATTTGCCCTTCGCATCGGAGTCCTGGGCCAACATCCACACTGAACTGACGCAAGCCAGCAGCAAACACAACACAAGCTTTTTCATGGTGCTCTCCTTTTCGTCTAACGAGCTGAAATTCGATGTGTCTGCAGCCAGAGCGGGTTGTAAGCAGTTGCTGTAACTGGCAATGAAAGCAGAGTAGAACGAGCAGATGGAAGACGGATCCGCGTGGAGACTTAGTGGCTATCGCTTAGGTGCGAAAGCTCTATTTGTCGTAATGAAGCAATGAAAAAATCTCATATTTCCCTAGCTTTTTGCGCGGATTTAAAAAGTCGAGTTCCACCACAAAGCCCATCCCGGCAATGTCGGCGCCAAGCGATTCTGCCAGCTTCGCCGTCGCCTCCGCGGTGCCTCCGGTCGCAAGTAGATCATCGACAATGATTACGCGTTGACCCTTTACGATCGCGTCCTGATGGATTTCAAGAGTGTTGGTGCCGTACTCGAGAGCATAATCGAATTTTTGTGTCGCGGCGGGCAACTTGCCGGGCTTGCGAACCGGAATGAATCCGGCGTTCAGCCGGTATGCGACAGCGGGCCCGAAGATAAAGCCGCGGGCTTCCATCCCGAGTACAAGGTCGATCTTGTCGGAGATGAAATGTTCCGAGAGTGCGTCAATCAGAGTGGCAAAGCCGGTCTTGTCCTTCAACAGCGTGGTGATGTCATAAAACAGAATGCCTTGCTTAGGAAAATCGGGAACTTCGCGGATCAGTTTCTTCAAATGATCGCAGTTGGCTTCGGCCTTTACCTTCACCGGATTTCCCATTCACCACGCTCCTTCAATGCGAAATGTCTTTAAGCCTTCGATTGGTTTTGATTCCGATTCTTCCACATCATCGACGCGTGAAGCTCTTGGCCCTTGCCTCAGTCGTGAGCGCAGGCCTGATAGTTGATCGTGCGTTCCGATAGCAAGAACTTCCACACTGCCATCAGAGTTGTTCCGCACCCACCCGGCAACGCCCAGCATGTGTGCCTCGCGCTCCACAAACCAACGGAAGCCTACGCCTTGTACACGGCCGCGAACGAGAAATTTGCGCGCTTCGGTTTTGCGATCAGCTGACTGCATCTGTTTCAAAGGTTCAATGTTTCCAGTAGTGCGGATCAGGTCCATTCTGAAATCTCGAAACTCTGAAACCCCGGATTTCCCATCGCCGATGACCCGATCATCAGAACTGTTCTAGGCTCTCGACAAATACGCACCCTCAGCAGTATCCACGCGGATAGTCTCGCCTTCATTGATGAAAGGCGGCACATGGACCACCAGCCCGGTTTCGGTCTTCGCGGGCTTGGTTACGCTTGAAGCCGTCGCACTCTTCAGTCCCGGTTCGGTTTCGATGACCTTCAATTCGACTGTTTGCGGTAATTCGATTCCTACCGCCTTGCCGTCAAAGAACTCAACTTGGATCTGCAGATTCGCTGTAAGGTAATTCACGGCCTCGCCCAAAATGTCCTTGTTCAGGTGAAGCTGCTCATAGTTCTCTGTGTTCATGAAGTAGTAGTCGTCGCCATCCTGATATAGATACTCCATCTTCACTTCATCCACATTGATTTTCTCGATCGGGTCAGGTGATCGGAAGCGGTGCTCGAACATAGCTCCGGTGCGCAGATTGCGTAATTTGGCCTGAATAAAGGCCCGCAAGTTTCCCGGCGTACGGTGCTCCACACTGAAAACCGAGTGCAGGTCGTTGTTGTGCTTGATGATCATGCCCGGACGAAGCTGGGTTGCTGGAATCGACATTACTGAAGTTGCTCCTTACAGGATTTACGCGCCCATTCGACAAGCTCAGGGCAGGCTTTGAGCGAAAGCCGAAGGGCTTGGGAACCGACAGCCCCAATGTCCACCGTGGCTTAATCTTTGATTTTAGATGGTTTGGGAGATTTTGGGAATTCGCCACGTCGAAAGCCGGGCTGTGCAATTTGAGAAATCCGCATTCGGGAATTTTAGTTGGCAGCGGACTGGCTGTTGAGACAGCGGAAACCTGCGC
The DNA here is from genome assembly GCA_035493765.1 of Terriglobales bacterium. Lineage (GTDB taxonomy): Bacteria > Acidobacteriota > Terriglobia > Terriglobales > Acidobacteriaceae > Gp1-AA145. The sequence continues at coordinate 31,835 of DATJHT010000125.1, forward strand.
AAGGGAATCCAAGTGTAAAATTATCCATCAGAGGTGTAATTATGCGAGAAGGCAAATACGAGCAGGACCGCGGTAGCACAGTTGGAACCGCCATTACATTCCTGCTGATTGGACTTGGTGCAGGCACCGTGGTCGGCATGCTTCTGGCCCCCAAGACCGGAAGGCAGCTACGGCGCGACCTGCGCAAAGGCTACGACTCTGCGCGTGAGACTTTTGACGACTGGAAGGAAACCGCCCGCGACTTCGCCGAAGATGCCATGGATCGCGGCTCCGATTTGGCGGACGATCTGAAAGAACGCGTGCGTCCGCTGGCACGCGGGATCCGCCGCTAGTGGAAAATTGACCCGAAAAATCCCTTCATTTTTCCGAAGAAGCCCTTTTTGGTGCGCTTCGGATCTGGCGGGGGAGGAAGCACGACCACCGCTGCCGGAGGGTCAGGAGGCTTTGTCGCCAGGCGCAAGGACGCTACTTCGTCCACTGGTGGCGGCGGAGCATTGTGCTGCGCCTTCGCACGCTCCAGACCGCTAAATACCAGGGGGGCGTCGGCTTCGTTTTGTGTCGTGGTGGGCTTGCCGCCGGGCTTTGTATCGGGATCAGCGGAAGTTTCTCCACTGCCGGTTATCGCACCCTTGCTCGACTCCGCATTTGCCAGCTCCAGTTTTTCTCCCGCCTTGGTATCTGGGACGACGTTGCCTGGATTGTTTTCTGTTCGCAGGACAGGTTCCTGGGGAGCGGGACATCCGCAGGGCGAGGCTTGCGTTTCGATTGAGTCCAAGCGTCCTTGCCGGAACAGAACCTGTTGTTCCGGCTTGATTTCGTAGGTGCCGCTTCCCAGAAGTTCGGCGACCACTGCCGAAGAAGTGCTGCCGGGCATTGAACCGACGCAGGTGTTGCCGTGATTGTCAGCCCGGATGGCAAGGTTGAACTCGCCCGGCCCGGGCAGCACGATTCTGAAGTCGGGCGTGAGCACCGAGTCAACCGATTCCTGCAGCAAATAATTGGTTTCGATGGCACCCTGGCTCATTCCCAGCATCAGGTCGTTCCCGTTTGAAGATGTTGTGAACGAAACTGTGGTGCCCGGGCATACGCGCACTTCGCCGCCGCGCGTGAGCCTCATAATGGCAGTTTCGGCTCCCGCTGTGATGGACGATCCCGATGCCACGCGGCTGCCAGTTTCAACCAGCGAGCCCGAACTGCCCACCGCGACCGGAACTGCGGCCGGCTGCACTCCCGTGGTGAGTGCGGGAACCGATGGCGGCTTGGCCGTTGCAGACTGGTTCCCGCGAATGCGGATTCGCAGCCGCGAGCCCGAAGCGTCCCATGTGTAGCGGACCGGCCCAGACAGATCGACGACGATCCTGCTGACCGCGGGTTCCGTTTGATATTGGTTCAGGCGAATGCTCTTGATCTGCTCATTGCGAAAGGCAATACGACGCTTGGGCGTGATCAGGGTCGAGTTCGGAAGATCGATGACCAGGCGCAGCGGGTTCTCGACTGTCTGAATCTGGGGCGTGAGCGGATGCGTGGCGAGAATCTCAAGCACTGGGCCAAAGTCATCGGAGGTTGCAGTCACCGACCGCACTTCGGCGCGCGGTCCTCTGGGAACTTTGGCTTGGCTGGCCGGAGGTTGAGCAGGCGAATCGGCTTCCTGGGCGGCGATAAATGGGATAGCCGCGAACAACACGGCCAACGCTGCCGAAATCACGCACCAATGTGCCCGGGCACTCGACAAGACGATTCCTGATTTTGGGGAAGAACTTGGGTTGAGAGTAGCACTACTTTACTGATTAATAAAGGGTGGAAGCGAATAAGCGTGGCAGCTTGGGATTCCTGGTTCAACGACACAGTCAGCACGCGGGAATCGAAGCAGCGAGGCCGCGCGATCCAACAGAGAGAACGTAATGCCCGGAGCCACACTGAAAGACGAATCCACCAGCTCTCAGCTCCATAGGAGCGAGCGAGTTTAGCCCGGCACTTCAGCGCTGGGAAAGTAAGAGAATGAAAGAAGTCCCGTGAGGGACGACCCAGTCGCTGTCGCTACGCTTCCGACAGGAACTCATACTCGTCAATCACGGCTGCTACGGGTACCTTGGCATCAGCCAGATTGTTCTCGACGCGCACAACTTTGCCCTTGCAGCGGACCCGAATGCTCTCGGTCAAGGTAATTTCAGGGGGGAGGGTGAGGGTAAAATCAATGTCAGAGCCCACCGAAAGCGGAGCCTCAAGATAGAAACAAATGCCGCGCGCGCTGACGTCGCGCGTTTGCGCAGAGATGGCCGCGCCGGTGTTCCCGCTATAATTCACGGAAACCGGTAACCGCAGCGCAAACCGCCGGGTCGTACGCTTTTCGGCTTGTTGAACTTCGACGACCATGGGGGAGTCTCCTAAAAACCATAGTAAGAATCAAACTTCGCCTGCCGCCTGTCAAGCTGAACTTAGGGCGATGCCGCCCATTGGCCAGATTCTCTCGCTGCCGCAGGTGTGCAGAGTTTGATGTAACCTGTTGAGAGCACACATGGTTTTCGTCTTGGACAATTACGACTCGTTCACCTACAACCTGGTGCAATACCTGGGAGAACTTGGTGCGGACGTAGTCGTGCGACGTAACGACCAGGTGACTGTTGGCGAGGTCGAAGCCCTGCATCCCGAGCGCATTGTGATCTCCCCAGGCCCCTGCACACCTAATGAAGCCGGCATCAGTATGGACATATTTCGTCACTTCACAGGCAAGCTGCCTATTCTCGGAGTGTGTCTGGGACATCAGGCGCTGGGAGCGGCCTTTGCAGGAAAGGTGGTTCGCGCGCCTCACCTCATGCACGGAAAGACCAGCCAGGTCATGCACGACGGCCGCACCGTTTTCAAGCACCTCAGGCAGCCGTTTACCGCTACTCGATACCATTCGTTAATCGTCGAAGAAAAAGGCCTGCCCTCAGAACTCGAAGTCAGCGCCTGGACAACTGAACCCGATGGATCGAAAACCATCATGGGCCTGCGTCATAAGAAATTCCCGGTGGAAGGTGTGCAGTTTCATCCAGAGAGCGTGCTGACCAGCGAAGGGAAAAAGCTGATAGCGAATTTCCTGGAGATCTAGTTGGCAGTTGCCAGTTGCTAGTTACGAGTTACTCGTCTCCCAATTTCCAGTAGCTATTTCCCGATTCGGGATCGCCCGCTGAGAAATCCCATTTTTCTCTGGGCCTTATTGTTCGGCGTAGGCGAGAATTCGCCAATGAGTGTGCCTCGACCCGCAGTTAAACTCTCATATCGTGACTTGGTCGCATGGAAGCGGGCTGTGGAATTGGTGACTCACGTGTATGGTCTGACCAAAAGTTTTCCGGATGACGAGCGATACGGACTCACTGCACAACTCCGTCGCGCCGCCGTTTCCGTCGCCAGCAATATTGCTGAGGGACAAGGCCGATTCTCACGAGGCGAATTCAAACAGTTTCTGGGGCACGCTCGCGGCTCTCTGCTCGAAATTGAAACCCAGATGACGATCGCAACCAATCTTGGCTATTTGGATTCTCGACAGAGCGAAGTCGTGTTCGAACTCTCATCAGAGGTGGGCAGGATTCTCAATGGCCTGATCAGCTCTCTCAACACGCCTCAGGATCTGAGCTGACAACTGGTAACTGGCAACTAGCAAATGACCACTGACCACTGGCAACTGACAACTGACAACTGGTTACTGCCCCCGCGCCGCCTCCACCGCCCTAATCACCGCCTGCGCTTTATTCAGGCTTTCCTGATACTCGCTGGCCGGATCGGAGTCAGCCACAATTCCCGCACCCGCCTGCAAATACGCCTTCTTGCCTTGCATGAGCATGGTGCGGATTGCGATACACGAATCCAGGTTCCCGGCAAAGTCCGCGTACAAAACCGATCCGCCATAAATCCCGCGTCGCGTCAGTTCCAGTTCTTCGATGACTTGCATGGCGCGAACTTTCGGCGCACCGCTCAGCGTTCCAGCGGGGAAGCAGGCGGCAAAGGCATCGAGCGCGTGTAACTCCGGCCGAAGCTTTCCTTCGAGCGCAGAGACAATGTGCATAACGTGCGAGTAACGCTCTACGTACATCAGGTCTTTCACTTTTACGGAGCCGTACTCGCTCACCCGCCCAAGATCGTTGCGCCCCAGATCTACCAGCATCACATGCTCGGCGCGCTCTTTCTCGTCGCCCAACATTTTTTCTTCAAGCCGTTTGTCTTCGGCTTCGTCTTTGCCGCGAGGATGCGTGCCTGCAATCGGACGATATTCGAGCTTGCGGCCGGTTACGCGCACCAGCATTTCCGGCGACGAGCCCACCACGTGCATGTCGCCCATTTTCAGAAAATACATATATGGCGATGGATTCACCGCACGCAGCGAGCGGTAAATATTGAACGGCTCAACGTCAGGCTGAAAGTCAAGACGTTGCGACAACACCACTTGGAAGATGTCCCCCGCAGCGATGTACTCTTTGGCTTTGCGGACCGCCTGTTCGAACGTTTTTCGCTCGGTCATGCTGCGAACGCGAAGCTTGCCATTCGTCCTTGGCGCTTTATGCCAGGTGCGCGCGCTCAGGCCAGCTGAAAGCTTCTTCTCGATGGCCGCAATATCGCGGATAGCACGATCGTAAGCCCGGCGCGGGCTCTGATTGGAGACGTCTGCGGCGGCAACGATGTGAATCTGGTGGTGCAGATGATCGAACGCCAGCAAACGGTCAAAAAACATCAGCCCGCAGTCCGGGACTTGCAAATCATCTCTTGCCCGCTCGCCAATACTTTCGAGCTGCCGAACAATGTCGTAGGAGCAGAAGCCGACGGCACCTGCCGTAAACGGCGGCAATCCTGAGACGACTGCCGGTCGGTGCTGTTGCAGAAGTGACTTTGCGGCTTCAAAGACGTTCCCTTGCCGCACTTCACGTTTCTTGCTCTTACCTTGACCGCGTTCGATCACCAACTGATCGCCGCGCGCGTGCAG
>DATJHT010000126.1:0-10088 GCA_035493765.1 Terriglobales bacterium
CCGGAAGAAGACAAAGCGTCGTTCCCGTTGGTACTGATGGCGTAAACGAAGTGAACGGCGGAAGGGTTGGGCGAAGGACCGAGAATTGGTTGGGCAACCGGACGGTAAGTATCGCCGCAAGCGACGCATATGAGGAAGAGGACAGTGGCGGCGGCAAGGCGAAGCGCCTGCGACCTGCTGCATTGCATACCAACGCGCTGCTTCCGAAGTTCAGAAGTGATCATTCAGAAATCATCCAGATCAGAAGAATGTTTATTCTAAAGGCAGAACGCGATCCGTGCCACAGACCGCCATAGCAGCTAAGATGCATGATCGGGAACAACTGCCAAGCTTCTGATTGTCAAATCGCAGGCAGTCTGGGGGGTAATCGCAGTTAAATAGAGCCGGTGCGCTAAAATTGTCTATGCCCGCAACTCAAACCCATGAAATCACCCCGGCACAGCGTCTGGCGAACCTGCGATATGCCATTCGCGATCTGGCGTCCGCCGCTGAAGCCGTTGTAAAGCAAGGACACGAAGTCCTATATCTCAACGTCGGCGACCCCAACATATTTGATTTTGCCACGCCTGAACATGTGGTGGAGGCCGCCGTTAAGGCCATGCGGGACAATAAGAACGGCTACGCTCCGTCGCCGGGAATTCCGCAAGCGCTGGATGCGATTCGTGGCGAGGCGGTACGCAAGGGCATCACTACCGTCCAGGATGTATTCGTGACGACCGGCGCCAGCGAGGCTGTCGATGTGTGCCTGACGGCGCTTCTAAACCCGGGCGAGAACGTGCTGACCCCGGCGCCTGACTATCCACTGTATTCCGCAGTGCTCTGTAAGACCGGGGCTGAACTGAACAGCTATTATCTCAATGAGGAAGATGGCTGGCAGCCGGAGCTCGACGACATCCGGCGTAAAATCAACCCGCGAACGCGCGGCATTGTGCTGATCAATCCGAACAATCCCACGGGCGCGATCTGCACGCGCAAGATGCTGGAAGACATTGCCGAGATCGCCCGGCAGCATAATCTGCTGATTATCGCCGATGAAATTTATGACAAGCTGATTCTCGATGGCGGCGAGCTGACCTCGCTCGCGGCAATTGCGCCCGATGTACCGGTGGTGACGATTGGCGGTCTATCGAAGAATTATCTGGCTCCAGGATGGCGCATCGGTTGGGTGATTGCGAGCGGCGAAGGCCCGGCGATCAAGCCGTACGTCGAAGGAGTGCACAAGCTGCTGCGGGCGCGATTGTCAGCGAATCATCCTGAGCAGTATGCGATCAAGACTGCCCTGGAGGGACCGCACGATCATTTGATCGAGGTAAACGGGAAACTTAAAGCCAGGCGCGACCTCACGGTCGAGGCATGTAATGCGATCCCGCACATGAGTTGCGTGCCGCCGCTGGGCGCTTTCTATGCATTTCCGAGGATCGACGTCCCCGAAGGCGATGATGTTTTTGTGAAGGAATTGTTACTGCAGAAGCACATCCTCGTGGTTCACGGGTCGGGTTTCGGCCAGAAGCCGGGCAGCAAGCACTTCCGCATTGTGTTTTTGCCGCAGGAAGACGTGTTGAAAAAGGCTTACACGGAGATCGGGGACTTTGTTCGGAACCGGTATTAAGAAATTGAGTCATTGAATCATCGGATCGATGAATCATTGTGTGCGGACCGCAGTTAATATTTTTGTTTGTTGCCTGGAATTCCTTTAATCGCGAATTCGTGATTGACATTCATTCCCATATCCTGCCTGAGGTGGATGACGGGCCCAAGTCCTGGGAAACCGCTGAAGCCATGTGCCGCATGGCGGCGCAGGACGGCATCGAGTACATGGTTGCGACACCCCACGCCAACGAGCGCTACTTCTACGATCGCGCCTATCTGAGTGGCCTTCTGGGAAAGCTACAGCAGAGAATTGGTGTAAAGCCGAAACTTGGACTGGGATGCGATTTTCATCTTTCCTTTGAGAACATGCAGAGCGCGATGCAAACGCCGGAGAAATATTGCATTGATCAGACCCGGTACCTGCTGGTCGAATTCAACAACTTCAACATCCCACAACCAATGGACGAGTGGCTGGCGCAAATGTGCGAGCGGGAAATAACGCCGATCATTACGCATCCCGAGCGCAATCCGATCTTGCAGAAGAGCCTGGAGCGCGTCCAGGCCTGGGTTGCAACTGGATGCGCCGTGCAAATCACTGCCTCGGTGCTTACCGGGTCGTGGGGAGATCGTGCCGCCGAATCAGCGCAATGGCTGTTGAAGAAGAAAGTCGTGCATTTTCTGGCCACTGATGCTCACGACATCACTCGCCGGCCGCCGAATCTCTCAGAGGCACGCAAAGTCGTCGCGAAGAATTTCGGAGAAGAGATAGCGGATGCGCTGGTCGAAGGCAATCCCGGGGCAGTGATCAGAAACCAACCGATACATAAGTGGTGAGATTTAGTGGGAGGGAGCGATCCCCGGAACCGCGGTAGCCGGTGAATTGATCGGAGACAAGTTGCGAGAGGCCGCCGGCGCCTTGGAAAATGCTGGAGTTACGGGCTGCGTATTTGCAGCGCTTTGCGGCAGCTTGGGTCCAGTGGTCATGGCGCTCTCAGGATTCAGCAGGTGATCGTGAGCAGGCCCTAATCCCAAACGAATTAATGCGCGAGAATCAGGAACCTGTTTGGTCTGCCATCCCTGGTCAGACTGGTAACGCCGCATCGCTTCCTGGGTTGACGAATCCCATGTGCCTGAAGGCTCGCCGTTCAAGTAGTGCTCACGCACCAAGGCTTCCTGGATCTGTTGCGCGCGTTGGTTATCAATAGCAGCTTGCCCGCGTTTGTGGCGTTTGATTTTTCTTGCCGTGTGGCGGGTGGCTTTGGGAGCAGTGTGTTTGGTCCCTTTTTGCGGAGCCGGATGCTCGGCTTTAGGATGGACTGCTTTGGGATGCATGGCTTCCGGGTGCTTGGGCTTGGGGTGCTTTCTGGCTGTCGCAGGGGACGCGAAAGGAGATCCAGCCAACAGCAACGCTGCCACAGTCACCAACCCGGTTTGTCGCGAAAAAATCATCCACAAATCTCCATCAAAAATTCACAACCGCAGAAAGCCGGTCTTGTCGAGCACCCATGATCTCTTAAACCCGGCTTCCGCGCCAGTGTCGCTAGTGCAGGTAACAGTTACGGAAGTGTTCCGGCCAGGAAGATGGTTCCGTTGTTGCTTCCGGCGCCGCGCTGCCGTACCAGGAACACCACGTCCTGCCCGCTCTTCAGACCAGTTTGGATTCGGTCGAAATCGTCCTCGCTGTTTACCGGTTGTTTATTAATCTCGAGTACCACATCGCCCCGGGAAAGCCCGACGTCATCGGCGAATGAGCCCGGTTTCACTTCCTGAACGACGACGCCCTTTCCGGAAGGTACATTCAAGCGGTCGGCCATTTCTGGGGTCAGCGCGCGAACCGTCGCGCCCAGCTTACTCTGTTTGGGCGTGGATTCTTCTCCATTTTCTTCTTCCTCGCCGAGGCGGGACGCAAACAGCTTGGCGCGATCCGCGACAGTGACTGCAGCATCCTGCTTTTGACCGTTGCGGATGTAACCTAGGTTTACTTTTTGTCCGGGCTTGCGGCTGGCGATATCGGCGACAAGTTCATCGCCGTTCTTGATTGACTTGCCATCGACAGAGACGATGGTATCGCCGACCTTCAATCCTGCGCGGTCTGCCGGGCTGCCGGCGACCACGCTCGAAACCGTAATACCGGATTGCACGCCATACACGCGCGAGATGGCCGGGTTCTCTTGCGCGTTGAATTCGATTCCGATGGAGCCACGCTGCACGCGGTGCTCCGGGCCGGTTAGCTGGTTATAAACCTGGACGACGGTGTTTGACGGCAGTGCGAAACCCACGCCTGCGTAAGCGTTGGTGTCAGTCAAAATCGCAGTGTTGATGCCGATGACTTCGCCGTCCATGTTAACCAACGGCCCGCCCGAATTGCCGGGATTGATGGCCGCGTCCGTCTGAATGAAGGATTGGAACTGGCGATTGGGAACGATGTTGCGGCCCTTGGCAGATACAATGCCGGCAGTGACGGTGGCCTGCAGACCAAAGGGACTACCCACGGCGAGCACCCAGTCTCCGACCTGCATGCTGTCAGAGTTGCCAAGTTTGGCGGTCGGCAGCGTTTTGTCGATATCAATTTTGATAACGGCGAGATCGGTTTCCTGGTCGCTGCCGATCACTTTGGCGTCGTGCTGAATTCCGGGAGGGTCGTCTTGCAAGCGCACGCGAATGCGGTCGGCTTTTTCGATCACATGGCGATTGGTGACGATAAAACCTTTGGGATCCACTAGGACGCCGGAGCCGAGGGAGCGCTCACGAATCGGGCCGCCATTATCCTGGTTGCCGAAAAATTTGTCGAAGAAGTCACCGAAGGGATTTTCCTGATCATCATTCGGACCCTGTCCACCCCCGCCCGGATTCTGGCCGCCGCGGCGGCGCACCGACGGTTTGATGGTGGATTCCGTGTTGATGTTAACGACCGCAGGCTCAAGAGTCTTGGCAATTTGCGAAAACTGATTCGAGAGCTGGCGGGGTGCCGGCACGCTGAGGGGAGTAGCGTCGGAGGAACGCTTCTCCTGCCCTTTTACTCCTCCTGAGACTACGGTGCCAATTAAGATGCCGACTGCCAGGGTCAACAAAATGGCCAGTGTAGATGCTGGCTGATTGGCTTTGAAACGGGCCCAAAGCTTCTTGGCGCGCTCTTGCATGTGAAATGCCTCCCACTTTCCAAACCACTGATTATACCGCTGTTAAGAGACGAAGAGACAGGGGTGAATCCAGCTTCTGTAGTTAGACGCACGGGAGTAGAAAAATGTTGCGAACACAGAGAAAGAACTGCTCCGAAGCGCAATTGGCGCTTTAAGAATTTTGATTTGCAGGCCAATTGGTGCAATGGTGATTTTTCGCGGAATTACAGACATGGGCGAATTTCTGTTGGATGGAACACGCAGCTCTAAAGCTTGAGTTCCGGCTCTAGTCGACTTTCTGGACTTGAGGTGGGCACCTCGTAATCGGCAGGTTGTACGAAGAATCGTCGATCACCCGCAGCCAAATGCGCTAGATCCTTCCAGTCACGTTTAGTCTCATCAGCCGTTGCGAACCTCCGCTCTTTGACCTCCCGGACGGAGTCCCTCGGTCGCGCTATTTTTTAGAGATGGAATCTTGAAATAGAACGTCGCGCCCTTCTCCACTGCGCCTTGCGCCCACACTTCACCCCCGTGGCGATGAACGATTCGCCTCACCGTCGCAAGGCCCACGCCGTTGCCGGGAAACTCTGACTTTGAATGTAGGCGCTGGAATGGTTGGAACAGACGATCCGCAGAATGTGGGTCGAAGCCGGTGCCGTCATCCCTTACAAAGTATGTGCTCTCCCCGCCCTCGCGCACTGCTCCGAATTCGATTCGAGCAGTCTCGTGGCGAGAAGTGTACTTCCATGCGTTGCGTAGCAGATTTTCCATCAATACCCTGAGCAGCTGAGCGTCCCCATAAACATCCGTTTCATCCGGAGCAATGAACTCTACTTCCCTGTCGGGCGCGCTGCGGCGCAGTTCATGAATGATGGAACGTGCGACAGAACTTAGGTCTACCCACTCAAGCCGCATAGCGCTGCTCGTCACGCGCGACAAGTTGAGCAGGGCCTCAATCAACTCTGCCATGCGCTTGCCGCTTGAACGGATGTTCCCAACCAGTTCTCGAGCTTGCTCATCCTGCACTGCCGCGTAATGGCTCTGCAGCAAATAGCTGAATCCGTTGATTGCATCGAGAGGTCCTCGCAGGTCGTGGGAGACGGAGTAGGAGAATGCTTCAAGCTCCCGATTGGCCGCCAGCAGCTCATGAGTCCTTTCTGAAACCCGCTGTTCTAATTCATCGTGAGATTTGTGCAGCTCCCTCAACATTTCATTAAACGAATTAACCAAATCCGTGACTTCGTCGTTGCGGCCACCGACTGGAGTAACCCGAGTCGTATAGTCTTTGTTCTGGGAGATTCGTTTCGCGGCCTCAGCTAATTGCACAATGGGCTGCGCCACAGATCTTCGGAAGGCAGATGAGATCAATGCTGCGGCGAGCAACGAGACTAGCAGTACAGTGAACGCTATAAGGGAATATTGCCGTAGCCTTGCGGCGATTTCGCGGAGATCAGCGCGTATGTAAACATAGCCGACTGGCTTTGCTTCAGACGTTATTCGCCTAACCAATATCAGGTGCGTTGTCCTGAACCAGTGCCCCTCGGTATCGTTCCGGGGAAGCTGTGGGAGGGTCAGGATGTCTTCCCCGGTTTCCCGAAGATAGTGCGCGAGTAGTCGCCCATCCTGTGTAAATATGCCGGCTGAAGCAATGTTGCGCGATCCGCTCAGTCCTGCCAGGGTGACTGTAGCGGCTTGCGGATCGTTGAAGAGAATGGCCGAAACGCTGTTGGCGCCTATGATCTGTGCCTGCGCCGATAAAGTTCGCACCAGGTTTTGGCGGAACGTGATCTGGTCATATGCGAAGAATCCTGCGCATGCCAGCAGCAAGGCCACACCACTGACGACCATGTTCATTAACATGATGCGGGTAGAAATCGAATTTGGGCGCATTGCCGCCATGACCTTGAGTATCTACTTGCCGACCACTCTGAGAGCTACCTTCAACAACTCCGAGCTGAGTACCAAGTGACTCTGTTCGGCTGCTTTTCGGTTAACTTCAAATCTGACTCTGTCTTTCTGCTTCACCAGGCCTATTATCCCGCCACGTTCTGCGAAATCGGGTATATCGCTCACAGTGAGAGTGTTCATGCGTTGAGCAACCGCGAGAATTGTCGGAAGACGCTTCTCTTCCGCTGCACTAATGAAAAGAATGCTGCAAGAACCTGCTTCCTCAACGTTTGAAAGCCTCTGCACTTTCGTTTGCTTTCCTCCGACGCTTTCTCCATTGACGGTGGCGTCGAGAACCTCGCCAAATGGGTCCTTGCCAAGAATGCAGATACCGAACAACTCGCGTTGACTCGCCCGATCCGGCCAGGTCACAAACTTTCCGAAGTTGTAGAGGTAGACAGCTTCAACCTGAGATTCTGTAGGTCGGGCTTCCTGTGCTGAAGAATAGAGAGCGCACAAGGCGACAATGGCGACTATGAAAGCGGATTTGCGGAGAGCGGGCTCTCGAATACCAACCGGACCGATTACCTTTGCCACGCGATTTGTCCGTACACACTGCGCTTTATTCCCACGTTCGGAGCAGGATCACTCGCAAACTCAAAATGGTAAGGCTGTAAAAGGTTGTGCCCGACAACCGATAGCCGCAAATAGGATCTCAAATGCCATGCAAATTGCGCGTCGGCGGTCGAGTACGATGCAATCTTCAGCTTTTGCAATGCGCTGACGTAACGATACGTCAGGTCAATGCTCACCCCATGTTCGAGATCAAAGCCAGATTGCGCAGTAACCTCGTGCTTCGGACTCGATCCCTCGATCGTCGGCGCGGAACCTACATCCAAGGACTGAGGACTCTTCCTTATATTCATTTGCAAGAACGAATATGACGCTCGCAGGCGCCACCAATGCAGCGGTTTCCACTGCGGGACGAATTCCACTCCTCGCGTTGTACCAACAAGTCCATTTCCAAACTCGGCGGGTAGGAGAATATGTGTGGGAGGAGGGTCGTTTTCAACAAACGGCGCTCCGACTATGTCCTCACTGAACAGATCACTGTAATGATTGAAAAACGCTGCGACGTCAAAATACACGTTTTGCCCGATAAGTTTACGATATCCACCCTCGTAGCCATTGAGTTCTTCCGACCGAAAATTGGGATTGGCGTTAAATCGTGCGAAGAGCGGCAACCCATTGACAATCACACCCGAGAAACCGGTTAAGTAGAAGGCTCTCTCGGCATCCGACGGAGTCCGCACGGCGTGCGTGAATGCTGCCCAGAAGGTTTGCTTCTCAGTTGGTGTCCACAAAAGCCGCGCCGTCGGCTGCAATTGCAATCCGGTGTAGTTGGTTTTTAGCAACTTAGTACCGACTTGCAGCGAAAGGACTCTTTGTATTAGTCCGATTTCATCCTGGAAAAAACCAGTGAATAACGCATCCGTTCTCGTCCTGGGGAGGAAGAATAGCCCGGAGACTATTGTCGGATTCGTTCCTCTGCTGGACCGGGCACCGACCCCCCACGAGATTTGCTGCCGTCCGGGCACGCGAAAGCGGTTAAGAAAGTCAACGTCGAAGGTGTCCCGGTGATCGGCAAAATTTGGTTCTTGCCGATTGGTGCGGTCGTAAGACACCTGCAACTGGATATCTTTTCCCTCCGCCAGGGCTCTCTGCCAGCGTGCGAGTATATTCCCGCCGGATAGCATTGCAGTTCCGCGGACGGTTTGGGAGTAAGGCGGCGCGTAAGTCACGGAGGTCACTGTTTCTCCCGCACCTTCATCATAGATGTCACCCTGCAACGTAAAACTGTCATGTTCGTTGGGGGCGAAATCAGAGCGGAAACCGCCTTGAACCGCGCGCCAGCTATCGTAATCGTCTCTGTCTGGGTGATACTCAGGGCCGCGATCGAACGCCAAGCCATATACGCGATAATCGAAACTCTTGCCGTTCCCACCACCGAAGCGAGCGTTCAGAAAACCTCCCTCCAGGCTTCCGCCGCCGGCGCTCATGAATGCGCCATGCGTGTCCTTGCTGCTCTTGGTGATGATGTTTATTACGCCGTTAACGGCGTTTGGTCCCCAGATGGTGGCACCCGGCCCGCGAATGACCTCAATCCTGTCAACATCCTCCAACAGGAGGTTCTGGACCTCCCAATAGGTGCCGGCCAGAAGCGTGGTGTACACCGTTCGCCCGTCGATCAGGACGAGAACATCTCTCGCCAGCCTGCTGCCAAAGCCCCGAATTCCTATCGACCATTTGTTGCTGTCGATGCGGGCAACCTCCACACCCGGAGCGAGCCGCAAGGCTTCTGGAACAGTAGTCGCTCCTGAACGTTGAATGTCATCGTGCGTGATGACGTAAATCGCGGCCGAGGTCTTCCGGACCTGTTCTGGCTCCTTTGTCGCACTCGTAATCTGTACGTTCCCCAACTGCTCCAGTGTCATTTGCTTCAGGGGATTGCTCGATTCCTGCGAATCTGCTATTTCAACTTGAGCGCCAGCTAACTGCGGAAGGGCCGCTGACAACACAAACAACAAAATGATGGGGAGTAGAGTCGAGGAAGATTCAAAGGCGTCCTGCTGCCACGCTGTTGCTACTGTCCTCATTCCAGTGGATGGCCCGACTTTGAAGTGCAAGGTTCGATTAGCCTCTTTACTTCAGCAACCAGATCTTGCGGCTCGATCTGGTTCTTGCTCAACCACAAATCGACGATCGTGTTTTCCCCTGGAAGCGCACTGAAACCTGAGAGCATCAGGATCGGCGTATTCGGACGAAGCCGTTTCATCTGCTCGGCCAAGGCGGTACCATTTCCGTCGGAGTCGGAAAGCCAATAGTCCGTGACAACCGCGTCAACGTGCGAAGATGTAAAGATCTCAAATGCCTGCTTCGTAGACTGAGCCTCAAGCACTCGGTAACCAGCCGACTCAAACAGTGTCCTGTGCATTTTCAGCTGCATGCATTCATCTTCCACGCATAAGATTGTGGCCTTTTGCGACCGAGTTTCGGGATGTTTCTTCGCTGATTCTGCAAGTATCTGCTCCAATGTAGTAAGGAGAATTTCCGGGTCTGATCCCTTTTGAACTGTCGCATCCAGGAGCTCAAGCATCGAATCAGGAAGCTCGGGCACGGCAGAAACAGCTACCAGCGGTAACTCGGGATAGTCCTGGCGCAGCTTCTGTGCCAGTTCATGGCCGTTCATTTCAGGCATCAGGTAATCGAGCAATACAACGTCTACCATTGGGCGACCCGACAGAATTCTCAAAACTTGCTGCCCGGATGTGGCCGTTACCACTGAGTATCCACTGGCTTCGAGCAACAACCTGCGGAGTTTAAGGATGTCCGCATCGTCGTCAACACAGACAACACATTTGGTCTCGATGTTAGTTCCAGGTGACAAGCCGCTCATGATCTCACTTGAGCATTCGTGCAGCTATACGGAAT
>DATJHT010000127.1:0-35508 GCA_035493765.1 Terriglobales bacterium
ATCCCGCGCCCGTGCTCGGCGGAGATAGGAAAAATCTCTCGAATGCCGAGACGGTGAAAATCGTCCGCCAGCGAATCCTGCTTGGTTGAGTCAACCTTGTTTACCGCGAGGAACAATGGCTTGCCCGTCCGTTGCAGCAAGCGCGCTAGTTCGAGATCGGGGCCTGCGAGTTCAGTGCGGCCGTCAACCACCATCACTACAGCCGCGGCCTCGTCGAGCGCAACCCGCGCCTGTCGGAAGATTTCGGCCGGAATGAAATCCTTGTCCTCGGGAAGGATGCCTCCGGTATCGACGATGCGAAAATCGTGGCCGAGCCAATGACTGTTACCGTATAGCCGGTCGCGAGTGATGCCGGGCTCGTCCCCGACGATGGCGCGACGCGATCCGACCAGCCGGTTGAACAGCGTGGACTTACCGACGTTCGGGCGACCGACGATGGCGATGAGGGGAGACGAAATTTTCATGAGGGAACAAATTCGTCGAGCTTCGCTCGACCGGACAGCCGAGGGCGGCTATCCCACAAATCCACGGGCCGACGCAGCGTCACGTTTATTATAGAGACTCTGTGTCTTCGAGTTCTCAGCCCGCATCCGCTGCGCCTGCCAGCCGTTCCGAAAATGCGCTTGGCAGTTCGCTATACAACTTCTTCGGGCCGGGTGGACTGCTCTCCCGTACGCATCCTGCGTATGAGTTCAGGCGCGGCCAGTTGCAGATGGCGGAGGCCGTCGAAAAGGCAATTGGCGAGCGCAGGCACCTGATCGTTGAAGCCGGAACCGGGACGGGGAAAACGCTGGCATATCTGATGCCGGCAATTCGATCCGGCAAGCGCGTCATCATTTCTACCGGAACAAAAAACCTTCAGGAGCAGCTTTTCTACAAAGACGTTCCCTTCCTCGAGCAGGTGCTCTTTCCTCAAGGCGATCGCAAGCTCAGCGTCTGCTACATGAAGGGGCGCAGCAATTATCTGTGCCGGAAGAAACTTTACGACCTGACCGACCAGCCGGTGCTGAACGGACTGGATGAAATCGAGCAGTATCGCGCGATCGCTGCTTGGGAGCAGACGACACAGGGCGGCGACCGGGCGGAACTGGCTTCCCTGCCCGAGGCTAGCGCGCTCTGGCACAAGTTGGACGCGCGCGCCGACACCTGCCTGGGCCAGAAATGCAGTTCATGGGACAAATGCTTCGTCACCGAGATGCGCCGGCGTGGAATGGAAAGCAACATCGTCATCGTGAATCATCATTTGTTCTTCGCCGACCTCGCGATCAAGCAACAGGCTGAAGGCGCTCCAGACGCGGGCATTCTGCCGGATGCAGGCATCGTCATCTTTGACGAGGCACATGAACTCGAGGACGTGGCCGGCAGCTATTTCGGGATTTCCATCAGTGCCGCCCGGGTGGAGGAACTTTGCCGCGATGTTGAAGGATCGCTTCAGCGCAATCACGCCTACACAGCTTCGCTCTCGGGCGCGATAAAAAGCTTGCGCGAACGTTCGGGATTTTTCTTTTCCTTGCTCCCGGAGGGCGATGGTCGTTTTGCGTTTGAGAATCGCCGCGAGTTTCTGGAAGAGAACGGTGACGAATTTACCGGCCTGCAGCAGGCGCTAACCAGGTTGGGCGCAGAGATCGAAAACATGCCGTCTAAGCCAGAGGAAGTTTTTGCCTTTGAGCGACGTGCCCAGGAACTGCACGTGCAACTTGGGTTTGTGATGGAGAACGAAGACAAAAACACCGTCTTCTGGATCGAGCGGCGGCGCACCGGCCGCGAAAAGCAGCATGTCTCGTTGCAGGCCACGCCTATCGATGTCGGCCCCATTTTGAATGAGTGTTTGTGGTCAAAGCTGGAGTGTTCGGTATTAACGTCGGCAACGCTCGCTGTAGGCGGCGGCTTCGATTACATCCGCGGAAGGCTCGGAACCGAGCACGCGCGTGACCTGGTACTGCCGTCGCACTTCGACTATCAAACCCAGGCTCTCTTCTACGTTCCTCCCGATCTGCCCGATCCGCGCACGCCGCAGTTTCCGCCCAAAGCGTCTGATCGCATTCGTCAGCTTCTCGAAATCTCACGCGGGCGGGCGTTTGTACTGTTCACCAGCTACGCCCAGATGCGAGACGTGTATCAACGACTGCTGGGAGAAGTTGAATTTCCGATGTTGCTGCAAGGAGACGCGCCAAAGAGTGCGCTGCTGGAAGAATTTCGCGCTACCCCGAACTGCGTTTTACTTGCGACGTCGTCATTCTGGCAGGGCGTTGACGTCCAGGGTGAGCAACTGAGTTGCGTCATTATTGACCGCCTGCCGTTCGCGGTGCCGTCCGATCCGGTGGTGGCGGCGCGGGTGAAGGCCATTGACGCCGACGGTGGAAACGCGTTCTTTCAATATCAAGTGCCTGCGGCGGTAATCACGCTGAAGCAGGGATTCGGACGGTTGATCAGATCGCTGCATGACCGCGGATTGCTGGCGTTGCTCGACAACCGCATCCTGAAGAAACAGTATGGGCGGGTGTTTGTAGAGAGCTTGCCGAATTACCGGCGAACGACGGACATGCGGGTGGTCGAAACCTGGTTTCATCCGCAAAACTGACTACCGCCCCGAGCGGTAATAAAGTCGCACCCAGCAGTACAATTGAGCTTGGCCGTAGGGATTTAATAGCTAATTGGGGGAGCATGTACGAAGTCACCGTAGAAGATTCGTTTGCCGCGGGGCATTACCTGCGCAACTACAAGGGCAAATGCGAGAACCCGCATGGGCATAATTACAAAGTTCGTGTGACCCTGGCGGGCAAAGACCTTGATAAGGCCGGACTGCTGCTGGATTTCAAAGACTTGCGGGAGGTTATGAAGCACGTAATCGAGCGTCTCGATCATCAGATGATCAATGATATCGCTCCATTTACAGAGCTGAATCCGTCGGCTGAGAACCTGGCAAAATATTTTTACGACGAGACCAACGGACGACTTGGGCAGACGACGGGCGGGCGCGTGCACGTGAAAGATGTCACAGTTTTTGAGACGGACAGCACGACGGCGAAATATTCAGAATGAAGCTGCTGGCTACCAACGTCTAGCATCCAGGTCGCGGGTGCTCGTAAAAGCTAAAGGGCAGTAACTGCACCAATGCAGATCACGGAAATTTACAAATCGTTGCAGGGCGAATCCACGTACGCTGGCGTGCCGTGTGTGTTCGTGCGGCTGACGGGGTGCAACCTGCGCTGCTCGTGGTGCGACACGGAGTACAGCTTTTATGGCGGAAAAAAAATGACGGCGGAACAGGTGATGGGGGAAGTTGAACGGCTGAGTCCAAGTCGCGGATATGTCGAAATCACGGGCGGAGAGCCGATGCTGCAGGAGCGCGAACTGGTCCCTTTCATGCAACGTCTTCTGGATAGATCCTACGTAGTCTTGCTTGAAACCAGCGGGGAGCGCCCGCTTGAGCGTGTGCCGTCAGGAGTCGTCAAAATTGTGGACGTGAAGTGTCCTGGTTCAGAGGAAGGGGATAGCTTCCGTACTGAAAACTTACCCACGCTAACGCCTCGCGATGAAATCAAGTTCGTCATAAGCGACCGGCGTGACTACAACTTTGCCCGGGATTTCACAATCCAGCATGGATTGTCCGCGCGAGTAAATGCGGTTATTTTCTCGCCCGCATTCAGCAAGGATGCCTCCGGGGCCAGAGATGCATCCAATTGCCTGCTCGATCCGCAGGAACTAGCCGACTGGATGCTGGAGGACAACGTTCCGGCCCGTCTCGGGTTACAGATTCATAAGTTGATCTGGGACCCTGCAATGAAGGGAGTTTAAGGAAATTAAATCGCTGCCTCAATGATTCAATCGCAACAGCGTCGTGGCGTTGTTCTCCTCAGCGGAGGTATGGATTCGTGCGTTTGCGCGGCTCTCGCGGTGCGAGATTGCGAAGCAGCGGCGCTACATGTCAGCTACGGCCAACGTACGGAGTCGCGTGAGCGGGAATCATTTTTCGCTATTTGCGATCGACTGGGAATCAGGCAACGCCTGGTTGTCCACAACGATGCTTTCAGTCAAATTGGCGGGTCAGCGCTGACGGATACGAACATCGCGGTTCCTGAGTCTCACCAGATCGGCCGCGATATTCCGGTCACCTATGTTCCTTTTCGAAATGCCCATTTTTTGTCCGCGGCTGTCAGTTGGGCGGAAGTGCTGGGCGCGTCTAAGATATATATTGGAGCGGTCGAGCAGGACAGTTCCGGCTACCCGGATTGCCGGCCTGCGTACTATGAGGCATTTAACCGCGTCATCGGCGCCGGGACCAAAGCTGGCGGCATCGAAATAGTGACGCCCCTGATCGCCATGCGGAAGTCCGAGATCGTGCAGCTTGGTATTGAGTTGAATGCGCCCTTCGATTTAACGTGGTCTTGCTATAGCCGCGAGGACTGCGCCTGTGGAGTTTGCGATAGTTGCGTACTGCGGCTACGCGCATTCCAGGATGCGGGCGCTGCTGATCCGCTACCTTATGCTCAGGTGGCACAGATTATGTAAATTTTCGGCCGCCAACGTTTAGCCGCGGCCACTTGGAGGGGTTGAATGAAAAAGACAATACTTTATTCGAGTTTGATCACGCTTTTGTGCACGGGTTTGGCCATTTCCGCGTATCCCCAAAGCAGCTTCGGCACCGTGCACGGCACCTGCAAAGATGCACAAGGAGCTCCCATCGCCGATGCACAGATTGTCTGGCAAAACCAGGACAATGGCCGTAACTACAAGCTGAAGACCAATAAGAAGGGCGAGTTCTTCTCTCTGGGCCTCGATCCGGGAAAGTACACGGTCACCTTGAGTAAAGACGACAAGGTACTCGATACGCAGAAGAACTTTAATGTGGATTTGGGCGACAACACTTACGATGTTGACCTCAAGGCGGCGCAAGAACAGAGCATTCAGCAGGCGGCCAAGCAACAGGGCGTTTCTGCCGAACAGATTAAGCAGCAGCAGGAAGCCATGGCGAAAGCGGAGCAATACAACTCCAAGATTAAAGACATCAATGCAAAGCTGAGTCAGGCCGCCGACATGATGAAGGCCCAGCCGCCACAGTACGACCAGGCGATCGCCACGCTCAACGAAGTTGCGCAGGCAGTCCCCAATGAGGATGTGGTGTGGTATCGGCTAGGTTCTGCTTATCTCGATTCGGCCAAGGTGCAGACCGATCCTGCGGAAAAAACCAAGCGCAACACCGAGGCCTATAACGATCTGCAAAAAGCGGTTGATCTGAAAAAGAACCCTCCCCAGGGTACGCAGGCGAAAGCTCCGTCGAACCCTGCCATAGACAACGCCAAATTGGCAGCGTATTACGACAATCTGGGCGCAGCTTCAGCACGGCTGGGTAAGGTTGACGAAGCCGCCAATGATTACAAGCAAGCGGCACAGGTTAATCCCGCAGGGGCTGCAGGTTATTACTTTAATCTCGGGGCCATTCTGACCAACACGGCCACCGATGCCAACGGGAAAAAAGCAGCCGCAGAGGCGTTCGACAAAGCCATTCAGGCCGATCCCAACAAAGCTGATGCCTATTACTGGAAAGGCTCGAACCTGATCGCATTGTCCACTACGGATAGCGCCGGCAAACTGAGCGCTCCCGCAGGAACGGCCGAGGCATTCCAGAAATATATCGAGCTTCAGCCCACCGGACCGCACGCGGAAGAGGCAAAGCAGATGCTGGCCGCCCTTAACCAGACCGTCGAAACCAGTTACGGGACGAAAAAAGGCTCAACCAAGAAGAAGTAGAGTGGTGGAGTTCGTGGTTTTTGGGGCGGCAGATGCCGCCCTATTTATTTGTCCACAGATTTTCAATCCGGAATCACCGTTCCCACACGCGATGTTACGAAGGTCTATGGACGTGTCGTTCTTTCTAGAACGGCTGCGCCAATTTCGCTACAGTCAATCTGAACTGCGTGATTCTTTCGCTTTGAGGCGCACTTGGCCGCACCCGGCACCGCTCCACTACAAATTTCGATTGCGCCCGAGGGCTCAGGCGCTGACGATTTGCTTACGGCCGTGCTTCGCGCCAATCCGAGCGTTAGCGATCTGATTTTTTCACCCGGACGCAAATTACAAGTACAGGTCAGCGGCAACTTCAGGGGAGTGGATCTTAGCGGGCTTGAGGCGCTGACCGCCGATGACACGCGCCGCATCGCCTCACACCTGATCGGCAATAATAAGTCTGCCATCACTATGCTTCGCGAACAGGGCTACTGTGACGTTTCTTATGCGCTGCCGGGCGTGGCTCGTTTTCGCGTGAATGTTTTCATTCAAAGAGGCAGCTGCGCCGTTGTCATGCGGGTGATTCCTACGGCGGTGCCGACGATCGAGTCTTTAGGCGCGCCCAATGAATTGCGGGAAATTACCAGTTTTCGTGATGGATTGGTTTTAGTCACTGGTCCACGCGGATCCGGAAAGTCTTCTACTCTGGCGGCTCTGGTCGACCACATCAACAGCACGACCGAATGTCACATCATTACTATTGAAGACCCGATCGAATTTCTGCATAACCACAAGCAGGCGACCGTTCATCAGCGGGAACTGCACAGTGACACGCCGAGCGTTGCTCATGCGATGCGCGCGGCGTTGCGGCAGGTACCGAATGTGATCGCCGTCGGGGAACTCAAAGAGCGCGAGACCAGCGAGCTTGCCCTTGATGCTGCCGAAGCCGGACACCTTGTGCTCTCGACCTTGACGGCTCCGAATGCCATGAAGGCGGTCGAACGCCTGGTCGCAGCCTTCGCGAGCAATGAACAGGCGCCGGCGCGCGACCGGCTGGCCAGGATTCTCCGGCTGGTCATTTGTCAACGCCTGATTCCTCGCAGAGAGAGTGGAGAGCGAGTCGCTGTCTTCGAAGTAGTTCGCGCTGACTCACCGGCGCTGGGATTGTTGGGATCTGAAGTCCCGTCATCACTTCAGCGGAAGGAAAAAAGCACGCTCGATGGGGAAATTGAACGCCTCGTCCGCGAGGGCATCATCACTTCTGAGACCGCTCTCACTCACGCCCTGGATCCCGCCTCTCTCGCCAAGAAATTAGCCACGGCGCACAACTCTCGTCTGCGATAGACTTCTAGCTCGTATCTGGAGGCTTCCTGATGAGCACCCGCCTTTCCCGCCGCAATTTTCTTGGACTAAGCGCATCTACCGCCGCTGCTACGGTTGCCGCGAAAACAATTTTTCTCGATCCCACTCCCGGGTGGGCGATGCCGCAGTCTGTCGCGCCAAGCGACCGCGTACGTTTCGGCATGATCGGAATAGGAATGCAGGGAAGCGGATTACTGCCCAACTCCATCCAGTTGCCGGGAGTGGAGTGCGTGGCGGCGTGCGACCTGTACGATGGTCGGCATGTATTGGCGCGGGAACTCACCAATTCGCCCAATCTTCCAGTAACGCGCCGTTATCAGGAATTGCTGGAAAACAAGGAGATCGATTGCATCGTCGCGGCGGTGCCCGATCACTGGCATAAACAGATTGTGGTGGACGCAGTAAGCGCCGGAAAAGACATTTATTGCGAAAAGCCTATGTCGCATAGCCCGGCTGACGGAGTGGAAATGGTAGCGGCAGAGAAGAAGACCGGGCGCATTATTCAGATCGGATCGCAAAGGGTCAGCTCCGCCATCCTGGCTAAAGCCCGTGAAATGGTGCAGGCAGGGACTCTCGGTGACTTGATGATGGTCGAAGGCGTTCTGGGCCGCAACGATCCGAACGGCGCATGGGTGTACCCGCCTCCGCCTGACTTGTCGCCCGAAAACCTGGATTGGGACACATGGCAAGGGACGGTCCCTAAAGTCGCGTTCAATCCGAATTTCTTCGCGCGCTGGCGTTGCTGGAAGGAATACGGCACAGGCGTTTCCGGTGATCTGCTGGTTCACCTGATCAGCGGGATGCTGTTCGTTCTGAGCATGAACGAGGCGCCGAAACGGGCACTCTCGAGTGGCGGCATTTTGCGCTGGAACGACGGCCGAAACATGCCCGATGTGCATAACACGATTTTCGAGTACGGAAAAATTCCCGTGGTGATGCGCCTGAACCTGGGCACCAGCGTGCCGGAATCCTATCGATTTATGGGATCAAAGGGGATCATGGATATCAGCGGGAGCCAAATCGAGTTCACTCCGCAGTCAGGAAAGGATGAAGAACCCAGCTGGTACGCGGGAAGTTTCCCCCGATCGTTGCGCGATGCGTACTACAAAGAATGGCATCGGGAACACGATCCCGCGGTTGGACACGAACCTGTCGAAGAGAGCGTCATCTACCGCGGCACTCAGTTCGACGAATTGAAACCACACCTCTGGACGTTCTTTCAGGCAGTGAAGAGCCGGAAACCGGTGATGGAGAACGCTGTGTTTGGACATCATGCGGCGTTAGCGTGCCACATGGCGAATGAGTCGTATTTCCGCAAAAGTGCCGTGACCTGGGACGAGGCCTCGAAAACCATCAAGAGCTGACGCTCTACGGCCCAGAGAAATCTCACAGCGGAGAGAGTTCGTCTTCACGATCGCGGGCGCTGTCTCCGCTTTCACGGCCAAACCGGCGTTCCAGATATTTCCTGGCGAGGTCTTTCCCTCCAAGTCCAAAGGCAAGGGCCAAACCCAGCATGAGCGCTCCGAACGTGAGCGTAAAAGCGACAGTCACGGTACGTGACCCGATCCCAAGCTCCTCAAATGCCATCGAAACCACGAAAAGAATGATCATGGTGCGGACAGCCCAACTGATCAGCCGCGGAGACGGCAAGTCGGAGTTGACCGCGCTCAATAGCGTGGCACGCGAAAAGAAACTCGCCCCTAAAAGCCCAAAAAATAGAATGAAGAGGGCTGCAAACAACCTCGGCAGGAAGCCAAAGAAACTAGCGACGTGCTCCTCGATCCCGATGACCCCCAGTACGCTAATTCCAAGCAGAATGAATCCAAGCCAGGCCACCCAGAACACGAACCTGCTGACTAGTTCAGTAAGCGAGGGCAGGGCCGCG
This sequence comes from Terriglobales bacterium, assembly GCA_035493765.1. Taxonomy (GTDB): domain Bacteria; phylum Acidobacteriota; class Terriglobia; order Terriglobales; family Acidobacteriaceae; genus Gp1-AA145. The sequence continues at coordinate 8,975 of DATJHT010000127.1, forward strand.
CCTCGCAACAATTGAGTGGTGCCAGTGTGCTCCGAGAGCCGGTCGAAGCGCGCAATTTTCAACAAGCTGCGAACAATGACCTTCAGCACGATCGCAACGATCCAACCTGCCACCACGATAGCCAGCATTTCCAGAAACCGCGGTAGAAATCGGCCGAGACTTCCGACGATTTCGTCCATCGTACGCGCCAATTCATTAATGAAGTTTTGCCACATAAGACCTCACTTCCCGCCGTTCCAGGATTCAATCAGATACGGCCTTTCACGCTCGAATGTCTGACATAAAGATTCGATGTTGCTTTCAACCTGTTCCGCTGAGGCTTCCCGGTTTTCTGTTAAAAACGTGACAGCGCGGCCGCGAAACAGGGGCACTAATGCCTGCACAACGTGATCACGGCCAATCACCGCGCGATGATAGGCAGCGGCAAATTCGTAAACTGTGCGCGCCCACACATCGGCAGGATAGGCGAACTTATCCTCCGGGAGCGCAGCCAGGCGCCTTAGTTCGCTATGAGTTTCCGGTGTAAGGATCGATAGAAACACCGGCTCCAGTTCGGACATGCCGAAGGTGAACATCTGATAGAGCCGCTTGCGATTTAAGCGAAGCGGCTCCAGGCTGACTACCTCCTTGCAGCCCTTGCACGGGGCTTCGAGCGGCTCATGCGTGGCGCTCCATGTGGCGGCAAATGCCTCCATCGAACCGAACAAAGTTCCTGCGGATTCGCGCATGGCCTTCACCAGGTCGGTTGGAGCATTCTCCGGGCGGGCTTTGGTGCCGAGAAATGACTGCGTAATTCTCGATCGCGCCGCCACTGCTGAAATCGAAAGCCAAAGCTCGGTTCCGCTGCGTCCCTGTTCCTGTGTCCATATATCCTGGGCCAGAAAATTGCTGCCCAGCGCCCCCGAAAAGGCGAAGTCGGAAGGGTACGGCTCGCGCACTGTGCAGCCATAAACGGCGCGGGTAAGCGGATAAATCAGATTTCTGATCAATAATCCGTCGAATTTATGGCGCCGATATACCGGCAACACCATCTCGGTGCCGTCGCGTAGTACCGGCGCCAGCAAGCGCTCGATCCACTCAGGTTCCAGCATGGTGGACTCAGGAGAAACCACGGCGCACGCTCTGGCTTGAAGCAGCTCAGCCGCGGCGAGAATCGTGTGCAGGGCGACGCCGCTTGCCGGCCCGTTTTCGTACTGTGTGCTGATGCTGTGCAAGGTTCGCAGCGCGTGTACATCCGCACTGACATTTACATCACTGATAGACGCCGCGCGGACCAGTTCCTGCGTTCCGTCGCGAGATCCCCCATCAGCATTGATGATGACGGCGCGTGCGCGCGGAAAATACCGTAGCAATCCCGCGCGGACAGCCTGCACCACTTGTCCGACGGTGCCCGCGTCGTTGTAAGTGGGCACACCGACCACCAGGTCCACTTCGCCGACGTTGATCAGCTCGCGGATAAAATCGTCGGACAAAATGGAGGTTTCGGGCAAGAGCTCCTCATCAATTCAGAAGTTAGAAGTTGAAATGCAGAAACAAAATCGAATTCCCGCTGCTCCGGCTTGATGATCCAGCAATCCGCTTCTTACTTCTGACTTCTCGCTTCGTCACACTCTTCTCAACCTGAACCAGTAAAACTGATACGGACCTAGAGTCAACAGATATGGTAAGTCTCCGGCACGAGGAAAAATATTTCTGCCAAACATTTCTACCAGGATATTGCCGCGGTAGGCTTTCAGATCGAGTTCCACCGCTTGTGCGGCGCTCGATAGATTATTGACGACAAGGATCGTCTCGTTCCCGAGCTTCCGCACATAGGCCAGCACACGATGGTTCGCAGGATACAGAAATTCTATTGAACCGCGCCCGAAAACTGCATTCGACTTCCTGGTGCGAATCAGACGTTTCATCCACGATAGCAGCGAGTGATCGAACCGCTTCTGCGATTGGACGTTAATTGCCTGGTATCCGTAAACCGGATTCAGCATTAGTGGGGAGTAGAGCATTTCAGGATCAGCGGTCGAGAAACCGCCGTTCCAGCCGCCGTCCCACTGCATGGGAGTGCGCACGCCATTGCGGTCACCCAGGTTTACGTTATCTCCCATTCCGATTTCGTCGCCGTAATAGATAATTGGCGTACCCGGCAAAGACATCATCATTCCATTCATCAGCTCAATGCGGCGGCGGTCATTGTCCAGCAGTGGGGCAAGGCGACGACGAATGCCCAGGTTCAGCCGCATGGCTTTGTCCTTTGCGTACTCGTCGTACATATAATCGCGTTCCATGTCGGTGACCATTTCGAGCGTGAGCTCATCATGATTGCGCAGGAAAAGGCACCACTGGCACGATTCCGGAATCTCCGGTGTTTGTTTCAGGATTTCCGTAAGCGGTTTGCGGTCCTCAAGCTTTACCGCCATGAACATTCGCGGCATCAGCGGAAAATGGAACGCCATGTGGAACTCGTCGCCGGCGCCAAAGTATGCACGTAATTCAGTAGGCCACTGATTGGCTTCCGCCAGCAGCATTCGTCCCGGAAATTCTTTGTCTAATCTGGCTCGAAGATCTTTGATGATGGAATGCGTTTCCGGTAGATTCTCGCAGTTTGTGCCTTCACGCTCTACCAGATATGGGACCGCGTCCAGGCGGAAGGCATCCACGCCCATGTTTAACCAAAATTTCATTATGTCCCACATCTCCTCGCGCACTGCGGGATTGTCCCAGTTCAAATCCGGTTGGTGGCTGAAGAATCGGTGCCAGTAATACTGCTTTGAGACTGGATCCCAGGCCCAGTTAGAAAGCTCGGTATCAAGAAAGATGATGCGAGTGCCTTTGTAGAGCGTGTCCGTGTCACTCCACACGTACCAGTCGCGGCGGGGATTGTCCCGCGAGCTGCGCGATTCCTGAAACCACGGATGCTGATTCGACGTGTGGTTCAGCACCATCTCGATAATGACGCGGATGTTTCGCTTGTGCGCGGCTTCGAGAAAGACCTTGAAGTCATCCAGCGTGCCATAGTTCGGATGAACCGACCGATAGTCAGAGATGTCATAGCCGTCGTCGCGCAAAGGCGACGGAAAGAACGGCATCAGCCAAATCGTATTGATGCCAAGCTCTTGCAGATAATCAAGCTTCTGCGCCAGGCCGCGGAAATCTCCGTTGCCATCACCGCTGCTGTCGTAAAGAGCACGGACATGCGCTTGGTAAATGACCGCGTCTTTGTACCAAAGCGAATCTTGCGATGCCAATTGTTATTCCCCGAAGATGACTAGTGTTGATGCAGACTGCTTCGCATGAAAACGGACGCCTCGCATTGCCGATAGCGGACGACTCAGATGATCTGCGCTGTTGCTTTTTCCACACAGTGTGTCCACCCAACCACAAATTGCGGGGTCCCCATTCAAATTTTGTCTTCCGTTTCAACAACATGCTTTTGGGTGCACGATTGCCATTCTATCGGACGTACGAGGAGAAGGCATATGCAGTTGGCAATCACATTCATGGCAGTAGTCGCTGGACTCGTTTTTTCGGTAGCAGTAGCGCTGGTGGTGGAAGAACTTATCTTCGGACAAGTATTCAGGATCTTCTTCACGCCGCAGCCGGTGCGTGTCAAATCAGGACAACAGCACTAGATTTCGAAGGAGCACTATATGATTTTTCTCAGGTATTTGCTGCTGTGGGGCGGAGCAGGAATGATTGCCGCGGCCGTCGGCCTGCTTGCGCGCGATATTTATCACATCACCAGACACAAGCAATTGCTGGCAACTCCCGGAGACAAGCCTGTTCCCGAGGCTCCTATCGTTCACTGGAGAGCCACCGTTGCACTTGTCTTTTTCGGATGGGCTCCGATTATTCTGGCGATGGGAATCGTGGTGGTCCCAAGTGGAATGGCCGGGGTGCGAATCAGCCAAACAAGTGGGACTCTGCCCGGAACGCTTTATTCTGGCGCGCATTTCATAACGCCTCTGGCCGAGAACATTGTTCTGTTCGACACTCGCGACCAATTATTCACAACGGGTGCGGTTGAGGACGGAAAGAAAACCTCCAAGCACGTTGAGGGCGAACTGCTGGGTGTTCAGGCAAAAGAGGGGCTCACTCTCGGCCTGGCAATTACAGTTCGGTATCGCCTGGACCCGGAACATCTCGATTACATTCAGGCAAACCTGCCGCAGCCGGTCGAAAAAGAAATTGTGCCTCCGGTGGTCGCCAGCGTCTGGCGCGAGCTCGTGCCCAACTACACCGTTCGGGACGTATTCGCTACCAAGCGCGAGGAGATTCGTAAAAAAGCTTCTGCCGCGATCACTGCGAAGCTCGCCGCGGACGGCATCGTCGTAAAAGAAGTCATGTTGCGCGACATTCAGTTGCCGCCGGAATACGCGAAAGGATTGGAAGATCTTCTCCTGAAGGAACAGCAGAACGATCAGATGGAAGTGCAGACGTCGATTCAAGAAAAGCAGGTCCGTATTTCTGAGCTCGAAGCGGAAGCCACAAAAGCTCAGCAGGTCAAGGCCGCGGAGGGCGAGGCTCAGGTCCACGTCCTGCAAGCCAAAGCCGAGGCTGATGCTATGCAATACACGCTGCCCTTGAAACAGAAACAGATTGAGCAGAGCAAGCTTGAGGCCCAGGCGCGCAAAGAAGCGACCGTAGAAAATGCAGAAGCGAACGCGCAAGCTACCGTCAAGACTGCGGAAGCACAGGCGCAGGCCAAGGTGATCGACAGCAAGGCAGAGATGGAGCGCCGTAAGATGCTGGCCGAGGCCGAAGCTGACCGCATCCGCGTGACCTCCGCAGCCGATACCGAACGAATGAGAAACGAAGGCGTTGTCCTAAAGCAGAATCCGCTGCTGATTAACAAAATCATCGCGGAAAAGCTTTCTGACAAGCTGCAGATCATGATGGTGCCTTCTGACGGCAAGTTCTTCTTCGCCAACGACGTGCTCAAGAGCATGAATATGGCGAACCAGGGCAGCCAATCGGAGCAGGCTGACGGGGAGAAGTAGCTGTCAGAGTTCAGCAATCGGCATTCAGTGAACCGGCATTCAAGTGGTCACAACGACCAGTTTGAGTGAATGCTGAGGGCTGAATGCTGATTGCACATGGAGCAAACGTGCATATCAAGGAACATCAAGTCGTCCCCAGCCGCGTGGCAGCTTATAATTCGCGAAAGCGGACAATGTCCTTTTCCTCACGCGTGTGCGGCGCTTGTTGTGCTCTGATCGTTATTTCCCAGATTGCTAACGCTGCGGAGTGGCGAGCGCCTGAAACCCAGCTCGCCGACAAGATTGCCGCCATCAGCGGACCTGGAGTAATCGCACTCGATGTGGTGAACCGGTCTTCGATAAGTTCAGCGGAGGCCGAGCAGATCCGCCGCGAATTGACTTCCCTTCTGGCTGGATCGGGCATACGGGTGTGGCAGCCCGATCAGGCCGCCGTCACGGTAAAGCTTACCCTTTCAGAAAATCTGCAGAGCTATGTCTGGGTTGCACAGATTCAGCAAGCCACAACTGCCGATGTCGTCATCGTTTCGGCAACCAAACCAGCGCCCGCCGCGACGACACAGAACGTGCCGCCGCTTACGTTCCACGTCGCGCCGTTAGTCTCTCAAGACGAACCGATTCTCGATCTCGCGATTATCGAAGGAAGCCCGCGCCGAATGCTGGTATTGGGCGCAACCGGCGTCACCATCGACGAATTTAGAGACGGCCATTGGGTGCCGGGGCAGTCGCTGGCGGTCAAAACTCCAGTTGCTCTGCCACGAGATCTGCGGGGCCGAATATTTTTGCGCAAAGATCATCTATTTGACGCATTTCTCCCCGGGCTGATCTGCCGCAGTTCGGGACTGAACATGAATTGCCAGCAAAGCGACGATCCCTGGCCCCTCGAAACCGAAAGCCTGGGCGTTTCGGGATTCTTCTCGCCCGTTCGAAATTTCTTCACGGGCGCGCTGGTGCCCGGCATTGGAAAGCAGAAATCGGCGCCGACGTTTTATTCGGCAGCAGCCGTTCCCAGGCAGAACTATACCCTCTGGGTCTTCTCCGGACTGGATGGCCAGTTGCACTTGCTCGATGGAATCAATGACCAAGTCGCGACAAAGATTCATTGGGGCAGTGACATCGCCGGAGTCAGAACGGCGTGCAGGCAGAACGCGCAGGTCGTTGCGACCTCGCCGGGAGAGGATTCGCAGGACGCGTTACAGGCGTTCGAATTTCCCGATCGTGAGCCGCTTGCGGTGAGCCAGAAGCTGCCGTTGCAAGGAACCGTAACTGCTTTGTGGACGACACCCGCCGGCGACGCGGCAAGGGTAGTGATCAGGAATTCAGAAACCGGAAAATATGACGCGGTCGAGATCAATCTTACTTGCGGCCAGTAGCCTGCTCTGCCTGGCTTCGCTGTCCTCGGCAGAGCAACGTCCGCATTACGGCGGAACTTTGCGAATCGCTGTGCGGGAAACGCCGCAATCGATTGATCCCGCGACCCTGGCCGCCTCCGGATCAGCAAATATCTCGCGACTGATATTCGAAACCCTGGTCCGTCTGGATGAGACCGGGCGAGTGCAACCTTTACTTGCAAGTTCCTGGCAGTCGGAACCGGGTAACCAGCGCTGGCGTATTTCCCTTCGCGACGGTGTCTCTTTTAGTGATGGCTTTCCCTTGGATGCCGCGTCGGTTGTGGCTTCGCTGCGAAGCAGCAATCCGGACTGGAAAGTCGTGGCCGTGGGAGAAATGATAATCATTGAATCTGCGTCTCCCGAGCCGGACCTGCCCGCCGAGCTGGCTCTACCTGTCAACGCCATCGTCCATCGCAGCGGCGGGAAACTTTCCGGCACCGGCCCGTTTTCCGTAAGTGACTGGACGGCCGGGAAGCACCTTTCTCTTTCAGCTAACGATGGCTATTGGAGCGGGCGCCCGTTTGTGGACTCGATCGAGATCACGTTCGGAGTCGCCGACCGCGAGCAACTTCTTGCCCTTGATCTCGGGAAAGCCGACATGGTGGAAATTGCGTCCGAGAACATTCGTCGCGCAAGAGCGGACGGCCGCACCGTGTTCAGCTCAGAGCCCGCGCAGTTACTGGCCCTCGAATTTGCCAATGATCCTCGCAACGATGACGAGACACGTGCGCGTAATGCTCTTGCTGCCAGCCTGGACACGACCGCGCTCGGCGATTTTGTCATGCAGGGCAGTGGGGATCCGACTGCGGCTTTACTTCCAACCTGGCTTTCGGGCTATGCGTTCGTTTTTCCCGCCGCGAAGCAGTCTGATCATGCGCTGCAGGAGCGGGCACAGTCGCGGCGCTTACCATCCTGGACACTCACCTATAACTCAAGTGACCCGGTAGCACACGTTATCGCGGACCGCGTTTTGCTGAATGCGCGAGACGCCGGCATTTTCTTACAACTTGTCAGCTCCGGAGCTGCAGATATCAGGCTGGCGCGAATGCCGCTCGCTTCTTCAGATGCCCATCTCGCGTTAACCCAATTGGCTGCGGCGCTTCAATTGGCGCCCCCAAAGTTCAACAGCGTTTCAGTTGGGGATCTTTACGCCGCGGAGAAAGCCCTGCTGCAGTCACGTCGCGTGATACCGCTGCTGCATTTGCGCACTGCTATCGCGGTTCGTACGAATGTTCGCGACTTCAGTATGCTTCCGGATGGCACCTGGAAATTGAGCAATATCTGGCTGGCTCCGGAGAAGCAATGAGCTTCCGGCGGAGACTATTGCTCCTGTTTGCACTGACGGTAATTGTCTCTGTAGCTGCGGTTTCAGCCATTGTGTTGCTTACGGCGCGTCGCGCTTTCGATCGCGCCAACGATGACCAGACTTCCGCGCTGGTCGCGCAGTTCACCCAGGAGTTCAGCCGCCGCGGCGACGAGGTGAGCAAACGCCTGCAGGCTGCCGCTTCAACACCCGAAGCCGCACACATCGCGGTGGCAGCAGCCCAATCACCGTCGCGATACACCATGTTCGTCGATGATGCCCAGGCCATTGCGCAAATCGAGCAACTCGATTTTCTGGAGTTTGCAGACGACCACGGCACCATCATTTCTTCAGCGCAGTGGCCGGCTAAATTCGGATACCAGGAACCATTAGCGGCCGGATCTCCTCCGACGACGCCATTTCTCAAAGACGAAGAAACACCGTCGGGTCACGCTCTGGGTTTATTTTCTATCCGCACGATTTCGACTGGAGACCGGAAACTCTATCTCATCGGCGGTATCCGGCTTGACCGCGGTTTTCTTTCGTCGTTGAAATTACCGTCTGGTATGCGCGTAATGCTCTACGAAAATGTTGATCATGGCGGTGAGGCATTTTCCGCCACCCACCTCGTTACATCTGGAACTGCAGTCAGCGATCCCTCACGTCTTGAGCTCCTGGTCCGCAATGTTCAACGCAGCGGCCAGTCAGAAAGCGCGACGATCCAGTGGAGCCCCGGGCAAAGCGAACTGATGCATGCATTTCCGCTTGCGAGCGAACACGGGCAACTTCTTGGCATTCTGCTGGTCGGCAACTCGCGCCAGATCTATACCGATTTTCGAAATCAGATTCGTTTGGCCGCCCTGCTGGCTGCGGGTGCAGGGTTGCTGCTCGCCATCATTCTGAGTAGTTGGGCGGCCGCCCGCGTGACCCGCCCCGTTGAACAACTGGCACGGGCAGCGCATCAGGTTGCGGAGGGCGATTGGAGCGCGCACGTCAGCTCGTCTTCGCGTGATGAGATTGGTCAACTCGCCGAATCGTTCAATCGCATGACTCGCGATTTGCTTGATCAGCGCGAAAGGCTGGTCCAAACGGAACGTGTGGCGGCCTGGCGCGAACTGGCCCGGCGACTAGCCCATGAGCTGAAGAACCCACTGTTTCCCTTGCAACTCACGGTGGAGAATCTCCTGCGCTCGCGCGAGCAGGGCGGCGATCAGTTCAACGAGATTTTCCGCGAGAGCTCCGCAACCCTGCTGGCCGAAATTGCAAACCTGAAAAATATCATCGGACGGTTCAGCGAGTTCTCCAGAATGCCGCAGCCTCAATTTCAGGCGGTGTGGCTGGATGATCTAATACAAAACGTCGTGAAGGTTTTCCAGGCACAATTGGCTGAGAGTGGAATTACCTGCCATGCAGAACTGTCCGCGCCGGACAAAATTGGCGGCGATCCGGAGCTTTTGCATCGCGCGCTTTCAAACCTGATTTCAAATGCAATCGACGCCATGCCCAAGGGCGGTATGCTCACCTTACGAACCAGCCAGACCGGCAGTTCCGCGCGCATTGAAGTTGTAGACACAGGGCACGGGATCGCTGCGGAAGACTCGGCTCGCCTATTCACTCCCTATTTCACCAGCAAGCCACACGGCACCGGGCTCGGGTTGGCGATCGTGCAGTCAATTGTCAGCGATCATGGGGGGAGAATCGGTGTAAGCAGCGAGCCCGGACTAGGCACAACATTTATCATCGAGCTGCCGCGAAACGACGATAAGGTTTCCGGCGCTCGCGACTCTTAGGAGAAACCTTGCCGCGCAAGGCAAATCTGCTGATCGTAGACGACGAAGCCAGCACCCTGGCGTCGCTGTCACGCGCCTTTCGCTTGGCGGGGCATGAAGCCACAGTCTGTGATAACGCTACGAAAGCCATCGAGCTTGCAAAGTCGGATACGTTCGATCTGATTTTCTCGGACGTGGTCATGCCCGGAAAAAACGGCCTGGCTCTGCTCGAAGAATTGCGAGCGCAGGGCGTGGATACGCCGGTGGTAATGATGTCAGGGCAGGCGCAGATAGAGATGGCGGTGCGCGCGACCAAACTGGGCGCGATAGATTTTCTGGAAAAACCTATCTCTACCGACAAGTTACTGCTTACCGTTGAAAACGCGCTCAAGTTGCAGCGGCTCGAAACCGAGAACCGCCAGCTTCGGCAGCGGCTCGGTCATCCCGAAATCGTATGGACTGGCGATGCCATGAAGAAAGTTATGGCGCAAGTGGAACGCGTCGCCGCCACTGAGACGCGGGTGTGCATTCTGGGCGAGACCGGGACCGGCAAAGAACTGGTTGCGCGAACCCTGCATGAAAAAAGCCCGCGCGCATCCGGGCCCTTTGTAGCTCTAAATTGTGCGGCTGTGCCTGCCGAACTAATCGAATCAGAGCTGTTCGGGCACGAAAAAGGATCGTTTACCGGGGCAGCCATGCGTCACGTCGGCAAATTTGAGCAGGCAGATCACGGGACGCTCTTTCTCGACGAGATTGGCGACATGCCGCCGATGATGCAAGCGAAACTATTGCGTGTGCTGGAAGAGGGTGAGGTAGAGCGCATCGGCACCACCAAACCGACTCGGGTGGATGTTCGCATTATCGTCGCGACTCACCGCAACCTTGAAGCGCTCGTGCACGACGGCAAATTTCGGCAGGACCTGTTTCATCGCGTATTCGTTTTCCCGATCCTGATACCGCCGCTGCGGGAACGTCGAGAAGACATACCCACCCTCATCAGGCATTTTGCCGCGCTGGTATGCGCACAGAACAATTGGAAACCGACGAAGTTCAGCGAAGCCGCGATCCGGGGACTGCAAGAATATTCCTGGCCAGGAAATGTTCGTGAACTGAGGAATGTTGTGGAGCGCCTGATGTTGCTAAACACCGGCGAAGAGGTGGGCATTGAAACGGTGGGTTCTGTTCTTCGAGCAGAGCCGGAAGTGAATGCGCGCGCCCTTCAAACCGGTACACTAGCCGAACGAGTGGAAGGCTTCGAGCGTGAAGTAATCCTGGCGGAACTGAAGCATGCCGGCTTCCACATGACCAACGCCGCAAAAACACTCGGGTTGGAGCGCAGCCACCTTTACAAGAAAGCTGAGCAGCTTGGAATTGATATCCGTAAAGAGCGACGCGAAGAAGAGAGCTAACCAGCCGTGCCGTAAATCATGCCAGTTTCCGCTCATATGCTGTACCACGCGTTCTGGAGTCCATCTTCCACTCCCAGGCCGTGCTAATGATGTGGTGCAGATCAGACGAGTGCGGTTTCCAACGCATTTCGCGTTCAATTCTCGCCGGGCTGGCACATAACGCGGACGGGTCTCCCGGCCGACGTGGCGATATGCGCACCGGGACCTTTTTCCCAGTCACCCGCTCTACTGCGCAGATTACTTCGCGCACGGAATAGCCCTTACCGCATCCGATGTTATAGATCCTCGTTCCCGCACGCTGAGGCAGGTTTAGCGCCAACATGTGAGCAGCCGCAATATCAGAAACGTGAACGTAGTCGCGAACGCAGGTTCCGTCCGGCGTGTCGTAATCGTCGCCGTAAATTTCAAATGCCGGACGCTCGCCGGCAGCGACATCGAGCAATAAAGGAATGATGTGCGTCTCCGGCTGATGGTCCTCACCTGCCTCTCGCGTCGCCCCTGAAGCGTTGAAGTACCTGAAAGCTGCCACCGTCCATCCGTAAGCCGCGGCGTACCAGTGCAGGACGCGTTCGAGCATCAATTTGCTTTCACCGTAAGAATTTACCGGCTGCTTAGGATCATCCTCATCGATAAACTCCGACTGCGGATTTCCATACACCGCCGCTGAGGACGAAAACACGAAACGCTTTACTTCGAACCGGCGAAGCACCTCCAGGAAGGCGATGGCGGAAGAAACGTTCACGTCAAAGAATATTCCTGGATTCGATACTGACTCTGGAATTAGCGCCTTGGCCGCAAAGTGAAAAACGGCATCGATGCGAGTGTGACCTAGCAGGCGTGCTACGCTTGCGCGATCACCGTAATCGAGGATGTAGAGTGATGCTCCTCCTGGTACCGCGGCAGCGCGCCCGCTGGACAGATCGTCGATGACGACGACCTTATGTCCCTCATCCAGGAGTCTCCTGCAGCACACCGAACCCACGTAACCCGCCCCGCCGGTGACCAGGATGCTTGCCATGGTCAGTACGCTCCTCGCCCCCGGATTACACGCATCGGCGTCAGCACCAATAGTTCCATGTCCATGCGAAGGCTCCAGTTTTGGATGTAATGAATGTCCATGCGCACGCGTTCAACATACGAGACCTCCTGCCGGCCGTGCACTTGCCAATAGCCGGTCAGGCCGGGCTTGACTGTAAGTAGTAGCGACTTGTGCTCTCCATATTTTTCCAGTTCGGGCGCTGTAATCATTCGCGGGCCGACCAGACTCATCTGCCCGAGGAGCACGTTGAACAGCTGCGGTAACTCGTCCAGGCTGAATTTTCGCAATACTGCCCCGAGCCTGGTAACGCGGGGATCGCTCTTCAATTTGAAATTCTGCCGGAAGGCGGCACGCATCACCAGATCGTGCTCAAGAATCCGATCAGCATCGCGACGCATGGTGCGGAATTTAAAGGCATCAAATGCTCCTCCCGGACCCACAACACGTCTGCGGTAGAGTACCGGGGGCCCGTCTGCCGCGAGCACCAGTAGAGCGAGGACAACAAAAACAGGACTCAGAACCACCATGAGCCCCACTGCCCCGAGAATATCCATTGCACGCTTTGCTGCTTTTGAAGCCCTCGAACCCTGGCTCGAGTACTCTCCCAATTCCTTGTAAAAAGTCTGCAGCTGTGAGTTCATGCGGCAATATGTTCGATTTGGAAAACGCGCTTTTCGTCTCTCAAGTTATCGAACAACCCCACAAATCGCGGCGCCCATTTTTCGAGTGAGTACGACTGTTCGACCGTCTTCCGACCTGCAACTGCGATCCCGCCTCGTAGCTCGGGATCACAGATCAGCCGTTCCAGTTCACGAAACCAGTCGTCAGAAGAGGATGCGAGCAATCCATTGACGCCGTGCTGGATCAGGTCGGGAGTCATTCCGACTGGCGAGGCCACAACTGGAATGCCACTCGCCATGTACTGGATTGCTTTGAAGGCGCACTTGCCGCGGGTCCATTCGGTATCCGGTAAAGGCATCAGCCCAATATCAATCGAGTGCAGGTCTTCGATTTCAGATTCAAGCCTGAAGGGAACCGATGACGAGTACGGAATATTGGGGGCGTACGCGGGATGCCCAATGAATCGGAAACAAACTCCTCCGGGATAGGAGTGCGCCAGCCGTCGCAGAGCAGACTCGACCAATGTGAGGTAGGGTGCGGTCGAGCGGCTTCCTACCCACCCAACCGTGACTGGGCGCGAGCCGTGCGGCTCCGCTACTTGCGCTCGCAGCGAATATTGCCGGCAGTCGACCACCGTTGGAATCACGCTGACGCTTGGATTGAAGCGTCGCGCGTACTCCGCCAAGATACGGTTTCCGGCGATAACCTGGGTGCTGCGCCGGATCACTTCGTCGTACTTGCGACCATGTTTCCAACGGTAGAGCCTTGGGTGATTCAGATGAGCCACTTCGTTGTGTCCGGCGTAAATGGCATCGTCGAAACTGAAGATTACTTTCTGATGCCGCCGCAGTACCCAGTTTTCTATGTGCGGCGCGAAGAATGGAAAAGCTTCGCGGTGAATCACGATGAAGTCAAATTTAGAAATATCAAAAAGCTGGAACAGCCTCTGCACAGTACAGTGAAGCGTCCCCGTAACCTTGGTCCGAATTTTTCCGCTGAACTTAAGTGCGCTGAACAATTCCGGGGAGCAGAACGCGGAGACCGTGCACTCATACCCTGCACTCTCCAGGTATGGCAGGAACTGGTGCACCCGATAACGGCACGACGCATCCTCGATAGGGTACGCGGTTAAAAATAAGATCTTCGGCATCGGAATGAGGCACTTCGCAAGAGGTTATCGAGCTTTCGCTACCGGAAGAAGATGCAACCGCATCGATGGTTGAAGGACCTGCTCGTAAGCCGCCAGGCAGTTCTGCAAAGCTTCGCCATTCCATTGAAACTTGGCGCGGATTCTGGCTTCGGCCTGGTGACCCAGCCGCTCTCGGAGACTAGGATTCCGTAATAGCAATTCGAGCTTCCTGGCGAAGCCGTCCTCGTCGCCGGCCGCGACAAGAATGCCGCTTTCCCCATCCACGATGTATTCGAGATTCTGACCAACCCGAGAGGTCAGCACCGGCTTCGCCATGGCCATGTAATCAACAATTCTTGCGGAGCACTTTGCGCGATGCACACTGTCGTCAGGATAGGGAAACGCAGCAATATCGCACGCCCAGACGATCCTGAGAAAATCGCGATAGGGAAGGCTTGGGAAAAAATATGTGCTCGCGTTCAGTTCGGACTGGAATCTTCGCTGAATCCGCGGGGACTCCGCGCCATCTCCAACCAACACCACTGACATCGGTATTTCCTTCGCAACCCGGGCCGCCGAACGCAGGAATAACGCCAGTCCCTGTTCGTCGGCAAAGTGGCCGCTGTGGAGGACCAATGGGCCTTCGGGCAATCCCAGTTCCCTTCTGGTCTCCGCAGGAGAAAGTGATCGGATTAATGTTTGAAGTTCGCCATTTGCCGTCGATGCACCGCAGTTCGGGACGTAGTACACCCCTCCGGCTTGTCCTCTCAGGGAGAGTGCGCGCTGTTCGAGCACTCGGCTGGCTGTCGTCACCGCGTGCGCTCGTCGCATCATCCAACGTTCCTGGCGATCGATATACTCCTTCACGATCAACGGGTAAGGCTTCACATCGTTCCATCCACCCCAGCCTTCCCAGTCGTCGCAATCGAGCACGACCCGGTTGCCTTTCAGCAGCAAATAACTTCCGGCGGCTCCCGCGAAACCTTTCGGCTTAAATATATGGATCAGGTCAGGCTTGTAGTGATTCACTGCCGCGAGCAACTGCAGTAGCAGCCGCGGATAATTTAGCCGTGAGACTTTGCCGTCCACTTGGGGAGCGGAATTCTCGTTCGCACGATTTTGAAGGCGCGAAGGTGATCCCGCGTTCCAGACGCGCACGGTTTCCTGCTCCCACACGCGTCCCAGATCTGCTGGATTATCGTAAGGTGGAAGAAAGATTGTGACCTCGTGTCCCAGTTTAACCAGTTCAGCCGCCAGTGGATGCGCGCGCGCCCTCATCGTCCCTTTTGGACTGAAGGCAAAGGCGCCGATAAATGCGATGCGCAACACTGCAGAGCTAAGTAATGCGATCCATGATGGTCAGACCATTGCAGTTTGGCCAATGGCGCACCATCCAATCGCCGATCTGATCTGAAAAATCCTTGTTCTCGTCAATAGCTACGCCTAGATATTCTTCAATAGCACGAATTACACCACGCTGGTTATCCCACGAAAGCTGGAAACAACCGTCGCGTCGAGGTCCGAGTACCTTGAGGTTGGTGTCGTGGAAAATAACCTTTCCTCTGGCGGAAACGAACGGCAACCATGCTTTGATTTCCTGCACGGTGTGCTCGTAGTAGTGGCTGGTATCTATGAAAAGGAGGTCGATCAAAGGAGTGATTCCCTTTCCCCGGCAGAACTCCGAAAATCGGCCGGCAAATTCGATGTCGTCGGATTGCACGAACTCCCAAAAGGCGTACTGAGAGATCGTTGAACAGTCAGTGAGATCAACACTGATGATTCGTGCTCCGAAAATACCTGCCGCCCGTTCAAAGACACTCGTGCTAACTCCGCACCTAACTCCGAGTTCGACAATCAAGCTTGGGCGAAGCAGGAGAGTTTCGAGGAAAATGCGCTCGAGGTGTTCGTTAATGTCAGTAGGAGTGGATGCAAGATCACGGATGAATTTAAAATCCCTCGAAGATGTGGGAGGAACCCTGGTCGGAGCAACCGCCCTATATAACCGGTTGTATTTGCCAGCCAGCCAACCCGCCAGGCCACGTGACTCTTCCTTTGGCATTCTTGCTTCGTTGTCAGCGTCAGCAACACGGTCCCGGACCGCGGAGTTTTGAATCATGTTCTCTCTTCCTGCAGCTTCCATCGGTAACGACCTCGTCACCTCATGCTGAGTGAGCGCAACAATTCGCGCCGTTCAGGCCGTTGCAGCCCATAGGCCAACACTGCAAACGAAACCATCGCGAGGGCGATGACCTCGACGCCAACTGCTACGGGACGAACTGCCCCGCGTGACAGCATCAATAAGCAGAGTGGAGCCGCGCAGGCTAATGGGCGTAATACACCTTGTTTCAGCAGAAGCGGTCTGTCGATCGCAATAAGTTTCGTGCGCGGTATGTTATAGAAGAAATGTAAGCCGACACTGACGAATGCACCGATGAGGGTGCCCATCGCGACCCCGATGGCTCCGAACATATAAGCTCCGGCGATGCTGCTCAGTAAGTTCGTCACTCCTTCGGCCAACGGCGAAATAATGACTTTATTCTGCTGCCCAGTGCCAAGCAGCAGAGTTGAGTAAGGCAGAGCGCAAAGCCTGATCACGTTCGCTATCACCAGTATTTGCATGATCAGCGTGGCATGCACAGCGTAGTCGGCACCCACCCACAGTTGAAGGATGTAACGTCCGCCGACGACAAGTGGCACAGCCATTGCCAGTAAAATCAGCGTTCCATATCGCGTGGAGGAAACCAGCAAGCGACCGAGTCTCTCACCGTCGCCTCTGGCGCTCAGCACCGCGGACGCGGGCAGCAGAGCTGCGAAAATTGCTCCCTGCACCTGGGCCAGGAAAGTCGTCAATGTCGCCGCAATCGCGTAATAGGCGGTCGCTTTGTAGTCAAATATTCCGACGATTACCAAATCCAGGCCGCAGATCATCAACGTGGCGGCCATCCACACAATCAAGGTTGCGGAGTAGCTGCCAATCATTCGCAGGCAACTTTTCGATATCAGCGCCAGCCGAACTTTTACTTGTGGCGCATACTTACGCCATGCCGCAAAGGCACCGGCGTAACTAGCGACGTTTGCGACAGCCACAGCAGCACCCATCGCTGCCAATCCCTGATGGCGCAGCACCGTACCGGCCACAAATAACGCCATCGCGAACTTATTCGTGATCGCAATCGCGGCGGGAATTTCATTGCGCTGCATTCCCGTGAAATATGCAGAAACCAGGTTTGCAGGCAGTCCCAGCGCGAACGATCCTCCCATCAAAAGAAGAGCGATCTGAGCAGACTGGTAAAACTCCACGGGCATCTGATGAAACATGCTCGGCAACCGCCACGTCATTACCAGCACGAGGATGCCGCCGAGGACTGCGCCACCGGATAGCATCAGAACTGCGGTGCTCACGATGCCATCCCGCTGCTCCGTGTCACCTAGTTCATCGGCGTGAGCAACGAATCGTGCAACGGCGGTTTGGATGCCGAAGTCAAAATAACTCACATAGAGGGTCAGCTGAAGTAGAATCGCCCAGGCGCCGTAAGCGCCTTTGGACATTTCTCTAACCAGGAATGGTGGCAGCAAGAGAGCAACCACACCGGCCCCGGTTAGTCGCACAAGATTCGCCGAAGCATTCTTTGCAACCAGCCGCCCCAGGCTCCGCCGGCTGAGATCGCTTACCGGCGCGGGAATGGAGCAGACTTCGGTGCCCGAGGCGGCTGATCCGGTGGTAACTGTTTCTTGCGAAGATGACATTCAGCGATTTACACGAGGCTTCGGCGCCAGAGCGAGAGACCTTCAAAAAATGCTTTCTCTCTCAGCCAAAACATCGAAGGCTTCACTTCTCGGGAGAACAACTGAAGCAGCAGGTGCATTTGATAAGCAGGAATGTAGTACAAACCACGCCACGGTCCGAAATGTTTCAGCATAAAATAAATACGATTGCGCGTGGTGTAACGCATCATAAAGTCGGAGAATAGGCCGCCGGTCAGGCTATGCGCCTTATGCAACAGGGTGGCCGAGGGCAGGTACATAAGCCTCATCCCCGCCATTTTGGCGCGATAAGAGAAGTCAGTGTCCTCAACGTAAGTAAAGTACCGGCTGTCCATCAATCCTATACGCTGGAATACTTCTTTTCGGACGAGCAGGCAACATGCAGGGGCGTGGTCCACTGGCTGAGGCAAATCGAATTGTCCTTTGTCGATTTCGTCGTACCCATGATGGAAACCGGCGTATCCCCTGCTGGGATCCATCCCCCCGCCTGCGCTCCAAATCTTACTTGGATTCTCGAAGTACAGGATTTTTGGCGCAATCATTTCGCATCCGAATTCATAGAGACCAGCCACGAGCTTTGCGATCAAATCTGACTCGAATTCGGTATCGTTATTCATGAGCAGAACAAGTTCGCAACCTTCCCCAATAGCCGCCTCGATACCCTGATTGTTTGCTTCAGCAATGCCCCGATTTTCGCGGTTCGCAATGATTCGTATGCGCGGGTCCGAGTACTTAGAAACCTGGACGAGAGTTTCGTCTGTCGAGGCGTTATCGACCAAGTACAGGACAAAATCAGAATGTGTCTGACCCAACAAACTCGACAGGAAGCCGTCGACAACGTGGCCACTGCTGTAAGTAACGGTTACGACGCCGACTGTAACTGCATTTCTCATTGTTCTTTATGAGATTATTTACGGGCCGAGAGGTAATTCGCCGCGCTGAGGTTGCGAATAACTTCGGTGAGTCCTATAGCCAGCCAAAGCAGGTAACTCGTATGTGGGCCGAGATAGGTCGAATCGTCAGAGAACCATCCGATCAGATTCACCGTAACAGCGAAAGCCAAGGCTGCCCCGATATAAGCCAGGCTCGGATCATCGCGCATTGTCCTGATGCCGGATTTGATGGCCCCCACCATGACAGCTACGACCGCGATTGTGCCGACCAATCCATAGTTCGCCAGAAGATAAAGAAACGTCTCGTGCGGTGAACTACCTTGCGACTGCGCCCCCAGAACGAAATCGTAGTCCGCAGAGACAAACTCGAAGTTTCCGATCCCAGCACCGATGAGTGGGTGCGACCACCACACCTGCAGCGCCAGCTTCCACCCATACAGGCGCGTCGCAGCGTCCCAAGCTAAGCTTCCTATTGCGGTTCCGACGACCTTATTCTCGATTACCTCGTGCAAAGGGCCAAGCGCAAGCCACGATGCGAAAGCGACAAATGCCACTGTGCTCCAGAAGAGGACCTTCAATTTCTTTTTTCCGCCGAATAGCAGAATCGCCAAGCCAGCGGTCGCGACTAATGCCAGCCAGGCGCCAAAGGTGAAGGTGAGCACCAGGCCTGCGAACATGGAAATGCTCATCCACAGCCACTTTGATCGAAGCCGCTTGCGACCTTCAGTCAGCCACAATGCGATTCCGACAGGCAGGCACAAGTTGAAGTAATGGCCGAGTTCCATCTCTGATGTAAGGACGGAAATGATGCGGTGACGCCATTGCCAGAAATAATCCCGATAGTGCGCGAGACTTGTATCCAATCGTGGATTCACGATCCAGAAGAGTGCTCCATAGTCCTGAATTATCCATTGATAAAAACCATAGATCGCAACCAGAAAAGTGGACACCGTAATGACGCGAAACACCTGTAAAACTTTTTCCCGAGTATCCACAAGATTTATGCAGAGATACACCAGCCCCAGATTCGATCCTAATCGAACGCATTCTTTGACCGTAAAAGGCAGATCTCGCGCACGAATGAGGGACAGGAAAATAATCACTGCGATAACGGCCAACCACTTATTCAACCTGCTTCCGACGAAGCCCTGACGCTCACCGCGAGTCAGCAGGAATGGAATCCAGGCGGCGACTTTGAGCAATTCCGCAGCCACGGGAACCGGACCAAATTTGTAGACGAAATTAAAAGGAATGAGAAACACCATTACCAGCAGCAATTCGTAGGGTCGCGTGACAAAATAGATACAAAACGGAACACCGATGAGTACGATAAGCGGCAGCGGCGTATAGAAGAGCGAGACTGCCAGGCCTGCACCTACCACCGCAATCGCTATTGCGATCCGGTCGTCAGCGAGATTCCGAAGTGTAGCTGAGTATTGCAAGGAAGGATACCGGCGGAAAATCGTTAAGCGGCCCTGCCGTTGGATCCGTTATGTCCGTTCAGTTTGCCGAGGAAACTCCGGAGAGCTGAGCCGCCGGCATGTTCGCGAGCGGTTATGTGTTCCCATATTTCGGCTGCCAATTGTTTCTCGGGAGAACTGCTCCGTCTCCATGCGGCCGAGCCGATCAAAAAAAGCGCGCCCAATGTAAATGCGAGCGTCGCGCCCAACAACGTAATAACCACCCGTGGGGGGAATGATTTCCGTTCGGGCAATAAGGGCGCGTCCAATACGTTTACGCTCGGAATCTCCTTCGCCTCCTGAATTTTGGCGATTTCGTATTCCTGCGTCAGCATCTCGTACACAGTCTCTTGAATCCTCGTTTCCCGATAGAGGTTCGCCCAGCGCACACCGACCAACGGCAGTTTACGGATGGAGGGGAAATCGCCCGTGATTTGGGAGTCGTCCGAACTCAGGTCGGCCTTATTGCCGCTCATAGTTTCGACCTGATGCTTGAGAGCGCCGACCCTTGCCTCTAAGGAGCGGACGCGAATGTTGTTATCCGTATAAATCTGCCTCAGACCTTCAAGCTCAGACTGCGCCGCAATAAGCTGGCCTTGCAGCCCGGCTTCGCTTTCCACCATAGCTTTGGTTTGAGATGGAACATCAAACGTGCCATTTTTGCTGGCATACTCACTGAAAGCCTGCAGCGCGTCATCCAGATCGTGTTTCACCGTCTTGAGGCGGCCCTCAACGAACATGCGTTCCCGCCGGGCGGACGATGTTGATACCTGAGCCACCAAACCATTCAGCGCGTCAACATAAGCCTGCGCCATCGCCTGTGCCCGATGGGGATCATGGTCGGTCACGGTGATTGTAATGACGCCGCTCTTGCGATCCTCTTTAACGTCGGTACGCTTGGACAGATCTTTTCGCGCCTGCTCCCAGTATCTGTCGTGATAAACCTTGCGGAGATCAAATTTCCTGATGAGATCATCCTGAATCGTCGCGCCATCCAGCATGTCCACAAAGAGCGCACCAGAACTTTTCAGCCCCAGCAGATCGCCGGCCACGCTTCCCAGGCTGCCGCCCAAAGATCCAGCCATACCGCCGGCCGAAGTACTGCTGCTTGATCCTCTACCCGCAAGAGCAGCGATCATGGCCAGGCCCGAGCCCGACTGCTGATCAGGAGGCATGAGACGGGTTCTCGATTCGTACCGCGAAGGCAAAACAATCGCGATCAGGAGAGAAAGAACAAGTCCGGTAATTGCCGCGCGTCCCAGAAAACGTCTCTCCTCCCACAGCAGGCGCATCCATTCAACCCGGCTGGTGTCGCTCGGTAAGATTGGCAAAACGCGACCATGCTCAGGGCCAGCATCAGCGGGACGCTCGACAGCGCGAACGGGATTGTGCGGGGGACTCAACTTACTTCTTTCAGCCACAGCTTCGCTCTCTCACTTACAGGGCTCCCGTGAGATAGCCGCGTTGCAAACCCAACCGATTGCCTCGCAATTCCGAGTAACTTGAACCGGGAACCAACCCGCCGGGCACAGTCTCGGTTTGGTTGGATGTTGTTGGATGGCTGGTGGCCAACCTCCGTTGTCCGGGGTGTCTGACCAGAGCAGCAGTCAGCTACTTAGATTTTCGCCAAGACGGCGCGGAACCGCGCCTGCGTTCCATTTTCAGAACATACTGTTGATTCTCATTGACAGTTTCGCGAAGCGGCATAAAATGCCTTCGCCTCTTCTCTGTAGGATGCGCGCCCATCCGGAAATGAGAGGCTTTCATGCCGAAAACCAGATCAACCGAAAAGCCGAGCACAAGAAAGAGGCAGGGAAAGCCTCTCCGCAGCCACTCGAATCGACCAGTGCTGGACGCGCGACCCGACACGATCGATTTTCGCGATCAGATGTACGTGGCCACCCTCACCGAAGTGCCGACCGAGAGGCCGCTGGCGGATTACAAAAAGGCCGGGGTGCCGATCCTGGACCAGGGAGCAGCCGGCGCATGCGCCGGCTTTGGCTTAGCCACCGTGGCCAATTACCTGCTCCGCAAACGAAAGATATGGCCTGACAAAACGGGGGTAAGTCCATGGATGTTGTATGCAATGGCGCAAGTCTCGGATCCGCACGACGAGTCTGCTGCATACGGGCAAGCGGTGAATCCGGACGTGGGGGCCAGTTGCCGTTCGGCCATGAAGGGATGGAACCAGAACGGTGTGTGTCAGGCCAATTACTTTTTACAATCCGGGGCGTGCAAGCCGTCGGCTCAGGTCGTAGTTGACGCCCGACTGCGCCCGCTTGGCGCTTATTTCCGGGTCAATCACAAAGATCTGGTCGCAATGCATACCGCTCTTCAGGAGGTCGGCATCCTCTACGTTTCGGCCCTGGTTCACGAGGGCTGGTTCGCCACACCCAGGGACGGAAAAATACCCCATGTGCCGGGTGTTTCAGGAGGACATGCCTTCGCGATTGTCGGCTATGACAAATCCGGCTTCTGGATCCAGAATTCGTGGGGAGCAGGGTGGGGTGCAAGGGGCTTCGGATATCTTTCCTACGACGATTGGCTTGAAAATGGCACGGATGCGTGGGTTGCACGATTGGGAGTGCCGGTTGAATTGCAGAAAGCCGCATCTTCGGCGACTATCAACACGACCAATCTGCAGGTTCAGTCCTCCGGTTATGCGGTACCCGAGCTTGCTCCTCACGTCATCAGCATTGGCGACGGAGGGATTTTGAAGACCAACGGCCAGTGGGCCAAAACGGCAAGTCAAGTCCAGGATATTTTCACTACCGAATTTCCCGCAGCAACTTCCACATGGGCCAAGAAGCGCCTGGTTTTGTATGCGCATGGCGGTTTGGTCAGCGAAGACACCGCAGTGAACCGCATCGGATGGTATTGGTCAAACCTGAAATGGCGCGAAATGTATCTGGTCGGGTTCGTGTGGCACACCGATTACCTGAGCACACTAGAAGAAATCCTTCACGATGTGATTACGCAAATCAGGCCAGAAGGCGCTTTCGGCACGGCTAAAGATTTCTTGCTCGATCGCCTTGATGACACGCTCGAGCCGATTGCCCGCGTGGCTTCTGGCAAGATGGAATGGGACAAGATGAAGTCCAAGGCGATGGGCTCAACGCAGGGGCAGAATGGCGGAGCGCGAATTGCCGCTAATGGAATTAAATCCTACTTCAAAACTCTGAGCGCGGTTGAGCGGGCAAACTTCGAAATTCATATCGTTGGCCACAGCGCCGGCAGCATCTTTCTCGCTCCGTTGATCCAGTTCATTGGCAGCCTGGGTTTGCGGATCGAAACCTGCACTTTGTGGGCGCCCGCATGCACAGTTGATGTCTTTGCCCAGTACTACGTTCCCGCGATTGGTTCGACAATAAAAAAATTCTCACTGTTCACCCTGGACGATACAACTGAGAGGGCGGACAACTGCGCCGATATTTACCACAAGTCTTTGCTTTATCTGGTTTCGGACGCTTTCGAAACCCATTTTCGCGTTCCATTGATCCATCCGGACGGCGAACCTTTATTGGGCATGGACAACTTCGTCTCGAAAAACGGGGTAATGAGCGGAACGGCGACAGCGATTGCGCAATGGCTGTCGCTGCATGGCGCCGATTGGATCAAGTCGCCAAATGAAAACCCGAAAGGATCAAGAAATGCAGCCACCGCCAAACATCACGGGGATTTCAGCACCGACGAGGCTGTGCTCTTGGCAACGATCGCACGGGTCGCAGGTGTGGCAAACGTGCCAGTTGCGCAACCGATCGGTCCGCCAACCAGTCCACCTTCACTCATACCGCCATTTGCGAAGACCAACGTGAATGAATTGCGGAGAAACCTTCTAAGAACCTGACATTTAAAGAAGCAACCATTGTCAGGCCTTAGCATTCTGCCGAAACGCTGAGCTGTGGTTGCGGCGCTTGTGGCAAAGAAACAACCGGAAACTTCCTTTCGGGGGAGGGAGGAATTATCTGAGGCATAGCGATTCCGAGACTATCTCCCAGGCTGCGGAACAGGCGAAGCCACGTGCCGCTGGCGGACCCCGGTTTCAGGTGCTTAATCCTCTTAATTAATCCGTAATAGATGTTTTGAACGTCCCAGAGGTCAGCCTCAAATGGCGCATCGCGCAGAAGCGATATCAGCGATTCCGATTCAGCTAAATATCGTACTTCGAACGGCTCTATGGACCAGCGATCCATCGCACGCTTCAAGCGTTCGCTTAGCGCTATCTTGGCGGAATGATCCAGAGCGATGCCATTTTGCCTGGCAGTCTGAATCAGTAATTGCAGTTGTTCGGGGTCGATATTATCGAAAGCTAGAGAACGCCGGATCGCGTTGTTCAGCACAAACTCGGAGGAGACTTGCAGTATCGGCGGCAAAGGCATGGATAGATCGCGTAGAAATCCGATCAGCTCCACGTTTTGCTCGTATACGTCGCCGTAGAGCTTCTCGATATCCGCGAGTGTGCCGTCAACAATTTTCGAAACAATGCGCTTTCGTTCATCGCGAAACAACGACTTGAGAGAATAAATCTCGGCGCCGAAATAATCATCAAGAGCGCGCGAGCACCCGTCAAATCCCGAGTCCGATAAGCGCAAGCAGGCTTCTGTTATGAAATGGGCGAACTCACCGTGAGCTTCGCAAACCCCGGCCCTCAGGTTATGGCCTCCGGCGTGGAGCACGGTAAAGTTAAAATCCAATTGAGCGTGAGTTATGTGCGATTTGATCTCGACTGTGCCCGATGCCAGCTTCACTTTCCCGTGCTCGATGACATTCACATCACGCAATCCCGCGTGATATGAGTAGATGGAGTCAGATTGCTCGTAACCCTCGAAAAAAGAACTAATGGCATAGTGGACCGCAACCCCCGGCAGGTCCAACATCGCAGGACGAACGAAGCGCTCATAAATATCGCGGCCGTTTCCGAACTCCGGAATATTGCTGCGAACGAGTTCGAGACGATTCAAGAACTGCTCTTCGCGATTGCCTCCGAATAGCTGCTGACTCAACTGCACCGCCCGGGCCGCGTACTGGAGCACCTGAACCGTCTCTGGCCCGGTAGGCTCGTCAAAAAACCAGCCGCAACTGGTGTACATCAGCATCAGATGCCGCTGCAGTTCCAGCAAGCGCAGAGCGCGAACTTCTTCGCGAGACGACAACGAGTACTTCGAATGCTTGCTTAAGAAGGCATCAACACTCGCTGCAGACCTATCAAGAACGGCCGCAATGTAATCGTCTCGTGCCGACCAGGGGTCTTCCAGAAGCTGTTTTGCATTCTCTTCGTAATCCGGAAGAAGATCGTCCCGTAACCAATTGAAGGCGTCGCGTAATGGCCGGCGCCATTCCTGGTTCCAGTCCGCCCCGCCCCCAGCATTGCAACCACAATTGCTTTCCCATCTGCCAACACCGTGCGCACAACTCCAAGAGGTTTTTTCTTTTATGCGAATTTCCTGGTTAGGTGGATGCATGGCAAAGTATTCGCCATAATTCGTCAGGCGGGCGAGTCTATGTTCCTCGATGTATTGAAGAGCATAGGCGAGCGCCATATCGCCGTGAGGATGATGATGCCCGTAGGTCTCGCCGTCGGTGGCAACATGCATCAATTGGTTAGAATCGCCCTCCGGGTCAAAACGGCTGAGGAGGCGGCGGGCGAAATTTTCGCCGCTGAACAATAACTTTTCAAAAGCGACAGCGGTTGCGAGCGCGCCATCATAGAAAAACAAGCCAATCGTCCGGCCCGACGGCAAGCTACACGCGTAGCCGCGGCGCGAGTCTGCGCCGTACTCGAGATCTATCCATGATGAGGCTTGCTCAATGCGCAGCTGCGCTGCCTGACGCGGAGCCAAAATCGTGAATTTGATGCCCTCGCCGGAAAGAATCTCGAGCGTTTCCAGATCGACGGCCGTTTCCGGCAGCCACATACCCTCGGGATCACGCGCAAAGCGGTGCTGAAAATCCTTGATCCCCCAGAGAATCTGAGTGCGCTTGTCTCGTGAGTTCGAAAGCGGAAGAATGGTGTGGTTGTAAGCCTGTGCTAGAGCGGCGCCATGTCCCGAGAACAGCTTCTGACTCTCCCGGTCGCCTTCAAGAATTCGTTGATAACCTTCCGGCGCGCGCTCTTCCATCCACGAGAGCAGGGTCGGCCCGAAGTTAAAGCTGGTTTTCGAATAGTTGTTAACGATTTTCGCGATGCGGGGTTCGGAATCAAGTATGCGTGAGGCGCCATTCGGAAGATAGCACTCCCTCGCTATTCGTTGGTTCCAGTCGTGGTACGGACTTGCAGATTCCTGCGACTCAACTGTTTCCAGCCATGGATTTTCCCGGGGCGGTTGATAAAAATGACAATGAATGCAGACAAAACACTCCATTCGCGATACTCCGACACTGCTTTATGAATTTGAGATTTATTAGGTTGTGCAATTGATCCTGCCAGCTGGACACGAATGATCTACTTTAACCCCTCGGTCAAGGGGGAAAGGAGATGCTCGAATGGTTCATGACCGGAACAATGCACTGCGTCGTGTGGCGCTCGAAGAATCTTTGAACTGGTGGCGGCGGGAGGACTCGAACCTCCGACCTACGGATTATGAGACCGTCGCTCTAACCACCTGAGCTACACCGCCACGTGCAAAACTGTAAGGGAACGCGAGAGGAACTACCCGGAAAATGCGTTCGCGCAGGTGCGGCCGGACTTCACAATCCAGCCACTTCGATTCTAAA
The DNA here is from genome assembly GCA_035493765.1 of Terriglobales bacterium. Classification (GTDB taxonomy): domain Bacteria; phylum Acidobacteriota; class Terriglobia; order Terriglobales; family Acidobacteriaceae; genus Gp1-AA145. The sequence continues at coordinate 35,459 of DATJHT010000127.1, forward strand.
AGTCATTCCGGAAAAGTTCAAATGACCAGCCTCCGCATGTCAGCTCTTTA
>DATJHT010000128.1:0-7947 GCA_035493765.1 Terriglobales bacterium
AGGAAGTACCAGCTATCGGCGTCGCTGTCATCGAGTTCGATCACATGCTTGAAATCTTCCACTGCCGCTTGCGGATCACTGCTGTTCTTGTTCAGCATGCCGAGGGCGTACCAGGCATGGGGATCTTTAGGGTCGGCTTTGACCGCTTCGTCAAGGATTGTTTTTGCGGCGTCAACTTTCGCCAGACTCAGCAATGCGATTGCCTGGTTGATTTTCGCGACGCGAAGGCTGGAATCGGCGGCAGCGGATTCCTGAAAATACTTCAACCCTTTCTCGAACAGTTGCTGATTCATGTAAGCGCAACCGAGATTGTTCAGGCGGGCAGCATCAGCAAGTTCAGCCTTTTTTTCGGGGCTTGCAGCGAGGAAGATCAGAGCGGCGGCTAGTACCGCAGCGGAACCCAGTAGTAATTTTGAATTCACGCTAAAGATTTAACCACAGTTGTACATGAACTATCACTAAGCTCAGGACAATCAATCCTCGATTGGAGTTGTCATTCCGCCTGCTCCTCGCGTCTTGCGGCCTGGAGCAAATCGCTGCACCAGTCGTTGGTTGCGAAAAGCGCAAAGCTGAGAGCGCGGGCGCCGACAACTAAACCGGACCAAAAACGCAAGTTGCAGGGCTTGTTGCCACGGAGAAGATGTCAAGAAGCGGGGTCAGTGCTGAGAATTAGTCTAGTGGCGAAAGCGGCCTTAATGGTCGAAAAAACAGCTATCTCTGCGGGTGAATCGCATGAGCCATAGGTGCGGAGTTGTTCACACTTCGGAGATAGAATCTGGTAAATGGAGAGTCTCACGAAGATCTTGCTGCAACTTGAGACCAGGCTGATGGACCCGGAGGTGCGCCGGAACGGCACGGCCGCTGAAACGATTGCAGACGACTTCGCGGAGTTTGGGGGAAACGGCCGGATATTCAATAAGAATGACGCCCTCGCGATGATGCGGCATCATGCCCCGCGCGTGTTCGCCCTGGAGGAGTTCAACGTGCGTGAACTGACGCCCGGTGTTGCCCTGGTGACCTATCGCCTACAAAGCCAAAGCATCGATGGAGGCCCTGGCCGTATGTCCGTGCGCAGTTCGATCTGGGTGCAGCGCGAAGGAAAGTGGCAGGTGACTTTTCACCAGGCGACCATGGTGGCATGAAAGGAAGTGCTGGCGAGATCCTGGTCACAATGCCGGGGACTTGAATACTCCAACTTCTCGCTCCAGCACACCTGCGACAGACAGAACTAATTCTTCGTTCCAGGGCCGCGCAGCCAATTGGACGCCGATGGGCAGGCCTTCGGAAGAACTCGAAACAGGCACTGAGACTGCCGGCATTCCGAGCAGATTGAACCATTCGCAGTAGCTCCATGCATCGAGATACTTTACGCTTTTTCCTTCCACTTGCCATTCGCGTTCGCCATGACGAAATGCTGGAATTGACGCCACCGGACAGAGGAGAACCGGAAATTTTTCCATCTGCTCGAATATCTTCATTCGTACAAGGTCGCGCTGAATCCAGGCGTCGAGCAAGCTTTGCGCAGTGTGCGGGGTTTCTGCCGCAACCCAGCTACTGAACTGCTTGAGGATCGGGCTAAGCTCAGACTCCCGACCGCGGGTCATGGGACCCAGAAGCATTCCGCCGGCGACGCCGAAAAATTTCCACCATATGTCACGAGCCTTCTCGAGGCCTTCAGGGCGAAACGCTTCCACTGCAAATCCGGCGCGACGCAAACGATCGGCAGCTGTGCCTACGGCGCTGCGGGTCTCAGCGGTGACGGGGGTCCGGCCGTCATCGTCGAAGTAACCGATTTTGATTCGGCGCACCGCATCGGGGCTGGAGAAATCGGGCCAGCGGACTGGAACTGGAGCCGCAGATGGGTCGCCACTATCCGGGCCTTGCATCACTTCAAAGAGAATTTTGAGGTCTTCCACGCTTCTCGCCATCGGGCCAACAACTCCGAGCAGAGCGAACGGTCCAACAGACTGAGGAAAGTGGCCAGTTGCAGGAATCCTGCCTGGGGTCGGCTTCAGCCCGCAAATTCCACAGAAATGCGCGGGCACGCGGATCGAACCGCCGCCATCGCTGCCCACGCCGCCGGCGGAACATCCAGAGGCGATGGCCGCGGCTTCGCCGCCGCTGGAACCACCGGCGGTCCGTGAAAAGTCCCATGGATTTTTTGTGCTCCCATAGAGAAGATTGTCCGTCTCCCATGCCATCAGGAGTTCGGGCGCATTGGTCACGCCGAGTACGATAGCCCCAGCCTTTCGTAGCCTGTTCACGAGCGGAGCATCACTCGCTGCGATGTACCCCTGGCGTAGCTTGGTGCCTGTCTCGCATCGCATCCCAGCCACGTCGATCGAGCTTTTTACGCTGATAGGTACGCCGTGAAGTGGACCCAACGCTTGCTTTTTTCCGATTGCGGCTTCGGCCGCACGTGCTTGATCGACCGCTCGCTCACCATCAACTTGGACAAAAGCATTGATCTTGGGCTGAAGCAGCTCGATGCGCTGAAGATGTGCTTCGATCAATCCGACTGGAGAAAGCTGCTTCCCGCGGATGAGCTCTGCCATGCGTACAGCAGGCAAAAAGATTAAATCGGACGAGAGCACGAAAGAGCGAGTCTAGCAGAACAAGCTGTGTTTAAGATGTGGGCGATGCCGGTCAGTGCGCGGCAGCGATAGCCCGGCGACCAGCCTTTACGTCGAACATCCCGCACGCCACATGCGACTTTTTACCGTCTCGCTTTCTGAGCCATGCCTGGAGATCGCGGCGGCAGGCGGCGGGAATGTTAGTGAAGAACAATCCTGCCCGTCCGGCCTTGTCGGTCCAGACAAAGTCTCCCGTCGCGTGTATGACCTGGGTTGTTTCGGGCAGAACAAAACGAAACGACAAGCCCCGCATTGGCACAAGTGGTTCGGCAGCTTGGATCGAGAGCCCATTTTCGGTGAGATCCTGCACCAGTGCCGGAATAGTTGCCCCCGGAAGTTCCAGATAAGCGATGGTCTCGCCCCGATGGCGTGATGTTTCACGACGGTCTTGTTGCATGAAAGCCTGCGCTGCGCGGAAGGAATGCAGGACTTGCAGAAAATCGAGTGGTTTGTAGAGAGCGAAGTTGCCGCCAGCCTCAAACAATTCAGCAATCGGAGTCGCCGCTCCAATCATGCCGAACATCACGGGTCGGTGCTTCGCGTTGAGTGTGCGCGTCATTTTTGCGATCTGCGCAGAATGAGGCGCGTCGAAATCAAGCACCAGCGCAGAATGCCGGCCTTGGGCCAGGATTTCCATCGTCTCCGACGCGGAGAAAGAAGTGCGATACTCAATTCCCAATTCCGCGAACGCGGTCACCAGGGCCTTAATGGCTCCGGTATTGCGGGACATCACCAACGCATTGAGTTTCATTCGGGCAGCTTAGTCTGGCGGCAGGAAGGCGTAAAGGTCACAGCTGTAATCCTCGCGCAGTTACTACTGAGTAGGAGAAAAAGGCCGCAAATAGCGGCCTTTTTCTCGAAATCGGCAACCTACTGACCGAGCTTATGCGGCAGATCGCATTTTTTCAGCCGCACTCTTCTTTTCGGCAAATAGATCGACCATGGCCTGGTTAAATGCCGGGATATCGGACGGCTGGCGGCTGCTCACCCAATTGCGATCATGCACCACCTCTTCGTCCTGCCACTTGCCTCCGGCATTTCGGACATCGTCCTGAATGGTGTGATAGCTGGTTAAGGTTCTTCCTTTCAGCAGCCCCGCCGAAACCAGCAACCAGGGGGCGTGACAAATTACGGCAATCGGTTTACCGGCCCGGTCCATCTCTCGCACAAACTCCTGGGCTTGCGGTTGCACCCGCAAGGTGTCTGAATTCAAGGCACCGCCCGGAAGCAGGACTCCATCAAACTGTTTTGGATCGGCGTCTCCGAGCAAGATATCCACGTTAAACTGATCTTTCTTGTCGAAATGCTGGAAGGACTGAATCTTGTCTCTTTTTGGCGCAATCAGCGTCACCTGAGCTCCCGCATTTTTGAGCGCCTCACGCGGCTCTCTCAATTCGGCATCTTCTACTCCATCCGTCGCGAGTATGGCGACACGGTACCCAGACAGGGAACGATTATTGGTCATTTTTTCCTCCTGATAAACAGTCTCAGACAAAACGTATGCAGGCTCGATCAGGACAAACCCGTATTTAGTCTTAAGGTAAAGGTCAGCGCTGCGCGGTGTTGGTCGAATCGACGAGTTTCTCCAGTTCTTGTAATCGGGCGGACGCGGTGCCCGCGTCGCTTGCTTTTGGGGAAAGGCGCAGATAAGTCTGAAGATGCTGAATCGCCGCCGAGTAGGCTCCACGCCGGGCCAGAATCATCGCGTACAGATATTCCAATTGTGGTACCTGATGTTTTGCATCAAGGCTCAACCCGCGTGCCGCACTGGTTTCAGCGCGTTGTGTTTTACCCATATTGAAGTTAGCTGCTGAATTCAGGAACCAGGCATCAGGAGAGGCGTTCGGCGATATTTCCAGGAGTCGTTCGGTAGAAACGGCGACCTCCGGCCATTGCTGCTCCTTCAAGGCCAGATTTGCCGATTCAGAGTACGCGGCCAACAAGCGGGAGTCTTGGGTAGCGGCCTGCTGGAATGATTGTTGGGCTTGCGCGAAGTCATTTTGTTTCACTTGTGCCCGCCCCAACTCTAACCAGGCGATTGCGTATTTTGGATAAACCTGGACAGCCTTCCGGAAATAATTGCAGGCCGCCGCCCATTTTCCTTTTCGCTCCTGTTGTTGGCCTTTAGAGAAGGCCGACTTTGCTTTGTCCGGGGCCGCAAGAGTAGTTGCACTGACCGTAAACCCTTCGGCAGTTGAACGCGGTCGAACAACTATATTCCCCACGTTATTGATCTCTTCGCTCGAACCGCCAAACAAGCGCATTGTCTGGGAGATGTATTCGGAGGAATCCACATACAATTCGCAACCCTCAAGTGTTGATGCTTCAGAGGCAAAAGGCGCCCGTGTGCCCGGCCAATTCCTTTCGCCGCTCAGCATAATCGAAAAGTCACCCTTGCCATTGGAGAATACCCGCGCACGCTCCTGGGTACCACACCGCAACACCACAGTCAGGGGATTCGGCGGAGCGGAACTCGCCTCGCTCACCACCTTGCCCGTTAACCAAAAACTTTGCGTGCCCGCAGCGGGAGAGGAACCACCCGCTATCGAAGCCGGGCTTATTTCCATTTGCGCGAAACTCAGTGAGGAGAAAAGAACGAGCGTGGAAAACACGTGCAGAACTTTCATGGTCTTACCCTTACAAGCAGCGTGAAATTTGATGGCAACCGGCTGCCGTATGGTCTTCGAATGATCTTGTAGGAATTAATGAAAAAACTTGTAGTGCTGCCAGCGCTTGATTCATTACTTGCGTACTGCTGTACCCCGGACCGGGCGGAATAATTGTTTATACGTACGGCATAGTTGGCCTTAGAATGAGCTCACTTCTTCTTGCGTCGGGTTAGCTTCCTCGACCGTTGTGGTGTGAGTTGTCGCGTTCATTGGGGAGAAAATTCGTTTTCGCGCGCGTGCTCGTGGAATCCCGGAGCTGCTGGGCGCACCTCCTGGGGATTGCCGGCCTCAGCATAGTCTCTTTACCTCTGGCCCTGCTCTATCCCTTGCCGCTGAAAATCGTAGTGGATTCTGTGCTTGGCAATCAGCCACTCCCCCGCTGGTTGATTCGTATCAATCCGCTACTCGCGTCGCGCAGCGCTTCTGTTGATGCGGCCATCACAGTTCTACTCGGGATTGCACTGCTTGCCAGCATCCAGGGACTGGCGTCGTGGTGGCTTCAGACCTATACCGGCGAAAAGCTGGTGTGGGACTTCCGTGCTCGCCTGCTGAATCATGTGCAGCGCCTGCCGCTCACTTTTCATGATCGTTATGGCGCTACGGATTCTGTTTACCGAATACAGCACGACGCGCCCGCAATTCAATACGTAACTATTCAGGGTCTAGTTCCTCTGATGACCGCCGTGGTCACACTGATTGCCATGATCGTGGTCACCGCGCGAATGGATGTGGCGCTCTCGATCATTGCGCTTCTCATTACGCCTGCGCTGTTCGTCCTCTCACTTGGTTGCAGCCGGATTGTGCGACTCCGGTCGCAGACAATCAAAGAGCTGGACAGCTCAGCGATGTCAGTAATTCAAGAAGTAATTGGATCCATTCGAGTGATCAAAGCCTTTGGCCAGGAGAATCGCGAGCACGACCGCTTCGTCCGCCGTTCCGCGCAACGTATGTCGCAGCAGGTGAGACTCTCGCTGCAACAGGCCATCTTTAATGTGCTGATCGGGCTGACCATCGCAATCGGGACTGCTGGCGCTCTTTATGTTGGCGTGAGGCACGTGCGTGCGGGAACTCTAACCGTCGGGACCTTACTGATGATCATGGCGTATATAGCCCAGATCTATCAGCCCTTGCAGATTCTGACGGGCAAGGCTACCGAGCTGCAGACGTGGATCACAAGCCTGGAACGCGCTTTCCTGCTGCTCGATCAGGAACCGGAGATCGCAGAGGAAAAAGGCGCAGTAAAAATTCAGAATGTGCGAGGCGACTTTGAATTCAAGAACGTCAGCTTCGCCTATGACGAATCCGGACGCGGCCTGGAAGATATCTCTTTCCGGATTCCTGCGGGCGCTCGAGTGGGAATTGTGGGCGCAACCGGCGCGGGAAAAACCACGCTGCTGAACCTGCTCATGCGTTTTTACGATCCGAGTGCGGGAGAGGTCCTACTCGACGGTAGAAACATTCGCGACTACCGCATTAGTGACCTCCGGAAGCAGTTCGCGGTGGTACTGCAGGAACCGGTGTTGTTCGCCGCCAGCATCGCCGAAAACATTGCATACGGCAAACCGGACGCCAGCGACCAGGAAATCATCAACGCTGCCAGAGCCGCGGCGTCGCACGACTTCATTTCAAACCTGCCTGATGGTTACGAAACTCAGACTGGGGAGCGCGGGTCCCGGCTTTCGGGCGGAGAGCGTCAGCGTATTTCTCTGGCACGCGCTTTTCTGCGCGACAGTCCAATTTTGATCCTCGACGAGCCCACCAGTTCGGTGGACGTCCACACTGAAGCCGCAATCATTGAAGCCACGGAACGCCTGATGTCGGGCCGGACCACTTTCATGATCGCGCACCGCCTGGGGACACTGAAGAGCTGCGACATGCTGCTGGTGCTGGACCAAGGGCGATTAGTTGAAGTAAGGCAAGTGTCGCTCGAAGACCCAGGGCAAGAGCATTCCCGGCATGCAATTTCCGCGCACGCCGGGTGAGTAGCGCTTCTAAATTTAGCCTGGTCTTGTCCGTCTGCAACTTTAGTTGTAAATCATAAAAAACATTGGCTTTATTTTGAAGTGCCTCTATACTTCTGATAACGATTTCCAGTCGTTGGGAGTTACTATGCGCCAGTTCAGTTTTGCCCTCTTCCTTTGCGTCTCCAGCCTCTTTGCCGGCGTTTCCCGTGCCCAGTCCGCTGACGCAGTCAAACCCAAACAACCAGTTGCCACCGTAGATGGCCAGCCAATCTCCGAAGAGGAATTGGCCTCGTCAGTCGAAGGACAGCTGCAACCGCTCCGCACCCAGGAGTACGAAATCAAGAGGAAAGCCCTGGACAGCCTCATCGAGCAGAAGATGCTTGAAAACGCCGCCAAAGCGAAGCGGATTACGGCCGAACAACTGCTGCACCAGGAAGTGGATGCCAAAGCTAAGGATCCGAGCGACGACGAAATCAAAGGTTTCTACCTGGCACAGGCTGCAAGATTGAATAGGCCGCTCGATGATGCGCTCAGAACCCAACTCCGCTCATCGATCAAAAATGCACAGTTGCAGCAGCTCCGGCAAGACTACGTAAAGAGCCTGCGCTCGGGTAGTAATGTTGTCGTACTGCTCTCGCCGCCGCGAGTCCAAGTAGCCTACGATCCCAAGCGCCTCCGTGG
>DATJHT010000129.1:0-53739 GCA_035493765.1 Terriglobales bacterium
CGTGATCCAGTCAGAAAAGCATCAGTCGCAGCAGAACTTAAAAAAGGTGCGACGGGACAGAGAATTGGTTTCGCAACCCGCCGCTGATTAACGCTTAACAACTACACTCTTTTATTCCCTGGAGCCGAACGTTACGATCTCGTGTTTGGCTGCGAGGTAATGGCGCTGCCCTCGCACCCCTGAAGCAGGCCGCCGAGAAAAAAGCGTAGTCTAGTGCTGACTGATGCTTGCGGGTAGGTTCGAGTCGATTTCGCTTCCTGTGCGTCCTATGCCGCCGAATGGGAGAGTTTCGCGTCGGCTGCGGGGCCAAGGAGCAGATCTTTTCGATCCTGTGTCCAACCCCACCTGCCCACATCAATACCATACTCAGCCTGGAAACGATACATGTCTGCCGCCAGCCGTTTCAGCACGATATCACGGTCGGCGTTGGTCCACTCTGCCGTTTTGAAAAGTCGTTCCAGAATTCGCCTACTCAGTTGTCGAACGGGCCTGGGCGTAAGTTTGGCGGCTCGTCTCAAAGCTGCATTCCTGGCGACGAAGTTTCTAGGGCGTGACAGCGTCTGATGGTGCGCAGGATAGGCGTCAGAAATGTTCCGATTGGCTAAACCCAAAAAAGAGCAGACTTTTAACACGCACTGTTGGGGATAGCTCTTCAGTTCGTCGAAATCCAGCACGAGAAAAGATTGTTTAGGGAAATAACGGCGATATTGCGCCAGTTGCAGAAAGTAGTTGGACGTGTTGACAAAAGGGTTCGAAGTAAGTGGAAGGGAACGGTCGAAATCAGGGAAAAGTCTTGCCAACTGCTCGTGATGCGACCTTATTCGTTCAAATGGATTTCGAACCAGGTAAATGAATTTTGGTTGAAGCCCGTAATCAATAATCCTCTTTGGCACATTCACCTCTTCAGGAAATTTCGTGTAGCCAGTCGAGGCTTCAAGTGCCCACCGGTGACGTTCCGGATTGAAGCTCCACAGATCCTCGTAATCGGTCACACCTTCGCGTCGGTGGTCCTGATGTTGTGAAAAGAACTCTGGCTCTTTTGTGACGCAGCCACAAATTTCTGGATGCTGGGTCAGATAGGTGAATAAAGATGAGGTCCCACACTTCATTGCTCCGATAATCATCACATAGGCATCAGATGGAATTTTCTGCATGTAGCGCTCCGGGGTTCGGTTATTTTTTTCGAATCGCGGCGACGCAAAGCCATTCAAAAAGTATTGATACATCACCGCGAGACTGACACCCACAACCTTCACAGCGACATAAATACGGACTGCCTCGTCGACTGAGTACGACCGGCGGAATCCGATATCTGATAGTTCTCACAAACAAGCAAGCGGTCTCGCCTGCTGATTGAACGTCACGAATGATTCAGTGCGGAAAGCGCACAGCGGACACCAAACGACTGTGTCATTTTTGAGGCGACGATCTTCGAATGCAGGTTGTGATCGTGCCGCAGTACAGCAGTTCGGCGAATCCGATCTAGGTACGGAAGGTCCTGCTGCCAGGAGGGGGCGAAGGATTAGTCGCGTATCCGGCAGTGATTATTTCGTCCCTCGGAACCTTCGGTATTCGGATTGAACGGTAGGCGTTCCAGCGTACTTGGAACCGAGGAACAGAGGAGAAACTGGACAAAGGTTGACTTTGGGAAGTGCGTCCCTTGGCGATCACTTGGTTCGTCAGCATGATGGAACTGACGCCGTGCGAATTGATCGCTGGTGGATCGGGTACCCGGTCGATTGAAGCGACAAAAAGCAGGCCGACAAGTATGCCCACGGGTAGTTTTGCTTTCATAACGACCCTCGGTCCCATACGCAACTACAAGATTGCCCGTAGGAACGCGAAAAGTCCACAAAATTCTGCTGCTCCGTAAAGGTCTTAAAACATCCGTTTGCAGCCACTGGCGGCCATTTTACCTGTAGCGGGAAACGGCACGCCCCCCTCCAACCAGTCGGCCGCGCTTACTGGTGCGTGCAGGATAATAAAACTCAATCCGCTCTGAGTCACGGTACACCAATTACCCTGGCTGAGCCTATGGCCGAAACGCGCCTATCAAGAGTGGTGTCCACTAGCGGACGGTCATTTTCGCCGCCGAACACTTAAAGCACGGCTCTTAAACAGAAGCGTTGATTGCAGCTTTCAAATTCAGTCGTTTAGCGAAGATCACTCTTGGCTAGCAGGTTGCACTTACTACTCAAGCTTATGGATATCGCCCGGCCTGAATTCAAACTGCAGAAGAGGCGTCGCCAGATTCTCTGGGGCGTGATTGGACTGGTTTGCCTGATTGCGGTGACCATTGGAGTGACACGCCTGAAGCCGGCCGCCCCGGAAGTCGAGCGCAGCACAGTGTGGACTGACACCGTAAAGCGCGGCTCCATGCTGCGCCAGGTGCGCGGCATAGGTTCCCTGATTCCCAGTCAGGAGTTCACCCGTCAAATACCAGCAGAGACCGAAGCCACGGTCGTTCGCATTTTGAAATTGCCAGGTTCGCAGGTGAAGACAGATACGATCCTGCTGGAGATGAGCAATCCGCAGGTGGAGCAGGCGGCGGTGGACGCACGGCTCCAGTTGAAGGCGGCAGAAGCCGAATATCAAAGCTTGCGAGTAAAGCTGCAAAGCGACTTAATGACCCAGAAAGCCGGAGCAGCCACGGTGAATTCCGATTACACGCAGGCTAAGCTCCAGGCCGACACTGACAAAGCGCTTTATAACCTCGGTGTGATTTCAGGGATCGCCTACAAGAATTCAAAAAGCAAATCGGATGAATTGACCACGCGCAACAACATTGAAGGCGAGCGGCTCGACATCAATCAGAAGGCAATTGAAACACAAATGCTCGAGCAGCAAGCCAGGGTTGATCAGATTCGTGCGCTCGCCGAACTCAAGCAGAAACAATTGGACGCATTGAAGGTGCGTGCCGGCATCGAAGGCGTACTGGTGGATTTGCCCCTGCAGGTTGGGCAGCACGTAGTCCCCGGCACGATGCTGGCGAAGGTTGTTCAACCCGACCATCTGATCGCCGAGCTAAAAATCGCGGAGACCCAGGCGCGCGATGTGCAGATCGGCCAACCAGCGATGGTCGATACACACAATGGCACCGCCTCTGGCACCGTGATGCGCGTCGATCCCGCCGTGCAGAATGGGACGGTCACAGTTGATGTGAAGCTGACCGGAGAGCTACCCAAGGGGGCTCGCCCGGATTTGAGTGTTGATGGAACGGTTGATCTGGAAAAACTTGATGATGTTCTCTACGTCGGTCGTCCGGCCTTTGGCCAGGAAAACAGCACCATAAGTCTGTTCAAGCTCGATGCGGATGGGAAAGGCGGCGTGCGTGTTCCGGTAAAAGTGGGCCGCGCCTCCGTGAATTCGATTCAGGTCATCGAAGGCTTGCACGAAGGCGACACCGTCATTCTTTCCGACATGTCGCGTTACGACAATACGGATCGCATACGGCTGGAGTGACGGAATGGAATTGCATCATCGAATCATTCGGAGCGTTGAATCATTGAATGGTTGAAAACTCCTGGACTCTTCTTAATGGATTCATTGATCCGAAAAATTATTTTTCACGCAGCTTAACTACTAACTCGAAGGAATAGACATGATCGAAGCAGGGCAACCACTGATCCAGATTGAAGACCTCACCAAAGTGTTTTACACCGACGAGATAGAAACCCATGCCCTTTCGGGAGTCCACCTGTCCATTCGCAAAGGCGAGTATGTGGCCATGTCCGGACCATCCGGCTGCGGCAAATCCACCTTGCTGTCAATCATTGGGCTGCTTGACACCCCAACCGGCGGCAAGTATCAACTGAACGGCCAACCGGTGGAGAATCTCGACTTTGGCGCGCGGTCGCGCATTCGCAACCAGGAAATTGGTTTCATTTTCCAAAGCTTCAACCTGATTGGCGATCTCACAGTTTACGAAAACGTAGAACTCCCGCTTACTTATCGGCAGAAGATGCCTTCGGCTGATCGCAAGGGGCGCGTCATGGAGTCGCTTGAACGTGTCGGAATGGCGCACCGTGTACGCCACTATCCTTCGCAGCTTTCCGGCGGTCAGCAACAGCGTGTGGCGGTTGCCCGCGCGCTGGCCGGGCATCCTTCAATCCTGCTTGCTGACGAGCCCACCGGAAATCTGGATTCCCGCAATGGCGAAGCGGTGATGGAACTTCTGCAGAACCTTCATCGCGAGGGCGCAACCATCTGCATGGTGACGCATGATCCTCGTTTCGCAAAACATGCGCAACGGGAAGTCCATCTCTTCGATGGCAAAGTCGTTGCCGAAGAAGAACTCCAGAAACTGATGGCGGACGCGCACGCATAGCCCTGGATTGCCGCGAAGGAAAAACAGATGAATGGATTTTTTCAGGATGTTAGATACGCTGTGCGGCAGGTGCGCCAGTCGCCAGGGTTCGCCGTCACTTCTGTCCTGACGTTGGCGCTTGGGATGTGCGCCAGTTTGGCGATCTTTGGATTTGTAGATGCCGCTTTAATCAGGCCCCTGCCTTATCCCAACCCCGATCGCCTGGTTGAGGCGACGGGAAGCGTACCGATGATGCCGCGTGCCAATCTGTCGTATCCCGATTACCTCGATTGGAAGCGTCTCAACCAAGTCTTCACTTCACTCGATGTTTATCACCAGACAGGTTATCTGCTGCGTACGTCTGAGGGCACTGAGCCGGTTCATGCAGGTGTAGTGAGCGACGGATTTTTCCGGACGCTGGGCGTGGCCCCGCTTCTTGGACGCGACTTCCATACTGGCGAGGATCTCCCTGAAGCACCGCAAACCGTGATCCTAAGCTACGGCGCCTGGCAGCGGCGGTTTGCCGGACGTAATGATGTGACGGGTGAAACCGTCACCCTCAGTGGAGTGCCTTACACCATTATTGGGGTAATGCCGGAGAATTTTCAGTTTGCGCCGGCCGGGAATGCCGAGTTCTGGGCAACACTCCACGCATCTGATCCCTGCGGCCGCAGGCGCGGTTGTCATAACCTCACCGGAATCGGACGGTTGAAGAACGGTGTTTCGGTTGAGAAGGCCCGCGCCAACATGGAGGCCATCGCTGGCCAGTTAGAAATTCAATATCCCGGTGACAACCGCGGCCAGGGTGCATTCGTCGGGTCCCTTTCCCGGGTAATTTTTGCAGATATTCGCCCGGCGTTTCTTATGCTGCAAGGTGGCGCCGGTCTTCTCTTACTGATTTCGTGCGTGAACGTTTCGAGTCTCCTCCTGGTCCGTTCTGAGGGGCGAAGACGCGAGATCGCGGTGCGCGGCGCCTTGGGCGCTTCGCGCTCGCGCTTGATTCGACAATTCACCACCGAGGGAGTTGTTCTGGTAATCGCAAGCAGCGCACTTGCTCTTCTCGGTGCGCATACCGCCATGCAGATCCTCAAGCAGATGATCTCCAAAGATCTGTTGGATTACATGCCATATCTCCAGAGACTGGGACTCACCCAACATGTGATTGAGCTTGCGGGCGCGTTGTCGGTGGTTGCGGTGGTTTTGTTTTCGGTCACGCCCATGTTGCGGCTGCCGCTGCGGCACCTGCGCGAAGGTTTGACGGAGGGTGGCCGGGGTTATGCCGGCACGTTATGGCGGCGTTTCGGCTCAAATCTTGTTGTTGTAGAACTGGCGCTGGCAGTGGTGTTGCTGGTGAGCGCAGGATTGTTAAGCAAGAGCTTGTATCGTCTGCTCCATGTGGAAATCGGCTTTCAACCGGATCATCTGGCCACCATGTCTGTAGCGTTATCGGAGACTGATTACGCGAAGGACGACCAACAAGTTGCGATAGAACGTCAGATCATAAACCGCGTTGCGAGTCTTCCGGGAGTTGAGTCGGTCGGGACCACCACCGATTTACCCGTAAGCCACAACGGCAACACTACCTGGATCCGAATAGTTGGCCAACCCTACAGCGGGGAACACAACGAAGTGAACCAGCGCAGCGTGAGCCCTGCGCTGTTTTCAACCCTGCGTGCAAAGTTATTTCGCGGGCGCTACTTCACGCAATTCGACGATGCCTCCAAGCCTCGCGTCGTGATGATTAATCAGGCGTTCGCACGGAAGTACTTTCCCGGAGAGGACCCGGTCGGGCAAAAGATCGGCGACACTGCGCTTTCGCCTAAATCCATTGCTGAAGTCGTCGGCGTGGTGGAAGACGTAAAAGACGGCGCTCTGGATTCGGATATCTGGCCGGCGGTCTATCGCCCGTTCGATCAGGCCAGTGACACATTTTTCTCTCTTGTCGTGCGCACGTCTCAGTCTGAAAAGTTGTTGTTGCCTGCGCTGGTCAGCGCGGTTCGTCAGATTGATCCCGGAATTGGCACGCTGGATGAAACTACCATGGCGGAGCGCATCATCGATTCGCCAACTGCGTACATACATCGCTCTTCAGCCTGGCTGGTTGCGGGATTCGCATCCTTGGCGTTGCTGCTGGGTGTTGTCGGACTGTATGGGGTCATCGCCTACTCGGTCAGCCGCAGAACGCGCGAAATTGGAGTGCGTATGGCGCTTGGCGCCCAGCGCAGTTCGGTCTATCAACTGGTTATGAGAGAAGCTGCCTGGCTGACCGGCATGGGAGTGGGCGCGGGACTGGGGTGCGCGCTGGCAACTGCGACATTGATGCGTAGCCTGCTTTTCGGGGTCCAGGCATTCGATATTGCGACTTTGATTTCAACCGCGGCCCTGCTCGCGTTTGCCTCTTTGCTGGCAACTTATATTCCAGCCCGCCGAGCGGCGCGAGTCGATCCCATGGTCGCGCTGCGATACGAATAAGGAGAAGTGATGGCAGGCATTTTTCAGGATATCCGGTATGCCTCGCGGCAGCTCCGCAAAGCGCCAGGATTCGCGGCGGTTGCGGTCGTCACGTTAGCTCTCGGAATCGGGGCTAACACTGCGATTTTCAGCGTGGTGAACGGGGTTCTGCTTCGTCCACTGGCTTTCAAAGACGCTGACCGCCTGGTGCGTCTCTGGCATGTTCCACCGCAAAAAAGTTTCCCCGGGATTCCCACATTTTCAGTGTCTCCCGCCAATTATCTCGATTGGCAAAGCCAGAATCACGTCTTTGAGCAGATGGCGGTCATGGGCTATTACGGCTTCACCATGACCGGCGGAGACAAGCCGGAACAAGTGGATGCGAGTTCTGTTTCCGCGGGTTTCTTCTCCACATTGGGAGTTCAGCCCATGATCGGGCGAGTTCCGACTCCGGATGAGGACAAGCCTGGCCGCTCGAACGTGGTGGTCTTAAGTCACCGCTTCTGGCAGGACCATTTTGGTTCCAATCGCAACATTGTCGGCCAAAACATTACGCTCGACGGCACCAGCTATCTGGTCAGCGGCGTCATGCCGCCGAGCTTCCGATTTCCTGATTTTGCGCAAATGTGGACTCCGATGGCGTGGACCGATCAGGACAAGATAATTCGCGGCAATCACAATTACATGGTCGTTGCTCGGCTTCGGCCCGGGGTTGACGTTAAACAGGCACAAGCTGAAATGAATACGATTTCCAGCCGACTAGAGCAACAATATCCAGCAGATGACAAAGGCTGGGGCGCCATTGTTATTCCCCTGCACGCCGATATGGTGAGTGATGTCCGTCCAGCTCTGCTGGTTCTGCTTGGCGCGGTCGGCTTCATTCTGCTGATTGCCTGCGTTAACGTAACCAATCTTTCCTTGGCCAGAATCTTCGCTCGTCACAAGGAGATCGCGATTCGCACCGCTATGGGTGCAAGTTCCATGCGGATCGTGCGTCAGATCGTATCTGAGAGTGTCCTTCTGGCGCTTCTCGGAGGAGCGCTGGGTTTGACCTACGCTCATTTCGGCATCCGTCTGATAATGAACTTTCTGGCGAATAGGTTGCCTGCCTCGATCGAGGTCGGGCTCGATCTCAAGGTGCTTGCCTTCACCGCGGTCATCTCGATTCTCACTGGGGTAATTGCTGGAATTCTTCCAGCTCTGCACTTGAGCCGGGCCAATGTGAATCAGGCCCTCAAACAAGGATTGGGCCGGACCGACACGGACTCCAGCGGCAACCGCACCCGCAGCATTCTTGTAGTGCTTGAAGTGTCGCTGTCACTGGTGCTGCTGATTGGCGCTGGGCTGATGATTCGCAGTTTTCAGATGCTGCATGAAGTCAACCCCGGTTTCGAATCGCATGGTGTGCTGACAATGACTCCCGCGGTCTCGCGAAAAACATTTTCCCAGCCCCTGCAGCAGATCAGCTTTAACGATCGCGTGCTCGAACGTGTGCGGGCTCTGCCGGGAGTTGTGTCGGCGGGAATGATCGATGACATTCCGCTGGGTGCGAATGGATCCGACCAGCCGATTGCGGTTGAAGGCCGCCCCGTAGTTCCCATGGCGGAGCAACCGGAAGTTGACGTCCGGGTGATCAGCTCCGGGTACATAAGCGCTCTTCAGATACCTCTGTTGCGCGGCCGAGATTTTGATGAAACTGATGTTGCCGGCCGGCCGCCCAGCACTCTGATCAGCGCCTCCCTGGCAAAGCAGTTCTGGCCCAACGAAAACCCGATCGGAAAGCACATCACGCTTACTTTTTTTGGCACCGTCCGCGAGGTGGTCGGTGTGGTTGGCGATGTCAAATCTGATGGACTCGATCAGAACCGTCCTCCAGCAATGCTCTACGTTCCCCTCGGGCAGCTTTCGGCTCCCAGCGCCGGAGGCTGGAGATCATTTTCGATGACCCTCGTAGTGCGGTCGTCGGCAAAACCCGCCAGCCTGGTTTCTGCCGTGAGCAATGCGGTACACGATGTTGATCGCAACATTCCCGTCCGCAACGTTCTTACGATGGATGAGTTGGTGACGACTTCTCTATCGCAGCAGCGATTTAATCTCATGCTCCTCAGCGCGTTCGCGGTGCTGGCATTGATATTGGCGGCAATCGGCATCTACAGCGTGCTTTCTTACAGCGTCAGACGGAGGGTTCAGGAGATCGGAATTCGTCTGGCCTTGGGAGCGCGCATTTCAGACGTGCTGCGCATGATCGTCATTGAAGGAATGCGTCCGACCCTGCTCGGCGTCACCATCGGAATTGTGGGAGCGCTGGCGCTCGGCCAAGTGATGTCGAGCCTCGTTTATGGAGTCAAACCTACAGACCCTCTGACATTCCTCGCGGTAGCTATGGTGTTGGCGGTCGTTGCTTTGTCAGCGACCATCATCCCGGCCTACCGCGCTGCCAGAGTTGATCCCATGGTGGCGCTGCGTTATGAGTGAGAAATCATGAGCGCTTTAACTCAAGACCTGCGATATGGCGTTCGGCAACTGCGCAAAAGTCCGGGATTCACAGCAGTTGCCGTTGTCACTTTGGCGCTGGGCATCGGCGCAAATACCGCCATCTTCACCGTCGTGAACGCGCTGCTGTTGAAGATGCTTCCCGTCAAGGACCCGCAGCAGCTTGTCGTGGTCGGCGATCCTGCAAATCCAAACGAACGCTCGAACGGGACCCCGCGCGCTGATGTTTTTTCCTATCCTCTTTATAAGCAATTGCGAGATCGGAACTCGGTTTTCACCGGACTGTGCGCCGCCGCCAACGATCACCACATTGAAGTTGAGACCGGGCAAGGCGCTCTCTTCGATCAAAAAATTACCGGGCGCATGGTGAGCGGAAATTATTTCGACGTTCTTGGACTCCAACCGGCATTAGGACGGTTGTTCAAAGATTCTGACGACACCGCCGAAAGCGCGAACCCAATCGCGGTGCTCGCCTACAGCTACTGGCAGCGTAAGTTCGCGTCCTCGCCACAGGTACTCGGCCAAGCGATTCGCCTGAACGGATATCCATTCACTATCGTCGGGGTTGCTCCCCAAGGCTTTGAAGGTGATGTTGTGGGTGAGCAGATGGCGCTGTTTGTTCCGTTGAGCATGCAGCCCCAGATTGTTCGCGGACGTCATTGGCGCAATGCGGAGACCACCTCGTGGCTGTCGCTCATCGGGCGGCTCAAGCCCCGTATAAGCGCAGCGCAGGCGGAAGCCAATCTGAATGTTGTATTCCAGCAAGCGCAGAAGGGCGATTACGGAGCGACGCTTTCCTCGGATGATCGGAACGCGATAAGCAATCTTCGGATTAGCGTGATGGCCGGAGGCGGCGGTCTGTCCGATTTGCGGGCCAATTACCGGGTTCCGTTGCTGTTGCTGATGGGCATCGTCGGTCTGGTGTTGCTGATTGCTTGCGTCAACGTCGCCAATCTGCTGCTCGCCCGCGCATCCGCGCGCAACCGGGAGATCGCGGTCCGGCTGGCTATTGGTGCGAGCACACGGCGCGTTTTGCAACAACTTCTTACTGAAAGCATTCTCCTCGCAATCATTGGCGGTCTTGCCGGTTCGTTGTTCGCAACCCTCGGCGTGCGGATACTTGTAAATACATTCGATGCCGATGCAAACCTGCCGCTCGCACCCGACTGGCGCGTTCTCGCGTTTACTGCAGCCATCGTTTTGTTCACCGGAGTTCTCTTTGGCCTCGTGCCAGCGTTGCGAACTTTGCAGGTGCGCGTGTCGCCGGCTTTGAAAGATGCAAACCGAACCACCTCTGGAACCAGTTCGCGGTTCGGTTGGGGGAAGGGGCTGATTGCTGCTCAGGTTGCTCTCTCTCTTCTCGTTCTGTTTGCTGCAGGGCTTCTAGTGCGCAGCCTGCAAAAACTCATGACTCAGGATTTCGGATACAACCGTGATCACCTGGTCATCGCGCGTACTGATCCCACGAGTGCTGGATACAACGCTCAAAACATGAAGTTGCTGGCGTCGCAACTGGCTTCTCGTCTCGCGGGCACTCCGGGAGTGCAATCCGTCACCTATTCCACCAATGGTCTGTTCAGCGGTACTGAGAGCGCCGACGCCATCATCGTGCCCGGATTTAAGGCTGTGCGCCCCGATGATCGCACTGCGAGAGAAGACTTTGTGGGACCGGATTATTTCGGAGTTGTGGGCATTCCCATCCTCGCCGGCCGCGGCATTGAAGCCCAGGACACGGCCGCTTCGACGCGCATAGCGGTCGTCAACGAGGCCATGGTTAAGTATTTCTTCGCTGGGCAAAATCCGATTGGCAGGCAGTTCCGGATTGATGATTCCGAATGGCTGGATAAGCCGGTCACAGTCATTGGTGTTTCGCGGAACGCTAAAGATCATGGCAACGGATTACGCGAAGCCGTGCAGCCACGCTTTTATCTGGCGTTTCAGCAAATGCCCGAACCCGGCCAGATTGTGATCGAAGCACGGGCTGAGGGCAAAAGCACTACCGCCGTGGCCAACATCATGAGCCAAATCAAGGCGGCTGATCCGCATCTGCCGGTCTCGTCTATCCACACCCTCGACAGCCTGGTGAGCGACAGCGCCGCCGATCAGATCGCTTTGGCTAAGCTCTCCACATTTTTCGCCGGTTTAGCCCTTCTGCTTGCTTGCGTCGGATTGTATGGCGTCATGTCATACACCGTGGCGGGACGCACGCGCGAAATTGGGGTGCGGATGGCCCTGGGTGCAAGCCGAATTGACGTCGTGCAACTGGTCCTCCGCGAGGGCTTGCTGCTGGTCGCAATTGGCCTGGTGGCGGGCATCCCCTTGTCATTAGCGAGCAGCCGCCTGCTTCACAGCTTCTTGTTTGAGATGAAAAGCACCGATCCGTTCTCGCTGGCCTCCGTGGTCCTGCTCCTCGGAATGGTCGCGACATTAGCAGGCTTTATTCCCGCACGCCGCGCCGCCAAAGTCGATCCCATGGTGGCATTGAGGTACGAGTGATATGGAAACCCTGCTACAAGACATTCGTTTCGGCTTCAGGATGCTGCTCAAATCTCCGGGCTTCACCGCAGTCGCGGTCATCACGCTGGCGCTTGGTATCGGCGCGAACACCGCCATGTTCAGCGTGATCAACTCAGTGTTACTGCGCTCGTTGCCGTTCGCTAATCCAAGCCGGGTGATGGCGGTTTGGAAGACCATGTCGAATGGCAGCCCGAATGCATTCTCAACCCCGGAATTCCTGGAGTGGAAACAGCAGGGAGAACTGACCGCGAACATGGGAGCGTTCTCGCCGGTCGGAAAGAACCTGGGCGGCAAAGACCTGCCGGAGCGGATTACCGGAGGCAGGTTCAATTACGACCTGATCTCCGTACTCGGAGCGCAGGCAGCGACCGGGCGAACATTTTCTCGCGCGGAAGATACTCAGGGTGCGAGCCCGGTGGTGCTGCTAAGCCATGCCTTGTGGGCTACCAGATTTGACTCACGTCCCATGCTGGGGCAGTCGGTGGACCTCGATGGAACGCCGTACACAGTAGTCGGAATCATGCCTCCAAATTTCCATGTCCTTTCGGATAAGGAATTATTTTGGATTCCGCTGCAACTCGAATCGGCCAATGCGCAGACCTCCGCGCGAAATGTGCACTGGCTTTTCGCTTACACTCGCTTGCCCGATGGTATGACGCAAAAGCAGGCCGAGACTGTGATGTCAACGATTGCATCGCGCCTGAAAGCCCAAGACCCGAATGGTGAGGGGGCGCTTGGTGTCACGTTGCAGCCGGTCAGTGACGCGCTGAATGGCAACGTTAAGCCTGCCTTGTACCTGCTGATGGCCGCGGTCTGCTTCGTTCTCCTGATCGCATGTTCGAATGTCGCCAATCTTTTGCTGGCGCGCGGCAGCGTGCGCCAGCGCGAACTCTCGATTCGTACAGCTCTCGGCGCTGCCCGAACGCGTTTGATACGGCAACTTCTTACCGAAAGTGTTTTGTTGTCTGCGTGCGGCGGATTACTTGGCCTCGGACTGGCGTGGGGCGCACTGCAAGTGCTCTTGGCGATTCACCCGTCGAGCATCCCTTCCGTCGACACAATCGGAATCGATGGTACCGTTCTCGCATACACGGCTATTTTGTGCGGCTTGGTCGGAATTCTGTTCGGAGTCGCGCCTGCATGGGAGGGCTCCGATCCGGGCGTCGGCGAAGCGTTGAAAGAAGGAGCGCGCGGCAGCAGTGGCGGTTTCGGCAAACATCGTGCGGCATTGGTTATCGCCGAGACGGCCTTAGCTTCAATTCTGCTGATTGCTGCAGGTCTGTCATTGCGTAGCCTGTGGCAGACGGAAAGAGTTGAACCGGGTTTCAATCCCGACGGCCTGCTCACGTTCCGCCTGGCTGCACCGGCGCAGTTTTCCGGCGCCCGCATCCCCCTTTTCTATCAGCAGGTTCTGGAGCGAATCAAAGCCCTGCCAGGCGTCCAGTCTGCTGTGCTGGCACGCAATCTTCCGATGAGCGGGACCGATCCTTCTATGCCAATTGCGATTGAGGGGACGCCACCACCGCCGTCGCAGATTCCGATCGTTTCTCGCTTTCGGGCAGTCGGGCCAGGATATTTCGACGGGATGCAGATTCCGATGTTGAGCGGGCGAGATTTTAGTGACGGTGACACAACCGCCGCGCCAAAAGTTGCTGTGGTCAGCCAGAGTCTTGCGAAACTCTACTGGCCTGGGCAGGATGCAATAGGCAAACGCCTGAAGCCACAAATGCCAGGGGGAGACTGGTGCACGGTGGTTGGCGTTGCCGCCGACGTCCGTCATTGGACAGCCGACGTTACCGACGTAGAGCCCACCGCCTACTATCCATACACGCAAATTCCTGAATCCTTTCTGCCACTGCTCGAAGGCAACATGAGCATTGCGGTGCGTTCGCATAATTCCTCAGACATCCTGAGCTCGATTCGCGCGGCGGTCGGCGAAGTGGACAAGACCGTTCCTCTCTATCAGGTCGAGAGCATGGACGAGATGGTCGCTGATGCGGGATCGCTGCGCCGCTTTGACATGTGGCTGATCGGGGCCTTTGCTGGTTTGGCCCTGACTCTGGCAGCAGTCGGAATCTATGGCGTGATGGCATATTCGGTTTCGCACCGTACCCGTGAAATCGGAATTCGAATCGCCTTAGGAGCGCAGCGAGAAAGTGTTCTTCGATTAGTCATGGGGCAAGGTGCGCGCCTGGCATTAGCCGGCGTAGCGCTGGGAATTGTGGGTGCATTAGGTCTGACCCAACTTATGGCCAGCCTGCTTTTTGGCGTGAGCGCGCGGGACTGGGCGACATTCTCTTTTGTGCCCTGGATTGTTCTGGCCATGATTCTGGCGGGCTGCTACATCCCGGCACGGCGCGCGGCCAAACTCGATCCTGTTGCGGCGCTACGCCAGGAATAAATTAACGAAGCATTAAGGCAAACATGATCCAACTCAAGAATCTCGAACGCAGTTACAAGACTCCCGCCGGGCAGTTCTTCGTTCTGCGGCGCGTCAATCTGGAGATTCGCGAAGGCGAATTTATCACCGTGATGGGCCCGTCCGGTGCAGGTAAGTCTTCTTTGTTAAATGCCCTCGCACTCCTCGACGACGGCTGGCAGGGCGAATACTGGTTTCGCGATCAGCCTGTGCACGACATGAAACGCAAGCAGCGCGCCGACCTCGCGAAGAAAAACATAGGCATGGTTTTCCAGAGCTATCACCTGCTTGACGACCTCACCGTCCGCGAGAACATCGATCTGCCGCTTTCTTATAAGGATATTCCGCACCGGCAGCGGCAGGGAATGGTCGCCGACACGCTCGATCGCTTTCAAATTGTCGCCAAGAAAGATCTGTTTCCCAGCCAGCTGTCGGGCGGGCAACAACAATTGGTCGGAGTTGCACGCGCGGTGATTCACCGGCCCGTGCTGTTGCTCGCGGACGAACCTACCGGCAATCTGCATTCCTCGCAAGCCAAGGAGATCATGGAACTGTTTCGCGAACTCAACCAGCAGGGAACGACCATCGTTCAGGTCACTCACTCGGAAGCGAATGCTGCTTATGGATCGCGCACGATTGAAGTGCGTGATGGATGGGTTGTAAGCGACACCGCCAACCCAGATCTGCACGCAGGCCAGGCGGCGGTGAACCAATGACGAGTTTTCGCGCCGCGACGGGTGTGGCCTTGCTCGGAAGTCTGGTGTTTCTGCACTCTTCGAGTCGGGGTCAGACTATAAGTGCACAGCCGAATTCTCCCGCGCAAATCAACGCTTCAACCGTTTTCAAAATGCCGAGCTCGCACAGTCCCCTGGGCGCGTATTTGCCCAGCAAGAGCTCAGAACCGCAGCTCAAAAATTCGCCGCGATTGAATCAACTGATAAAAGACGGCAAGCTCTATTTGTCTTT
The DNA here is from genome assembly GCA_035493765.1 of Terriglobales bacterium. GTDB lineage: Bacteria > Acidobacteriota > Terriglobia > Terriglobales > Acidobacteriaceae > Gp1-AA145. The sequence goes on from DATJHT010000129.1 coordinate 15,153, forward strand.
GCAGGACGCCATCCATCTGGCACTGGAAAATAATCTCGATATCGCCATCGCACGCTACAACTTGCCGATTGCAGACATGGATATTCTGCGCACAAAAGCGGGTGGAGTATTCCGGGGCGTGAACGCGGGCGTGGTGCAAGGTACGCCCGGTGGTGGTGTCGGAGGATTCGGCACGGGCGCTCCCGGAGCCGGAGCAGGAGGCACCACGGCGGGCGCGGGCGGCGCTGGAGCTGGAGCTTCGGGCCTGGTGCAGTCGACATTGGGAGTCGGCGCGCCGGTCTCATCCTATGATCCAACCATCACCGGATCCATTGGGGCCGAACATCAGACCAGCCCACTCGCGAACCAGCAGATTTACGGAGTGCCGTTGCTACAGCTCAATACTGGCCAAGCCAACTTCGGCTTTTCACAAGCCTTCGCCACCGGAAGCAGCGTGGCCTTCGAGTTCAACAACAATCGCCAGACCACAAACAGTCCATTCTTCAACCTTTCTCCGGCCTTGGGCTCGATGTACCGGTTTTCATTTCAGCAGCAGTTACTGGCGGGTTTCGGCTTGGGTCCGAATCTGCGCTATTTGAGAATTGCTAAAAATAACAAGAAGATCTCCGACATCGCTTTCAAAGACCAGGTCATGGCGACAGTTACGCAAATCAAAAACATCTATTGGGACCTGGTCAATGCCTATGAGCAATCCCAAGTAAACGAGAAGTCGCTCGCCTTCGCGCAGCAGTCTCTCGACAACGCGAAAAAGCAGCTGCAATTGGAAAGCATTCCAGCGATGGACGTGATGCGCGCCGAGGCCGAAGTTTCCAGGCGCGATCAGGACCTGACGGTGGCACGGACCAGCTTGCAATTGCAAGAATTGCTCATGAAGAACGCTCTCACTCGCAGCCTCGATGATCCGGTGCTTGAATCGGTGCCGGTTGTGCCGAGCGATCGCCTGGATTCGGCCCAGACGTCTGAAGTATCCAACCGGCCGGTGCAGGAGCTTATTCAAGAAGCGTTGCAGAATCGGCCCGAGCTGACCGAGTCTGATGTAGACTTGCTCAACCGCCAGATAAGCCGTAAGGCGGCAAACAACGCGCTCCTGCCATCGCTTTCATTAGTCGCCTTTTACGGTGGATCTGGACTGGCAGGCCCCCTGAATCCGGTGTACAACGTTCCCGGAGTCCCCAATGTCTCTACAGTTCCTACGGATTTCTCGGGTGCGCTTGCCAACACGTTTAACAATACGGCTCCCGATTACTACATTGGCTTCAATCTGAATATTCCCATTCGCAATCGCGTGGCCAAGGCCGATCAGTACCGTTCGGAACTTGAGTATCGCCAGGCTGAGCTGCGAAGGGAAGAATTGCGTAAACAGATACGCATTGAAGTTCGAAACGCCGAATACGCGCTGGAGCAAACCGCGGCGCGAGTGCAAGCGGCACAAAAGGCGCGCGATTTGGCGCAGCGAACGTTCGAGATCACGCAGAAAGAGCAGACTCTCGGCGCAGGGTCAACTTTCCAGACCATGACCGCACAGCGCGATCTTGCACTCGCAGAACTGGATCTGGTGACCGCCCGGACGGTGTACGAAAAGGCGAAAATTGAGGTTGATCGTGCGACCGGCGCGACTTTGGAACATAATGGAATCCAGATCCAGGATGCTATAAAGGAGCCGACCAGCGGGACCATCAACATCCCGCCGCAGTAATCATGCCAATCTCGGTCAAGCCCTCCGAACTGACTATCCCTGCAGCGTTGACGAAAACCGCTCACCGGCCCCGTATCCTCGCGGCTGATGATCAGCAGCATATCCTCGACGCCATTGAGCTATTGCTCAAGCCGCAGGGATACAAGGTCGATGCGGTGCGGTCTCCGGAGCTTGTCCGCGAGTCGTTCAGCAGCGCGCATTACGACGCCGTCTTGATCGACTTGAACTACACTCGCGACACTACTTCGGGAAGTGAAGGGTTGGACCTTCTGTCTTCTTTGGTTGTGCAGGACAGCACTTTGCCGGTCATCGTTATGACGGCCTGGGGAAATGTTGACCTGGCGGTCGAAGCCATGCGCCGCGGCGCGCGCGATTTCATCCAGAAGCCCTGGGAGAACGAACGCCTGTTATCCATCCTTCGCACCCAGGTGGAACTGCATCGCGCCTTGCAGGAAGCCGAACGTCTCTCCGCTGAAAACCGGCTGTTGCATGCGCAGGGCCGGCCAGAGTTCATTGCCACTGCTCCATCAATGCTGCCGGTTCTGGAAACCATTACCCACATCGCTCCCTCAGATGCCAATGTTCTTATCACCGGCGAACACGGCACTGGGAAAGAGGTTGTTGCTCGGACCATCCATGCGCTCTCTCAACGTAGTAATCGTCCGCTGATTTCAGTAAATACAGGTGGATTGGCCGAGGGTGTGTTTGAAAGCGAATTGTTCGGCCACGTGAAAGGCGCTTTTACGGACGCTCGCTCCGACCGGATCGGCCGGTTCGAACTCGCGGATGGCGGAACAATTTTCCTGGATGAAATCGGGAACGTCCCGTTGCGTCAGCAGGCCAAGTTGCTGCGCGTGGTTGAATCCGGCGAAATGGAACGCGTAGGTTCATCGCGAAACAAAAAAGTCGATGTGCGTCTGATTTCTGCTACCAACGCAGACTTGAAGTCTGCCGCCCAAGCCGGCACCTTTCGGGAGGACCTGCTGTTTCGACTCAACACAGTCGAAATCAATTTGCCGGCGCTGCGGGAACGGCGGGAGGATATCCCGGCCCTTGCCGCCCATTTTCTTTCGCAGTACGCGTCTCGCTATCGTCGTCCAGTTCGGGGTTTTGATCCTGTGGCCTTACAGACCCTCATGCAGTATGCCTGGCCGGGCAATGTGCGCGAGCTAGAGCATACGTTGGAGCGAGCCGTGCTGATGTGCCGCACAGACCTGTTGCAACCGGCGGACCTGGGGCTTGGCTCGCAGCGTGCTCAAGCACCGAATTTGGAGGAATTGAGTCTTGAAGCAGTTGAAAGTATCCTGATTCGTAAAGCGCTCCAGCGCTTTCAAGGCAACGTCAGCCAGGCGGCGGAGGCGCTCGGTCTCAGCCGCGGCGCCTTGTATCGCCGGATGGAAAAGTATGGGCTCTAGCCCTGTTGCAAACGACCCTTTTAAAACCAGAAAGAGAAGGCCGCAACGGGCGCCGTTCGAGCGTCGTGTCATTCGCTTGTGCATGATCTTGGTCGCGCCGGGAGTCGTAGTCAGCGGCGTGCTCATTTGGTTTGAACCTTGGTCGCTGCAATCCAAGCTGATCCTGCTGTCTGTTGAAGCTCTCGCCTGTTTGCTCGTTGGAGCAGCGCTGCTGGAGCAGATAGTTCATCCGCTGCAAACACTGGCAAATGTAGTGGGCGCGTTGCGCGATGAGGATTATTCCTTCCGAGCCAGATTGGCGGTTCCAGACGATGCCTTGGGAGAGCTGTCGATCGAAGTCAATGCGCTTGCTGATTTGCTCGCACAACACCGCACCGGAGCAATCGAAGCCGCAGCGTTATTGCAGCGCGTGGTGGAGGAAGTGGAAATTCCGATTTTTGCTTTCGATCCAGCCAGCAAACTCAGGCTGCTGAATTCCGCCGGCGAGAAGTTGTTGCAGCAGCCCGCATCCCAGTTGTTGGGTAAGAAAGCCTCTGAGATGCACCTGGAAGATTCGCTTTCCTGTGAGAACGAAACCCTGGTTGAGTTGCAGTTTGCCAGTCGTGCCCGGTGGTTTGTTCGACGTAGTACATTCCGCCAGCAGGGAGTGCCGCACACTTTAGTGGTTCTGTCCGATGTGAGCCGGGCTCTGCGCGAAGAGGAGCGGCGGGCGTGGCAGCGGCTCATCCGGGTGATGGGTCATGAATTGAATAATTCGTTGGCTCCCATCAAATCCATCGCCGGCAGTCTGAACGCACGGCTTCTGGAGAGCAGCATTCAGGCTGAGGAACGGGAGGATTTTGGACGCGGCCTCAGCATCATAGAAAGCCGGGCAGAGTCATTGAACCGTTTTTTGCAGGCATACCGTCAATTGGCCCAGATGCCCCCTCCGTCCATCAGGGAATGCTCGCTTGGCCCACTCGTAAAGCGCGTCGCCGCACTCGAGCAGAGGGTTGAAGTCGGAGTCATTCCCGGGCCTCCGGTGCTTCTGGCCGCCGATCCTGACCAGCTCGAGCAGATGCTAATCAACCTTCTGCGCAATGCCGCTGAGGCTGTGCTGGAAACTCGCGCTGCCTCCGAAGCCGGCAATGGAAGCGGTCGAAGCGCTTCATATTCAGGTTCTCCTGTCGTCCTGACCTGGGAACTCACAGAAAAAGACGTGACCATTACGGTGTCAGACGCCGGTCCCGGATTAATGAATCCGGGCAACGCCTTCGTTCCGTTCTATACGACCAAGCCGCAGGGGAGCGGCATTGGACTGATTCTCTCCCGCCAAATCTGCGAGGCGCACGGGGGTTCCATCGAACTCACAACCCCCACCAGCGGCGTTGGTTGCGTCGCCAGGGTCGTCCTACCCACGAGAGGCGTGCCATCCTATGAGGGCGCCCGGATAAGGTGAACTACCGCTTCATCCCAGACGGACTAAAACTAAAGATACTCGACAGACCCGTTTTGATTGTGTAACGCTTTCGGTATCACTAAAAGGTGGAATCGAGGTGGTCCGTGAAGAAGCTTAAATTCGTCGTGTCGCTTACCACAAACGACAATGATTATCAGATCGAGCAGGCCGCAGCGGCTTCAGAAGCCGCGAGCCGTCTAGGTGTCGATATCGATCTTCTCTATGCAGAAAATGATGCGATTTTGCAGAGCCAGCAACTACTCAAGATCATTCAATCGAACCGGGACTCGCATCCTGACGGCATCATATTTGAGCCGGTGGGCGGGACGGCTATGCCGCAGGTGGCCCGGGCAGCAGCCGCTGCCGGAATCGCCTGGGTCATACTTAATCGGGAGGTCGACTACCTCTCCGATCTGCGTCGAAATTTCAAAGTTCCGCTGTTCTCGCTAAGTTCCGATCACGAAGAAATCGGTCGTATCCAGGGTAGCCAGGTCGCCGCTCTTCTCCCCCATGGAGGCTCGGTGTTGTTGATCCAGGGGCCAGGAGAAAACCTCGCAGCCAAGCAGCGCACTACGGGAATGTACGAAACCAAAACACCCGGCGTTCAGGTCAAAGCCATGAAAGCCAACTGGACTGAAGCCAGCGCGTATAAGGCGGTCAGTTCCTGGTTGAAACTATCAACTTCACAGCCATCGACGCTTGATGCCATCGTCGCCCAGGACGATTCCATGGCTCTCGGCGCCAGGAAAGCGTTCCAGGAGAATTCTGCGTCACGGGACAGTTGGCTGGCGATGCCGTTTCTGGGAATTGATGGCATGCCCAAGACCGGGCAATCCTTCGTCAGGCAGGGATTCCTGAGAGCTACCATCATCGTGCCGACGAATACAGATACCGGAATTGAGATGCTGGCCACGGCGCTTCGCGCTGGGACCAACCCGCCCGAAAAAACTCTCACGGGCGCAAAGTCATTTCCGGCAATCGAGGAACTGGCTAAAAAGCCCTCTCAAAGAAGCCACGCGTCTGGAAAAGCGTAGCGGGCGATCATTCGTGGCGCAAAGCTTCGATGGGATCCAATCTTGATGCGCGGAAGGCCGGAATCATGCCACTGACAAGTCCCACCGCTCCCAAAATGATCGTGGAAACGATCAGAGTGCCAGGGGCGATTATCAAACGAATGTCGCCGGCTTCTCCGTTCTTGGCGAAGGCGCTATAGAGAGTAAGTCTTCCCACAGAGAGCGCGACCACGTAGGCCAGTATTACTCCCAGCACGCCGCCGATGAAAGTAATGGTTAAAGCCTCGGCGAGAAACTGCACCAGAATATACCGGCGGGGAGCGCCCAAAGCCTTCTGGACGCCGATCTCGCGCGTGCGCTGGGTCACCGAAACCAACATGATATTCATCAATCCAACGCCCCCGATTCCGAGCGTTAGCGTGCCGATGAAGCCCATCAACACCTTCAATCCGAGAGTAATGATCTCGAACTGATGGACCTGCATCATCAGATTGAAAACGCGCACCGCCTGATGATCTGACTGATTGAACTTGTGCGGCACTGCCAGAATCGTCCGCACTGCCTGCTCGAGGCGCTCGTATTCCGGAGTCTGATAGTTGAACCAGATCGAGTCAAGATAACGCGTGTCCTTCAGATCTCCCATGGAGGTGAAAGGCACATAGATGGTGCGGTTGATGTCGTCATTTCCCTCCTGCATTTTGGCGGTCAATACACCGACGACTTCAAAGCTCAGGCCATCGAGCCTTATATGCTCCCCTAGTGCGTTGCGACCCGAAAATAGTTTCTCCTTGGCCTCGGAACCGATCACCGCGACCCGTGCGCGTTGAATCTGGTCCTCGAGATTGTAAAAGCGGCCCTGGTCCACCTTGAGAGAGCGGACATCAAGCACGTTGGGATCGTTGCCGGTAACCGACCAGGTGAACGCCCGCGTGTCGTACTGGACGGTAGCTTGCTTGCTGACTTCGGGGGTAATGCGGCTGATTTGAGGAAGGTTGGTGGTCAGTGTTTCTACATCTTCCTGAGTGAAGCGGACTGGGACTCCTGCCTTCTGCCCACCCGCTTGCATCGAAGTCTTGCCCGGCACCACAATCACAAGTTTGGTGCCGAAATTGGCAAAGATGTTGGCGCAAGCCTGCCCGAAGCCATTGCCATAGGCCAGCAGCATGACCACGGTCGCAATGCCCCAGGCCATACCTAGCATGGTGAGCGCCGTTCGCCGGCGATTGTGCCGCATCGCCGTATAGGCTTCCTGGAGCAAATCACGCACCATGCATTATTCCTGACGTAAGGCCTCGACCGGTTGCAGCAGCGCCGCTTTCCGTGCGGGGTAGAGCCCTGCAATGACACCAGCCAGGGTTAAACTGCCAATTGCCAGAATGGCCGACATCGGGACCAGTTTTGGCGGATCGAAACCACCTGGCCCGCGCACGTTTCCTCCCAATGCCATTAAACCGCCTGCGAACAGCATCCCGAGCAGCCCGCTGCCCAAGGTTAGAAGTAAACCTTCAAGAAAGAAATGAAACAAGATGTTGCGGTTAGTGGCGCCTAAGGCCTTACGAAGTCCTATTTCGTGGGTTCGCTCGCTGACTGCTACCAACATGATGTTGATGACCCCGATTGCGCCCAGCGCCAGCGTAACCATTCCCACCGTTCCAAGGAACATATTCATAACGTCAAAAATAGTGTTCACCATTTTTGATTCCTGGATCGAATCCCATTCATCAAAGGCGTTTTCGTCACTGGCATCGAAGCCGTGATTGGCGCCTATGATTTTATGAACGTCCCCTTGGGCCAGTTGGTGCTCAGCGGTGATGCGCGGCTGATATTCGACAAACGAAATGGAATTCTGATGGTTTTCACCCTTGATGGGGAAAGCTGTCTCCATCACCTGGAAGGGGATGTAACCCCGCATATTGAGCCACATATTGTCCCCACGTCCCAGATGAGGCATGCTGCCGACAACTTCAAACCTCAGTCCGTTGATCAGGATGAATGACCCGACCGCAGGACGACCAGGAAACAGGGTCTTTTGCAGTTCATAGCCGAGAACGATCACATTTCGCCGCTGTTCGCCGTCCAGTTGATTTAGCCAGCGTCCCTCTTTGAGCGGAAGGTAACTGATCTCATTCAATTGCGGTTCGGTGCCCAGGATTTCCCCGCTTCCATTGGCGAACTCGCTGACTTCATGCAGGTCGCTGCGGGAAATGAGAGGCGCTGCATTGCGCACATGAGGCGCTTTGCGGATATCCAGATAGTCCTGATAGGTCAACAAATAAGATCGTGCGGAATTCATGTTGCCCTTTACCGCGGGCGCGCGCCCGGGAAAGATAAACATGATGTCTTTGCCGAATTCAGCCATTTCACGTTTGTTGCCGGAGCGGAAGCCCTCGCCAACGCCCACCAGAAGGAGCAGGGAACCGACTCCCCAGGCAATACCAAACATGGTCAGGAAAGAGCGCAGCTTGTGCGCCCAAAGATTACGAAATATCTGGGCGAAAATGTCTAAGACCGTTCGCATAGCTGGCTACACATTGTATCCTTCGAGGGTCGGGGGCGCTCGTCAAACCTCGGAATCAGCAGGTAAATAAGCCTGAATCCGTGCCGCGATTCCGCTGATATAGCCTATCCTTCAATTTTCCAATCAACTGCCAAAACCTCTAAGTGGCTGACGTATTTCATGTCAATCCGTAAGCGAGATCCGGACTTTTATCTTGATCCAAGTGTTGTTACGCAACGGCCAGGATCAAAGTTCCGATTTTCGGCTTTCTTATGTGCGGAAAGCGGCGTACGACGATAGGGCCGCAGCCTGAAACCTGCAGGATAATCAAAAAAATGAGGTTAGGCGCCGCGCCGGCGAATTGACCAACGAAAGCCGTGGTGAAGGCATCAAGAACAAGCGAGTCGTAACGGTCGGCTGACGCTGCACAACTTGTTTGCCTGCCTGCGAAGATGCCGTCCTCGCCACGTCTTTGGAGAAATCTCCGAAATGACCTACTATGCCGCTCAATGAAAATTCTTTTCGCGATCGTCTGCCTGACCACATTTGCAGCGGCGCAAGTCAAGAATGCGCCGCCGTCGGCGCCTGATTACGGCGTAAAGATTGTAAAGGTCTCGATTCCTATGCACGACGGTGCCACTTTGGCCGCCTCCCTATATATGCCGACGGGTGGCAGTGCGTTAGACAAATTTCCCGTACTGCTTGAATATTTGCCATACCGCAAAGACGATGGCACCGTCGAACGCGATTATCCGTTGCACACATACTTCGCCCATCGCGGATATGTGACCGCGCGAGTGGACATAAGAGGAACGGGCGCGAGCGAGGGGAAAATTCCGGGACGTGAGTACTCGCGAATTGAACAGGAAGACTGTGAGCAGGTAATCGCCTGGCTCGCGCGACAGCCCTGGTCAACCGGTAAAGTCGGCATGTTTGGAATTTCCTGGGGAGGCTTCAACTCTATACAGATGGCGATGCGTCGTCCTCCCGCGCTCAGAGCCATCCTTACCATGTGCGCCACCGAAGATCTGTATCGGGAAGATGTTCACTATTTCGAAGGCATGATCCACGTTGACGAGTTCGAGGTCGATATGGATCTTGAGCAGGGCATGAGCGGTGCGCCCGATTTTCCCTTAGAGGATAAGACCCTGAAAGCCCGCTTTGATAGCGCGCCGTGGTCGCTCATTTATATGCAGCACCAGCGTGATGGCGCGTTCTGGCACGAACCTGTTCGTTCACTCGACGATATTCAGGTGCCGGTTTTCATGATCGGAGGCATGCTCGATGGCTATCGCGATAGTATCCCTCGAATGCTCGAGCACCTGAAGGTGCCGATGAAGGCGATCATCGGGCCATGGAACCACACGTTTCCTGACGATGCAGTGCCTGGCCCTTCAATCGAGTGGCGACGAGAAGCGGTGCGCTGGTGGGATTACTGGCTCAAAAATCGCGACACTGGCATTATGCAGGAGCCGCAAACCGCCGTTTACATGCAGCACTGGCATCCTCCTGACCTTAAGCTCCAGACCATCGCCGGCGATTGGCGTAACGAAGCCAGCTGGCCTCCACCCGAGGCTAAGCTCCGGACGTTGTACTTGAGTCCAGCCCACACGTTGCAGGACTTGGCCCCGGAAACATCCGTTCATCAACTTAACTATGTGCCTTCAAGTGGCGTAGAGACGGGCTTCTGGTGGGGCGACCTGACCGTAGATCAACGCCCCACGGACGCATACAGCCTGGTCTATGACTCTTCTCCGCTCGACGAAGATCTGGCGATCCTTGGCCGTCCCGACGCGCAGCTGCTTGTGTCGGCTCCGGTCCCGCTTGCAGATTGGATCGCGCGCCTGTCTGATGTCGCGCCGGACGGAACTGTAACCCTGATCACCGGAGTGGGAATTAATGGGGCGCACCGCGATTCGGACAGCGATCCCCGAGATCTTAAGCCTGGACGCGCGTACTCGATGGACATCAACCTCCATCTCACTTCTTGGGTCTTTCCCAAGGGCCATCGCATTCGCCTCGCGATTTCAAATTCATGGTGGCCGACCATCTGGTCAACACCTTACAAGATGGTTACGTCCTTGTATCTGGGCAGGGCAGAGGGATCACGACTCATTTTGCCTATTGTTCCCCTGCAATCCGATTCGCATCCGAATTTCGCGTCGCCAGAACCCTCAGATCATTTGCCGGATGTTCACTCTCAGGGATATCCGTGGCCCGGCGAATACTCAGTCACTCGTGATGAAGTTCGACAGGCGACTCGAGTGGAGTGGCGCGGGTCCGACGCTTCCAACTATCCATGGGGCAGACGCACTCATCATGAGAGACTCACCTATGAAGTCGAAGATTCGAATCCGGAAGTCAACCGTGTCCGCGGTACTGCTGATAGTACATTTCAACTCAAGAACAGGACCATCACCTACCGTGGCGAGTTGGAAGTACACAGCGACTTGAAAACTTTCTATTACACTTACAAGCGACAACTCTTGGAGAACGACCACATCATTCGTCAGAAAACATGGCGGCAAGACATTCCGCGGGATCACCAGTAATGAAATGGGTGCAGGGTCACTTCTGGCTGAATCCGGTAACTTTCGTGTCCAGTCGGTAAACGGAAGTGGTCGCAGTAATATAAAGCGTTCGAAGGTCCTTCCCGCCCCAGGTCAGATTTGCCGGCTGTTCGGGCAGCGCAATGGTCCCCATGTGGACTCCATCCGGACTCCACACCCAGATCCCCTTCGGACCGGTAACGAAAAGATTGCCGTGTAAATCGACCTTTATTCCGTCAGGAACGCCATCGCCTTTGCCACCGGGCTCTTCGCCGAAAAGGCGGCCGTTACTGAGCGACCCATCTTTGCCGACATCGTAAACACGAATATTCCTGTGTTCATCATCGTCAACATAGAATTTTTTTCCATCGGGCGAGAATGCCAAACCGTTGGGTTGTGTCAGGTCTTTTGTGAGCAAAGTGAGTTTGCCATCGGCGTCCAGCCTGTAAACACCCTGGAACGGAATCTCCTGCTTTTCGCCTTTTACCAGATCTAGAGTCGGATCGGTAAAATACAATGCCCCGTGCGGCCCCAGAATAACGTCGTTGGGGCTGTTCAGCTTTTTACCCTCAAATTTATCGGCTAGCACTTCATATTTTCCATCTTTTGAAATAGCAATGATGGCGCGTAGAACGCTGGCGCAGTCGATCAACCGCCCCTGGCGATCGTACGTGTTGCCGTCGGGGTCACCCAACGAAATCAACTCTTCCTTGCGGCCATCTTTAACGTAAACGCGGAATATTTTGTTTTGTTCTTCGTCGCTCACGTACAAGAAACCTGCTTTGTCCCACACCGGACCTTCCGTGAATCCGAATCCCGACGCCACAGTTTCAAGTTTCGCATCGCGAGAAATGAGCTTCCAAAACTCGGGCGACTTTGCTTCCAGTTCAAACGTGCGAGGGACCTTTTGTTCCTGTGCCGCGGACAGAGCCGAAAGCGAAATCAAAGCAACGAATAATGACGACATTATTTTCATGTGAGCTGCTATTCCTCTTCCTGACGGTGTGTTTCGGGTGGCATTGAACCTTGAGCAACCTTTAGCAAAAAACTGACCAGGTCATTAATCTGGGCTTCACTCAGCTTCGCTCCGTAGTCGGACGGCATCATTGAGCCTTGCGCCCGGTCGATCGTTTTTAGGTCTGACTTGGCAAGAAAATGAAACGCGCCATCTGTCGATTGCAGTTGCATGGAAAAGTTGTCTTCGTTGCGAATCATGCCTTCGTATCGTTGACCGTTGGTCGTGACTGCCGTCGCCAGTCCCCGTTGCCGGTCGCGCGCCGCCGGATTAACGATGGCGGCTTTGATCGCATCAACGCCATGGGTCTGTCCATAGCTGCTCAGATCTGGCCCCATGAATCCGCCTCGGCCCCCAACCATATGGCAACTCGAACATTGGCCCGCGCCATAAAAGATGGCCTCTCCGGCTTTCGGATCGCCCGGTAACCGAGTCGGTCCCTTCTTTCCTTGGAGATCTCTCACGTAAGCCACGGTCGCGGCTATCGTTGCTTTGCCGAGTTGCTTAAAAGCCGGCATTCCGGTTCCCGGCACGCCCTCGGACACGATGCGGAAAATTTCATCTGCCGAAAGCTTTTGCACTTGCGGGTTGCTGACGATATTGGGAGCCCGCTGGCTGCCGGTCCCATCAAGCCCGTGGCAGCCGGAGCAGTTGGTTGCGAATACGCGCTGTCCGCTCGAACGAGAAACGGCGTGAATGCTGCGTCCCCTGCTTTGCTGCGTCTGCGCAAAGGAGGCAATGTTAAGCGAAAAAAACAAGCCCACAAAGGGGATGAGGGATCTATTGAGCATGCATTTCAACATCATCTCAAAAAGGAGACGGCGTGCGCTGAAGACCAAGCCGAACAAATCGAATTTAACATCCCGGCTGATCATGATCGACAAAGATTCCAGCAATAACTTCGACGTTTCGCGTATCCGCTGGGAGACCGGACCCGCATTCTCATTTTTTCGCTGCAGTTTTTATTGACAAAATTTGGAAGCGTAATACGATGGAAGCGACCTATTAAAACGTGTTAATACTGGATGAGCCCGCAATCTGCTGTCAAGCAGGAAATTGACTGCTCGGACGACTCGTAGTGTTGCGCTCGAATAACGACGCACCAAAGAACCTCGTTAAATGCCTTTCAATAACTCGTTTCGCGTGCGTGACTTGATTGAATTGAGCATAATACGAATTAGGGCAGATGTTTTAACTCAATCCGCTTCGCCAAGGCGCGATGCACCAGGTGAAGCGCCGATCCAATCGGTCGCGAGGCAATTTTAGTTGATTCGAGATGCCGTTTTTTGCGTGCTGTTGTTGGTGTCTTTGGTGCAGATCCCATTGAATTCTCAGGAGAGTAGTGCGGTGCGAAGCCAGACCAAAGTTCGCGGCGAAGACCTGCTTGCCCCTGCGGCCGAAAACTGGCTTTCATATAACGGTGATTATTCGGGGCGTCGTTACAGCTTGCTCTCACAGATTAACTTGCAGAATGTCGAACAATTGCGCGCTGAGTGGGTGTTCCATTCGCGTTCTTCCGATCGCCTCGAGGTCACGCCGGTTGTGGTGAATGGCACAATGTTTGTCACTTCTGCCAACGATGTGTTCGCGCTCGATGCCCAGACGGGCAGAACGGTGTGGCACTACACCCGTCCGATTTCAGAAGGGCTGATCGATGACGCATCGCGTCATCTCAGCCGCGGAGTTGCTGTCTGGCATGATCGTGTCTATCGCGAGACCGACAACGCACATCTGCTTTGCCTTGACGCGCGTTCCGGCAATCTGATCTGGGACATTTCATACGCCGACTGGAACAGCAATTACGGCGCGACCAGCGCTCCCCTTGTCGTGGATGACAAAATAATTGTCGGAACTTCGGGAGGCGATGATGGTGTTCGCGGCTTTGTCGCCGCCTATGACGCCGCGAGCGGAAAACTTGCGTGGCGATTCTGGACTATTCCCGGCCAAGGCGAATTTGGATCTGACAGTTGGCCGGGCGATCTGTACCTTCATGGCGGCGGTACGACCTGGATGCCCGGCACCTACGATCCGGAGCTGAAAACCTTGTTCTGGACCACCAGCAATCCCGCCCCAGATTTCGAAGGCAGTGTTCGGCCGGGAGACGATTTGTACACTGACTGCCTGCTTGCTCTTGATCCGGCCACAGGAAAACTCAAATGGTATTTCCAGTTCACGCCGCATGATCTGTTCGATTACGACGCGACTGAAACCCCCATGCTTATCGATGCGCTATATCAAGATCAGCCGCGGAAACTGCTCCTTCAGGCAAATCGTAATGGTTTTGTCTACGTTCTTGATCGCACCAGCGGCGAGTTTCTTTCTGCCACCCAGTTCGCGCAAAAACTGAACTGGGCAACCGGGATCGATGCGAAAGGCCGTCCGATCCGGACCGACGTAAAACCCACACCTGATGGAACGAAAGTTTGTCCCGGATACAGTGGAGCGACGAACTGGTTTTCGCCCACTTACAGCGAAACATCGCATCTTATCTATTTCATGGCTCTGGAGCAGTGTCAGACATATTATTCAGCGAAGGAACCGCAACGCTTCACTCCCGGCAAGGAGTATTACTCAACCGGGGTCAAACATATTCCGGGCGAGGACTCACAGAAGGTCCTACTCGCATTCGATCTCAACGCCGGCAAATTTGCCTGGAAATATCCTCAAGTTGGACCCGCGCATTCAACCGGGGGAACCATGAGTACTGCGGGAGGGCTTGTGTTCTTCGGAGATGATGCACAATCGTTAGAAGCAGTGAACGCGAGCGATGGAAAACCGCTCTGGCATTTCAGCACCGGTCAGGATATGAGCGCTTCGCCCATGACCTACGCAGTTGGCGCCAGGCAGTATGTTGCCATCGCCGCCGGAAGCGACATTTTCAGTTTTGCATTGCCGTAGCAGGGTATTGAATTCACTCAACAAGGAAGGGAACAATCATGTCTGGTACATTCACTCGCAGAAATCTTGTCGGTGGTCTTGCGCCCGCACTCTCGGTCGTTGGACTCGCGTCGTTACTTCCCAAAGCTGCGGTTGCGAAGAGCAAAGCCCACGAAGACAACAGTGTGCTCAAACTCAACGACCAGGGCAAACCCGCTGATGGAACGCAATTCATCACCCCTATCGTCATTCACAATGGACTCGCGTACATTGCGGGTGTAGGCGCTCACGATTCGGGATCCGCAGACTCGTGGGAAATTGGAAATCACACGACCAAGGTTCTCGACAATATCAAGAAATTGGTCGAAGCTGCCGGATCCGACATGGACAACATTGTCCAGCTCGGAGTCTTTCTGGCCAAGATTGAGCACTATGACGGCATGAACAAAGTGTTCAAGACCTATTTCCCTCACGGCGGGCCGGCACGCACGACTGTAGCAGTCGCGGCTCTGCCTGGAAATTCGCTGGTGGAAATCAACTGCATCGCTGTAGTTACCAAAAAGTAAACGGAGAACAAAATGAATTGGAACTCGAGCCGCCGTGGATTTTTCGGAACGTTGGGCGCTGTGGCCGCAGCCCTCGCTGCCCCGAGAAAATTGTTTTCTGCAAATCCTTCTGTGCCGCAAGCTGGTGCAAGTGTCACCGGGTTTGGCCAGTCAGGAAATCCATACGTCGAACTCGGCGTCATGCCGGTCATCAATGCCGAAGGAACGATGACCATGCTCGGCGGCTCACTGATCCGGCCCGAAGTAGAAGCCGTGATGGCGCAGGCTGCGCGCCATTTCGTCAGCATCCCCGAACTCGAAGCCGCGGCGGGGAAGCGCATCGCGCAAATGCTGAAATTGCCCCAAGGCTACAGCGTCTTGGTAACCTCCGGTGCGGCTGGAGCCATTCAGTCCGGTCTCGCCGGCATTCTCACCGGCGACAATGAAAGCCTCATCAAGCAATTGCCCGACCTCACGGGCATGAAATCCGAAGTCATTATTCAGAAGTCACACCGTAATCCTTTCGACCACCAACTGCGTGGGACCGGTGTCAAGCTTATTGAGATAGAAACTCATGAACAACTGCATCGCGCGGTCAATGATCGCACCGCGATGTTGCACTTCACAAACTTCGCCAATGCCGCTGGACAGATCAAAGTGGACGAGTGGCCGAAATTGGCGAAGCAATACAACCTTCCCTGCTTGATTGACGCCGCGGCAGATACTCCCCCCGTCTCGCATCTCTGGGACTACGCCAATATGGGTTTCGATCTCATCACCTTCAGTGGCGGCAAGGCGATGCGTGGTCCTCAATGTGCCGGTTTGCTCATTGGACGCGAAGAGCTGGTTCACTACGCATTGCTGAACAACAGTCCATATGAAGACACACTGGGACGTGGACAAAAAGTAGGCAAGGAAGAAATCGTTGGCATGATCAAAGCGCTCGAAGTGTATTTAGCAGAAGACCATGACGCTCTGGCCAAAGAATGGCAATCGCGTCTGGACACCATCTCTCGCCAGATCACAAAGATTCCCGGCGTCAGCACTGCTTTCTTTACCCCTGATATCGCGAACCACGTGCCCCACATGTCGATCACGTGGGATTCGCGGATTTCCCTTTCATCGCAGGAAGTTTCTCACCGGCTCCGCAGCGGACAGCCATCCATCGTGATCGGCGGAGGCGAAGGTCGTCCCGGGCTGGGGATGAACTCGTTCATGCTGCAGCCGGGCGAGGAACAGATTATTGCAGACCAGTTGACCAAGGTGCTGCGCGAGCATTCGGCATAGCAACACACAGGTTCAGTGTGCAGTCCCGATCTTCCCGCGAAGTACGGTAAGCGATGCTGCGGGCAGATCGTAAGCCGTGCTCTCGGCGCCGACGATTGTCGATCTCGCCGGCGGCTCATCAGGATCGGCATGGCCCTGTTTTCGACTCGCGTGCCATTGATATTGCGCCTTGCCGAAGGTGATCATCGTGACCGGCCCGGTAAAAACGTTGGATTTTCCTGAGTTTCCGTCCTGGAAAGATATGCGTACCCGATGCGGGCTATCGTAATCTTTGTTCACGAGCATCAGTGACCATTGCCCATCTGGACGCTCCAGGGCGTAGGCCGTGACCAGAACGTGCCCCTCTGAATCCTTCACATCGCTGGTAGCAAGGAATTGCTTGTGATCGGCGTCTTTCGGCTGAGCCCACTCCTGGGTCATCATCTGTGCCGCATAAAACTGTGATGTACGCTGCTCGATCTGATAATGATCGTCCACCATGAACATATGGTAAGTTCCCCAACTGTTTGCGCAGGCCGGATGCGGAGGGGAATACGGCAAATCATGATAATAGTGCGTCGATTTTCCACCGGCGCTAAGAAACCCGCCGAATGAGTCCGCAAGCCATAGTGCCCCAAAAATATCGACCGCGGCCTCTCCGCCGTGATCGTTGGTCTCAGTATCAAGTAACGGAATTCCAGCCGGTAGGCCGTCGTCACGCCAAACCTTCATGATGTGAGTGATCAGTTCCGGCTCCTGGTACAGATTTTTCCAGGGTGTTTCACAGCCGTCGTAGGGATAATGTTCGAATGACATGAACGCCAGGTCCTGAAGGCGATCGTGCGCCTTCAAATAATTTACGAAGCGTCCAAGCCACGAATTCCCGCCCTGCGCATTCGGCCAGACCTTAATGTCTTCGGTTACTCCTTCAAAGACCGGGCCGCCGAGCTTAAAACCGGGATCGACATGGTGCAACGCCGTGGCGAACTGTAGATACAGCGCCGCATAATCCTCGGGCATCATGTACTGTCCGTCAGGTTCTTCACCCATCTCGACATATAAAACCGGATAGCCACGCTTCTTGATGTAGCTCATCTGCGCGGCGGCATCCTCGGGCGTGCTGTAAAGCATAGCTACTGGAACAATTGCGGGAAGCGATCGCGTAATGCCGCTGGTAAAGAACAGATCAAAACCGGGCTGATCGCCCGATTCCATGCGGTCCGGCGCGACATACAAATCCGAGGCCGCATGCCAGGGGTCAACCGACGAACAATACGTCAGTGTTTGTTTCTGATCGGCCGAGTGCTGCATTTCATCCGTCAGCACACCTGCGTCTGATAGAGTTCCCAGATACAGTTCCCGAATTGCGTAACCGGCGCAGTTGCGCGGGTCACTCGTCCCGTGGGTATCGCAAGTATTGGAAGATTCGGTCATCAGGATTCTTACGTATTGCGTGCTAATCCCACTCTTGTCGAGCTGTAGCGTCTCATCCCCACCTTTGCCGGCAGCTTCATTTCCCGACGCGAAATCCTTCCACTGTCCTTTATCTTGCTCATCCATGGCGTCGCCGTCGCCAACCCAGTACTGGACGCGATAAGCTCGCGCATACGGTTCGGCCCATGCGATCCGAATTGCGTTAATGTTTTTCTTTTTCTCCAGGTTGATGACAACCCATTGCGGATGCAGCGAGTCATCTTCGCCCGTGAAGTGTTTCGTCAAATAGGGATTGCTCTTCCAATACGAACTGGTGTCCCCATCGTCCAGACGCGAAAAGCCGTCGAACTCGGTGCCGTTGTTCCGAGTGAAACCGCGATGCGGGAGTGAGTAACCATACGAGTGCCGGATCATCATTTGGGTGGGCGTGGCATCGCCGACGAAGTATCCCTGCTTGGCCGGGTCGCTCCATTTGCCGTTCGGGTTCCAATGCCAGGCTTGAACGAACAGATCAGTGTTTTGCCGGTAGCTGATTACCCCCCAACCCGCCTTCTGAATCTGCGCGATCTGGTCAGGACGAAAGAAAACGTCAGTGGCATTGCTCGGAACCCGGTCCACAGTTGATCCCAGCGCATAAAGGGGGCTGAACGTGTTTACTTCATGCCCGGGAGTCGCGTCCACTTGTACCAGTTGCGCGGTTGCGCTCTGAGTTGTGATCAAAGCCGCGAACAGAAATGCCGAAAGAATTTGTGCAGGCGTCATCGGCATATTAAATCGTTTTACATTGGCAAAATCCACAGTTATTTTTTAATCGGTTCTGTATAATTGGCGGGCTTTTAGCATGAGCTTTCAATTCCACCATGGCACAACGATGACTTCCAGGTATTTTGTTTTGGCAATTATTATTGGGTGCGTGATGCAGTCGAAGCAGGCTGCCGCACAAACCGGAACCGTTCGCGTGGACGCCGGGCATGAGATCAATTCATTTGATCCCGATGCTGCGCTCGGCAGTTCGATTGATGTCCTTTCGCGCATCGACATCAATAAGGTTTTCTCTCCGCACATTCTTCAAGAATCACTCTCGGCCGGATGGGGCCCTCTGACCTATCGCAACAACACCGAGTTGCGGATGGCAGCGTGGCACTGGAACGAAAATGGAACATGGAGTGACGCCGCCCACAAGAGCGGGTACTTCACCGGGAGCACGGAGCTGAAAGATCCGATCAAATACATTCTTGCCTATGCGCTGCCACATCGCGGATTTGCCAGCAGTGGCGACCGGCCCATGGCAGGCCCCAACCTCACCTACTGGAAGAGCAATCCGTATTTGACCAAGCACTTCACGGGCGAAAATGACTCCCTCCATCCGCAATGGGTAGTTGTTGACTTGCAAGCCGAAAAACCGGTAAATGCGGTTCGCATCGCCTGGGCCAGCCCATACGCCACCAACTATCAGGTGGAATATTGGGAGGGCACCGGAGCGCTCGACTTCGACGCGGGGCCAAAAGGCGAGTGGAAGGCCTTCTCCGCTGGTGTTTTCAGCAAAGCGCAGGGTGGGACAGTGACTTTGAAGCTGGCAGACGCGCCTGTTTCAGCCCGTTATCTGCGCGTCTTCATGACCGAGTCATCCAACACGTGCGACGAGCATGGCTCCGAAGATGTCCGCAATTGTATTGGCTACGCCATTCAACAAATTTCCGCGGGAACCACCGACGCCGGCGGAAAATTTACTGAAGTTCCAAAGGCGCCTTCCGAAGAACCGACGACTTATTGCGTATCGTCCATCGACCCCTGGCACTCAGCCGATGACGTAAACGACAGCGGTGGCTATCAGCACACCGGATTCGATCTTCTCTTCACCAGCGGACTGACCAACAACTTACCTGCCATGATTCCGGTCACCATGCTTTACGGAACTCCGGACGATGCTGCCGCTCAGATCGCATATATTGAGAAGCGAGGATACAAGATCGGCTACATCGAAATGGGCGAAGAGCCCGACGGCAAGCACGCCATGCCGGAAGACTATGCAGCCCTATATATCCAGTGGGCTGCCGCTCTGCACAAAGTTGATCCTAACCTCAAGCTGGGCGGCCCGATTTTCGAGGGCGTCACTAGAGACATCACACTTTGGCCCGACGCTCAGGGCCGGATCTCCTGGATGGACCGCTTTGTCGATTACTTGAAATCACACGGCAGACTAGCCGATCTTGCCTTTGTTTCCTTTGAGCACTATCCCTTCGAACCCTGCAGCATTACCTGGAAATCGCTCTACACCGAACCAGATTTGATGAAGCACATCATGCAGGTATGGCGCGACGACGGCGTCCCGCAAAATGTGCCTCTGATGGTCACGGAAAACCATCTCTCCTGGAGACTGACAGGTCCGATGACCACAATCTTTGCCGCTCTGTGGCTCGCAGATAATGTAGGCTCGTTCTTCGAAGGCGGCGGGGCGGCTTTCTATCATTCGCCCATTCAGCCTCAAGACATACACGATACCTGTCTGGGCTGGGCTTCGTGGTCGAACTTTGTCGCCGACGAACACTACAACATCAAAGGCTACACCTCGCCGTACTTCGCCGCCCACATGATCAATCTCGAATGGGTGCAGCACCGCTCAGGCATTCATCACATGTTTGCGTCGTCATCTAACGTCAAAGACAGTGATGGAAATGTGCTTGTGACTTCCTACGCGCTGCACCGGCCAGACGGCAACTGGTCCCTCATGCTGGTCAATCGCGATGAGAATAATTCCCACTCGGTGCGGGTGGTATTCGGCGGCTCGAGATCGAAACGCGATCTATCGTTTGATGGGGCCGTCACGCTCACGACTTTCGGCAGCAGGCAATACGTCTGGATCAACGACGGGCCGAACAGCCACGCCGACCCCGATGGTCCCCCCGTGGCGAGCACTATCTCGACAGATTCTGAAACTGTATTCACATTGCCCAAGGCCTCGGTTACCGTGCTACGGGGCAAAGTCCCTGGCCTGAACTGAAAATTTTCTCAACGAGGGAATTCCAGTGAAGCAGCTACTCGCAAAATGTATCCTCGCCATCGTCGGCTTATTATTTGCAATCAGTATTTCCCTGCACGCACAGTCGCCGCGCGAAATCGCGATCACAATTGATGATCTACCCGCCGGCGCCGCAGACCACATGTCGGGCAGTGAAATCCTGGATATGACTACCAAACTTTTGACCACGCTGCGGGATCAAAAAATTCCTGTCGTTGGCTTCGTCAATGAAAAGAAACTCTACAAACCCGGGGAAGTTGACGACCGCATCAAGGCTCTGAACATGTGGCTTGATTATGGGTTTGAACTCGGCAACCACACCTTCAGCCACGCATCTTTGAATCGAGTGGGTCTTAAAGCATGGGAAGAGGAGATCGTTCGCGGAGAGACGGTTACGCGAATGCTGCTTGCGCAGCACAAAATGCAGCTGCGCTACTTCAGGCACCCTTACCTCGATGTTGGCCGTGACCTTAAGACCCGTCGCCAAGCCGAAGCCTTTCTCGTTGATCGAGGCTATCGCATTGCGCCTATCACCATGGACGCATGGGACTGGATGTATGCCGGCGTTTACGAGGATGCACGCCGCCGCGGTGATGCTGCACTCCAGCAGCAACTAGTAAGTTCGTATCTCTCCTACACCACTGCTGTTTTTGACTATTATGAAAAATTTTCAAAAGATCTGATCGGCTACGAGCCCAAGCAAATCATCCTTTTGCACGGAAACTGGCTGGAAGCTGACCACATCGGCGAGTTGCTCGAGCTGTTGCGTAAGCGCGGATATAAATTCATTTCCTTAGAGGATGCGCTGAGCGATGCCGCCTATAGCCTCCCAGATGAGTACGTCGGAGAGGAGGGCACGAACTGGATTGATCACTGGGCGATTACTCGCGGCCATCCGCCGCAGAATACCCCGGTGTTCCCCCAATGGGTGATCGATCGCTCTAACGCCCTGCATTCCTCAACCCTTCAACCGGCTTACTGAATGGTGAAGTTCAGCTTGTCCAGATACACCGTGTAAGGGGTTCCATTGGTGTTTCCATCAAGTTGATAATTGATCGTGACCCCATTCCAATTCGTAGTACCTGGCGACTCATAGTGATTGAGTGTCGCAGTATTTCCATTCAGCGTGATTGATTTATACAGCAGCTGATTCCCAGAGGTCCGTTGAACGCTGATGATCAGATGGTTCCACGCGCCGCTCGTCGGATTGCACGGGACTCCGGTCGTCACCCATTTCTTGTGAACATTGTCATAAACATCCCACTGGTGGCCACCCGCAATGCGGCATTCGTGGCCCCAGATAAAGGAGTGGCCGCCGGTAAATTGATTAATGTCGAACTCCATGGCTTGGGAAGCGGTGGCGTCCTTCACCCAGAAATAAACGTCGTAAGTAAAGTTGTGTAGGGTTGGAACCAGGGTGTGATTGGTATCGGGCAAGTGTTGCGACGAGAATGCCCCGATAATGTGGTTGTTCCAGAGCACATCGCCCCACTTCACCGTTCCTCCGCCGTAGGTACTTCTCGTTGATATCCCGTCCATTGAGGGCGAAGCGACATTCTGTGTCC
The DNA here is from genome assembly GCA_035493765.1 of Terriglobales bacterium. Lineage (GTDB taxonomy): Bacteria > Acidobacteriota > Terriglobia > Terriglobales > Acidobacteriaceae > Gp1-AA145. The sequence goes on from DATJHT010000129.1 coordinate 37,482, forward strand.
ACGACCATGAGAGTTGCGTGCCGGTCGAAGTGCAACTGGAGCAGATTCCCCAACTCGGCGGCAACAGCGCGTATCCTGACCATCCTTGCTGGCTCTGCAAGTTAGAAAATGTAGTGCCTGCGGCAGGCGGCGTTGTTTTTGGATCGCTTGTGCTTCCAACGGTCAGAGCAAGCAGCGCCTTCGAAGACCAGCCGCAATTGTCCCATTCCTGTATGGCGACATCGTATGTTCCAGCGTTCAACGCGATGCTGGTGTCTAACTTCGAACCTTGCACGCTGTAAGCCAGCTTGTACGGGGCAGTGTAGATTCCCATCCCTCCTACACCCTTAGAACAGGCGGGAGATGTCGCGGTGGCCACAAAATGAACCGGCGATGTTACGTTGCTGGTGGCTGACGTAGAAACGGTTGCTGTGCTGGGAAGAGTTACGTAAACCCCTGCATGCGCGGGGAGTATTCCAGCTGCCGACAGACACACGACGAAACAAGCCTTAGAAAACTTCATCCCAACATCTCCAGCATTGCGGATTGGCATGCCAACACAGCAGCTCTATTGGGACGGATTCTAATTTTGCAGCTACTTACCTCCAATGAAAAACAGGTCGAAGAGCAAACGAAAGTACATGACCGTCCCGAACCGGCACGAATTCAGGAATGGAAGGGCTTCAAAGGCGTTGAGGGGAAGGGAATCAAAAACTCGTTACGGGCAGGTTACAACGCACTGGAAAAAACGCATACGCGCAAAAAATCACCATTCTTTACGAAAGTTGGCCTCTAAGGAAAAACCACCGTTCTGATCGCGCACAGCCTTAAACGATGTTCTTCGATTTCTTCGATATTCAACCTGAATCACTTCTTGTTGCGTCGCCGTAACATCGGTAGAAAACGTCACAAAGATCTTTCCCGTGACCCGTTGCTGGACCGTTATTCGCGCGCCGGCGCTCTGCTGGCTGCTTCCCAGGACCGGATCAACCGAAAGTTGCGATATGCCTGCCAGCTTCGAGATGCGGCTGGTTACTTGACTGCTTACTTGCGATGCCAGGAGCGACTGTGCGCCCAGTACTCCCGGCGGCGTTGGATTGGCCTGTGCTTCCGCTGTCTTTCCAAAAGCGACCAGATTGATGATGTCGGATGGCGGTAGCGAAGGGTCCGACGAATAATTTGTTGCCAGGTGGTCGGCTGGCCCCCAGATGTGAATCTGAATGTCGTATTGTTTAATTGTCGTGTTTACAGCAATGTCCATGACGGGTTCGGTTCGCGTTGGGTTGCGAAAATCGATAGTACCTCGCTGCACCAGGTATCGATTGCCGTAGAAAATCAAGTCACCATCGGTCAGGTTAACGCGGCCTAGGATCACGGGTTCGGCTGCGCTGCCTCTCACTCTCAAGTCTGCAGATCCCGCTATGCTCAAATCCCGGCTGCTCACATTCAATCCGCTTGGGGTTTGGACCGCAATGTCCAGATGCAAATTCTCGCTGATTCCGCCGGTTGGAGGCAGCGGGGTTTCTGCTCCGCCGAACTGCCCGGCAAAGCTCGCCAGATCAAAGTTCGATGTAAACGAAAGCTGATCGATGTTAACTTGCCCACGGAGCGCGGCGTTATCGTATTGCCCCGTGAGCGCAAGGTTGGAATTGACGGTGGCACGCACGCTCTGCGCGTACAGCATCCGCACCCCTTCTGCCTTTATTGCTAGATCCGCGCGTAAATGGGGACGATAGATTACGCCGCCGCTCGCGGTCACCGTGCCACCGCCCACTTCGCCCTTAAACGCCGTAATGTTCAGGCGGTCTCGGGTTAGCGTAAGGGTTCCATTTCCGTTGTTCAGCCCCAAAGGAGTTCCGGCCTGCGCAAAGCTCGCGTTCAATATCTTTACTTGCCCCTGTATTGTCGGGTTTGATCGCTTGCCATACGAATCGATGTCGAAACGGAGTTGCCCACCGCTGGTTATGTCCGGATTCAGCATCTGGGCAAGCCGCAAATCGATGCTTCCTTGCAGAAGAACTGAAACCGGAGCATCTTGACCGCTGGGGAGGTTCGCCTGAAACGTGAGATCAGTACCTGTTCCGCGAATCGTAGAGCGTTTCACAGCAAGCGTGCCGTGAACGTAGTCAGCATGGATGGGAGCGGTAGCCGCCAGTTTGATGGAATTCTTGTAGTCCAGGGTGAGCTGAGGAATTTCCAGATGTGCCTCGAACTGATCCGTGTGCTTGAGCGGCCCTCGTAAAGTAGCATGCAGTTCGGTCTGGCCCGATAGGTTTGCTGCTTGCGCCGGCGCATACATGGCGAGCAAAGGTTCAATCTGGATAGGCTGGGTATTAACTGAGACATCGGCAAAATAGCCGTCGGTGAGTTGAATAGTGCCCCGCGACGTAGCCTGAATTCCAGCCACTTCCGAGTTCAAATCGAATCTCGCCAGATGGTTTGCTACTCCCGCAGTCAGTTTTATATTGTTGACGCTCTGATTTCGAACTGTCAGGCGCGCTATTTCAAGCGTCGCCTGCAGAGCCGGATTTTTCAACGTGCCTCGTCCTGAGGCATTGATCGCCAGCGTGCCGGCAAGCTGCAGATTCTTCTCGTTCACGGCATGAAGGTCCTGCAGTTTTATTCCGGCGCTTTCCAAGTTGACGTCGTAAGATTGCGTTTTCGGTTCGTATTGAATGTTGGAATCGAGAGATCCAGCCTTCAGAATGATGCCGGCTTTTGCTGTGATGGTCTTGCCGTCAGCGTGAAAATCGGTTTTGATGTTCTGGATTGGTTCTCCGCCAATGACAGCCTTAGTTAATTGAACAGTTCCCGCCCCGGTTGGAGTGAGTTCAGTTCCGCCGCCTTCAATATTGGCGGAAACCGTCCCGGAAACCTGGGCTGTGCTCCCCGCGATTGTGGCCAGCTTCTTTGCATCCAGATCAGTTGCGTGCAGTTTGACTTGAAAAAGGCTCGAGGGGGCGAACGTCCAATGCTCTAACCCCGCACTCAACTGAAAGGCGATTGTGCCACGATCGGCAGGAACGAGTTCTCCTTGTTCGATTGCCACAGAATTAGGGCTGGCGGAAAATTGCAGGTGGAGTCCTTTCCAGGCTGTGTTTCGCACTAGTAGATTGGATCCTCTTATTTGTCCATGCACCTGAGGATTCTGTATCGAACCGGTGATGGTCGCCACAACTGAGCCTTGGCCGTGCAGGTTCAGCGGCGCAGAATTACTCCCTCGAAAAGCGTTCGCGATTTGCTCGATCTCGTGAAGCTCCCCAGCCTGTAAATTGACCTCCAGCGATGACCGGCTTCCTATCGTCCCATCCAGCGAGAGCGAGGTCCTCGGCATGCGAATGTAGCTGTCCCGAATGATGGCCAGGCGTTGATTCGAAGCGTTGTAACGCGCGCGAACTATGCCTTTAAGAGGAATATTATTCGGCTGATTGGCAGGTTGCATGGCGGCCGCGATCTGCACCTGACCGGTTGTCGCGAGATTTGCCAGCGATTTCCGCCAGCTGGCCTCAACCGAACCGCTCACCGCTCCCGATAAGGCCACGTTTGCTCTCGAGGCCGGCGCCGCGAATTCCTGTAGCGCTTGCACCGACACATTCTTCAGGGAAGCGGCAAACTTTGCATTCTGCGAATTCGTGATGTCCCGGATCGTCAGATCGCCCGTTAACTCGCCCCCAAGAATTTGGCCACGGATGGCCGTCACCCGAGCATTGCCATTACTGAGAGAATAATCAGCCGCAATGTCACCCAACCGCAAAGTGCGGCCACCTTGAGATGCGATCAACGAGCTAGCGTGCGCTTCGCCGCGAATGTCAGTACTTGCTATGAACGGCCGATTGGGATCGTTTTTATAATCGACGACGCCCGAAAGCGAAATGATTCCTTGTGGAATAGTGCTGTTCCTCAGAACGTCGCGAAACTCTCCCGTGTCGAGCGTCGCGTGGTAGCTCGCATGCAATTTGGGTCGTGAATAGTCCCGGACCGTTGCCTCCAGGACCAGTACAGAATGACCGCTGGTGAGCTCTGCGTTCTCCAGATCAAGCCGTTCCGGTGTCAGCGAAAAGCGCGCGTTCAATTGGTGGCCGATGGGAGCATGACCCTCCCATATCACGTGACCATCGCGATACGAAAGAGTTCCCGCATATTTTTGTTGCTGTACCGCAAACCCGATCTGCACCGCCAGATCATGCAGGTCAGCTGTCAGACTATTTTTCTGATCGTTGTAGTAAATTTCGCCTTGCTGCAGGGCGAAATGACGCACGCCCAATTGGAAGATGTCGAAATTTCCGGAAGAAGACTTGCCTCTCGATGGATGCGGCAGATTGGTCTGTCCATTGCGATTGGCGAGTACACGCACGACCGGCCGCTGTAATTCAACATTATTTACGTACCACTTGCGGTGCCATAGTGAACTGATCGTTACTCCCACGCGAAGCAAATCGGCCCGAAGCAAAGAAGAATCTGCATACGGGGGCGTGCCGCTGATTGAAACGTCATAAAGTTCGAGCGTGGGACTGATGCCATGCCATTTCAAGTTGTAGTCCCTGATATAGACCTCGCTGCCCAAAGCTGCCGTTGCCTTGGCTTGAGCAGTCCGGAGTAGATATGCGTGCACCGTCGCACTGTGAAGAAGCAGGTAAACTGCAATAATCAGCAGTAAAACCAGTCCACCGATGATGCCCCCCGCCCACGCCAGCACGCGTCTCCAGCGCGCACCTGGCCTCCTACTCTGTTTCGGGACTTCCCTGAGCCGTCTGGGTTCTGAATACGGAGGTTGCGGAAATGCGCTCAAAATGCCTGTCCCAGGGTAACGAAAAACTGCGTGGATTTGATTCCCGGCGGAGCATTCAGGTTGTGGCCCACATCAAAGCGCACGGGGCCGAGCGGAGTGGCGTACCGAAGTCCTATACCAACCGAGTTGGAGTAAAGCGACGTGAAGTTATGGAAACCAACACTCGGGTAGACGTTCCCACCGTCATAGAAAGCTGCGAAGCCCAGATTCCGATTGATCGGAGACGGAAACGTAATGGGGACGGGAATTCGCAACTCAGAATTGATGATTAGAAGCTGGCGGCCGCCATTAGGCACCTGAATTTGGGTACACGTACTCGAAATGTTAGGGTCGCTGCACACCGGGATGCTGCGCTGCGGCCCAGCGCCGTTTAACGTGAATCCGCGCAGGGTGCTTCCGCCGCCGGAAAAGAATAATTCACTCGTTGGAACCCGGCTTCCGGAAAAAGGCTGCGCCAATCCCACTCGCAGGCTATTCGCCCAGACAATCCCGGCGGGGAGGGGTTTGTAATAGGCATATTGGGTGCGCAGTCGTGCAAAATTCACGTCAGAGCCCAGACCCTTTAGATTCAAATCGAACTCTGCTGTCTCGTAGAACCCCTTCTTCGCGTCGAGAGAATTGTCGCGCGTATCGTAAGCATAGGCCGCTCCCAAAGTGGATAGTCGAACGTGCAGATCTTCAGGCGGCACAAGCTCCGGTATCAGAAGATTTGACAAAGCAGTCTGGCGATAGTCATAACGCAATGACAGCGTCTTGGTTTTCGTCTTATTCAGCGGTTTCTGCACCTGCAATCCGAAATCTGCATACCTCGAAGTGAAAATCGGGTTTTCACTGTTGCGCTCCCCGGAAATACTGACCGAAGAACTCCAGCCTGACCCCAGAAAATAGGGATCGTTGTATGACATTCCCAGCCGTTGATCGAGCCGCGCTCCGAGTACGCCTATGCTCAGGCTCTCGCCCAATCCGCGAAAATTCTTCCGGGTGTATTGAAATGTCCCTCGTGGTCCCCAAAAAGTTTTCTGGCTGGTTTTGAATGTCGACGGCAAGCCGACGGGCGGCAGGCCACCCACGGCGATTGTCCCGCTTGGTATGCTGCCGCCGCGGTTAATGACTTCAAACCCGAATCCATATTGAATCTCATTCCTTTTGGCCTCGTGCACTTTGACCAGAACGTCTTCATCTGTTTGGGTTGTGATTTGCCGCCGCGGATCGATCTCCGCCCAATCAAAAATATTCAGGTTGTACAGCCTGCTCTCTGCGGAAAATAAGTCATCTTCGCGCAACGGGCTCTCAGGTTTAAGTTGAACGGTTCGATCGATCAGTGATTGTCGCGTCTGCAGCGCTCCCAGAGTAGTGATGGAGTCGATCGTTACCCGAGGCCCCTCAGTGATCTCGTACACCACCTCCAGCTTGTGCGGGTCATTGTTTATTTTGCTGGCCCGGGCGCGAAAACTGGCGTTCAAGTAGCCCATCCGTAGATACTGCGCAATGATTTTGTTCCGGTCCTGATCGACCTTCTTTGCCGAATAGGGCTGTCCTTCCGCGATATTCAATCCTTTCGGGGCCAATTTCTCGAGGGGCACGCTCTGGTTCCCCTCAATGCGAAACGCACCTATTACATCGCGCGGGCCCTCATCGATCAGAAACTTTGCTGTGATGTTTCCCCCAGTTTTAGTGACCTCGGGCGTGACGTTTATGCTACTGAATCCTTCTGCCTTGTAAGTCTTCTCCAGATTCGCAGAACTTTCGTGAACTAACTGATCGCTGAATGTTCCATGCGAGAGAAACGGAATCCGGCTGGCCTTTTCGACTTTGATATCAGGGCGCAGTTTAGCGTCGGAAAGAGTATGGTTGCCCACCATCTGTACGCTGGCCACCTTGTGGCGCTTTCCTCTCTTGATTTGATAGACAATATTTTCTGCCGTCGCCGACTGTTGAATCTCAGCATTGACACTGACATCGAAATATCCTTTTTTCTGAAAGTAGCCGACGAGATTCGCCCGGCCTTCTTGAATGATTTCCGGGTCAAGTCCTGCCTGCTCGTACATTGGAAGCAGTCGCTTACGTGTCCAGCTCCACAGGTGCGCTCCCTGGATTTTCACGTATGCCAGACGGCCTAATGTGACTTTGAAATGTACGTCTGCCCGATTTGTCTCAGCATCGTAATCGGCTCCGGCGACCTGTGCTCTGCTACCCAAATAATTCATGTCTATCAGTTTCGACTCCAGATACTGAGTTGCTTTCTGAAGCGTGTGCCACGAATAATTCTTGCCCCGCCGCACCCCGGCTTCGTGCAAGCGGGCGCACCACGAGGTAAGGTCATTCCGCAGTTCAGGTTGCAGCTTTGCGGGAACTCCATCAAATATGATGTTGCCGAACTTCGCGTGTCTTCCCAGGGTGATATGGAAGTTCACGTTGACAAGCTTGTGGACATCGTCGTTTTGAATGTTGGAATGTACCCCGGACTGGAAATATCCGTTCTGCTTTAAAAATCGCTCCAGCAGATTCGTCGTGTCAGTTACGTCGATCTTTGAATAGACGCCGCGCGGCGGATAATCCGCAACCTGCAATAAACGAGAATAGGCGAAATGTCCGGCCCCCGGAAACGTGTAAATCCCGAAATAAAATGCTGGTTGCAGAACCAGCATCACTCGAAGTCCTTCAGCCTGCGGCCGCACTTCCAGTTCAATCTCCTTCGCCACCCCGCGACTCTTCAGCGCGGCTATCGACTGGTTTACTTTTGCTTGGGAGAAAGGCTCGCCTGCCTTAAGCGATAGAAGCGGGAGGAACTTACTGACGTCCAGATCTGGCTGTCCTGCCAGTTCAACTACAGCGACTGCCTGACCTTCATACGATGCGAGTGCTTCCTGAACTTGGGGCGCGGTTTTTGGCGTCTGCGAAGAAGGGGTTTTTTGAGCCAGGAGCGGAAATATCACTATCATTAGGAGGAGACAACAAATAATGGATTTCCTCACCCCCAGCCCTTTCTTCGAGGAATTTCAGCAATAAGCCCACCACGTCGAAGCATTTGGTCCAGTTGGATTTTAAGAGGCGCCAGCCGAAGCTGGCGCCCCCCATGTCTGAGCGCCTTCGGGAGCCACTCAGTTCTCATTCGCACTTTTTAGGACTCAGGCTGCCCGCTTTGGTGATTTGCGGCCTCTCTTTTTTGCAGTCGAGTCCGATTGCGCATCCAATTCTTCCTGCCCTTCTTCGTCCTCATCCGAAAATTCATCCGATTCGCTGTTCGCCTGAGCGTTGATCTCTTCCGACAAAGTTGTTAGCTTCTCGTCGGTTTCCTTTTCTTCTTCCAAAGTTTCCTTAAGAAGCGAAACGTGCTCTGATTCGCCCAGTTGCTCTGCGAATGCAATGACCGTTCCGTAAGCGGCAATTTCGTAATGCTCCACCCTTTGGGCGGCGCCGATCAGGGCGGCATCCATAACTGCCCCTTCGAAGTCTTCTTCCATGACCTCGCTGCCTTCCTTAACCAGGCCTTCCATTCCTGCGCACTTCTTTCCTTTTGGACTCTCACCCAGCGCTTCGAAAATTTGTTCTAGTCTCTCCACATGGCCCTTGGTTTGTTCAAGGTGTTGTTCAAAGCCGTCCCGCAACTCGTCGGAATTGGCCGCTTTAGCCATTTTGGGCAGCGCCTTCAGTAGTTGGTTCTCCGCATTGTAAAGGTCTCTTAGTTCGTCTAAATACAGTTCACGCAATCCGTTCTCCGCCATAATCCCCTCCTGCAAGATAATCAACGCATGGTACCAACCGGCTGCTTGCCGATTCCGGAACTCTGCTGACACAAATTCCGTTCTCACACGTTGGCTGGCTATTAGTTGAGCGCTCCACGCATGAGGTTGGATTGAATTCGGTTTAGGCCCAAATAAGCAATGCACGAATCCAAAGCAGGAACACTGCACGTCTTGCCAACTACTCTGGCCCAGGGATTTTGCGGAAACGTCCGCCTCACGTATCGTTAAGTAAGTGTCAGATTCTGAATTGCTATGCCAAATCGCGCGACTCACAAACCGGTGATGAAAGTCCCTTATTTCGATCTGATTGCTCAGTATGACTCCCTTCGCGCGGAGATCATGGAAGCGATTGATCGGGTCTGCACTAAGGCCACGTTCATTCTTGGCGACGAGGTCGAGCAATTTGAGCAGTCATTTGCCCAGTATTGTGGCGTAGAGCACTGCGTTGCTCTCAACTCCGGCACCAGTGCCTTGCATCTGGCGTTGCTCGCAGCTGGAATTGGCCACGGCGACGAAGTCATTACTACTGCGAATACGTTTTTCGCCACGGCTGAGGCCATCAGCTACACGGGAGCCACTCCGGTCTTCGTGGACATTCACCCCACCACGGCAAACATCGATCCGCCACAGATTGAAAAAGCCATCACTGAGCGAACGCGCGCAATCATTCCCGTCCATCTTTACGGCAGACCGGCAGATATTAACGCGATCGGCGAAATCGCCGGCCTTCATGGGCTCACGCTCATCGAAGACGCCTGCCAGGCGCACGGCGCAACTTATCGCGGAAAGCGAGTGGGAAGTTTTGGGCATTCGGCTGCTTTCAGCTTCTATCCCGGAAAGAACTTGGGCGCCTATGGCGAAGGCGGGGCGCTGACCACAAATGATAACGAAGTCGCAAAACTGGCGCGTGCTTTGCGCAGTCATGGTGAAATTACGAGGTATCTCCATTCGTATGTCGGCTACAACTACCGGATGGACGGGTTTCAAGGTGCTGTACTGAATGTCAAATTGAAGCACCTAAATGAGTGGACTGCCAGACGCCGCCAATTGTCCACGCGTTACCGTCAGCTATTGGCCGGAACTCGCGTGGATTTGCCCGAGGATTCCGCCGACGCCGACTGTTGCTATCACCTTTTCGTAGCCTACGTGAACGAGCGTGATAAAGTCCGCACTGCGCTGGCGGAAAAGGGTGTGCAAACAGCCGTTCATTATCCCAAGCCGGTGCACTTGCAGGATGCCTACCAGCAGCTTGGCTATCGCGAGGGATCTCTGCCGCATACTGAACGAGCATGTGCCCGAGTGTTGAGCATGCCGCTCTTTCCGGAGATGACCGATGAGCAGGTGGAATATGCGGCACAGTGTCTCGCTGAGGTCGCCGGGTAGTGGCTGAACCAACACGATCCTGGTTTTTAGTTATCGATTGTGCTCAGCCATGCTGTTACTCGTGGTAACCGGTCCCTAATTGTCTCGAACTCCCGCCAGTCGCACTTTTCGCCGCCAATCTTGAGTTCGGTAATGAAGTTGATAAAAAGTTTGAATTTGACTTCCCAGTTTCCTGCCAACATAATCCGCTTACGTTTGAAGCAGTTCTCCTCCTTTCGATGCAGAAAAGAGGCCAGTCTTTACGGCACGACGTAGTGCCGAATCACAACAAAATATGATTTGCAGCTGTGTGCGGGTGTGCACAGCCGACTGCGACTTTGTGCGCGTACGCGAAACCATTTCCTGACGGAGAGTCTCTATGGACAAAACAGCATGGCTGGAGTTACTGCTCGCAGGTTTCTTCGCGGTGGGATGCATTCGCGCGCGCGGTAGTTTCGATGCCAGCCGAAAGATGCGTTTGTCCGACGTGTTTCGAATGACGGGCAGGTTGGAACGGCTGCGGCGCTCGCGCTGGCAATGGTTTTCGATGGTCGCAATCATGCTCGTGCTGCGTGTACAGCATCAGTTGCCCCCAGTCGTCGAAATCATGGTCGGGCTGATGTTCCTTATATTCCTCGCTCTGCCTGCGCAGGCGCTGGTAAGAGTCGGGAGATGAAAACTGAAGCCGATGAGAGTCGCGGCGCACTGCGGAGAGTTCGGTACTGGGTCCATTGACAGGCGGAGCATTCGAAAGAGATGACGAATGAGACCGTAAAAATTTACTCGCTCAACCACTAACCAGGTGCTCCTGCGGGAGCGGAAAGGAAGTGTTCATGGCAGCAAACACAGGACAGGGACGTAGCTTCACAACGTTTCTGGTGGGTCTAGTCGTCGCGTGCGCGGGCATTGCATACCTGTCAACCGGGCTTGGGAAACTCTTGTTTGGAATTGGACTTCTGATTTTCGTTGTCAGCCTCTTTGGATTCTTGAAGTTGAAGCCGCTGGAAGGAAAACCCGCTGCGGGTCCGACTCCTGCCATGATGAAAGCGGTGGGCGCATTTCTGGCGGCGCTGGGCTGGGTAATCACACTCTTCGGAATGCATGTTGTGGAAGGTACAAGCGGCAGGCTGGTTTTGGCGCTCGTCGGAATCGGCGTAAGCCTGTTCGGGATGATTTACGTTCTGCCCACAGCATTTAATAAGAACGCGATCTGGAAAGCATAAACCGCCCTACAAAAAAATCATGGAGCAAACAAGATGAATTTGATCCGACGTTTTTGTTTACTTCTCAGTGTCCTCGGGCTCGGGCTGATGATCAGCGCGGTTGCCTATGGCCAGGCCGCGGCCCCGGCTGCTCCGGCCGCCGCTGCTGCACCGCCACCCTCGGCAGCAGAACTGAAAGACGCTGCTGCCAAGGCCCCTAGCACTGCCGATCTCGCCAAAGGCGACCCCGGCGGCTCTCTCACCGGAACCATTAACGATGTTCCGGTTTCTGACAGCAAGACCGGCCTGACCCTCGGGGACACAGCCAATCAGGTTGGTCAGAACAAAATCGCCATCAACTTTACCTGGACACTGATTGCGGGTTTTCTCGTCATGTTCATGCAGGCAGGCTTCGCCATGGTGGAAGCGGGCCTCTGCCGAGTTAAGAACGCGAACCATACCTACATGATGAACTTTTTCGTGTATGGCTGTGGCCTGCTTGCCTATTGGCTGATCGGCTTCGCTATTCAGATGGGTGGCGCGGCCGGCAACGGCAATCTTGGCGGATTGCAGGCGCTCAATACTGAACACCCGCTTAGCCTCTTTGGCAAGACGTGGGGAATCTTTGGACAGAACGGGATGTTTTTATCCGGCCACACCTACGACGTCGGCGTGATGGTCATCTTCCTGTTTGAGATGGTGTTCATGGATACGGCCCTCACCATCGTCACCGGGGCCTGCGCCGAACGATGGAAGTTTCTGGCCTTCGCAGTCTCCTCAGTATTGATGGGAGCCTTTACCTACCCGCTGTTCGGCAACTGGGCATGGGGAGCGGGCTGGTTGTCGCAGCTCGGCACAAATCTAGGGCTCGGCAAGGGATATTGCGATTTCGCAGGCTCGGGGGTTGTGCATGCCGTGGGTGGGCTTACTGCCCTCGCAGTCGCCCTCATCGTTGGGCCGCGCATCGGGAAATTTAACCGCGATGGTTCAAGCAACGCAATTATCGGACATGACATTTCTGCTGTCCTGATTGGTTGCTTCATTCTGGCCTTCGGCTGGTTCGGATTTAATCCAGGCAGTACGCTCGGAGCTTCGGCCAACGGCAATCTTCGCATCGGTTCCATCGCGGTGAACACCATGCTCGCTGGTTGCACCGGAACGTTCGGTGCCCTTCTCTATATGTGGGGCCTTAAAGGTAAACCTGACACTTCAATGAGCGCCAACGGCCTGCTCGCGGGACTGGTCGCGATCACCGCTCCCAGCGGTTTTGTGAGCGCGATCGGCTCGGCAATCATTGGGCTCGTGGCTGGTGTCCTGGTTTGCTTGAGCTGCGCCTTCGTCGAAAACAAGCTTAAAGTTGATGACCCCGTCGGCGCTATATCCGTACACGGCACCAACGGTCTGTGGGGCGTTCTCGCTGTCGGTCTGTTCGCTGACGGTACGAGCAATTACGGCGGGGGTTGGAACGGGGTTACGGGTTCTGTTACCGGCCTGTTCTACGGCGATGCCAGCCAATTGGTCGCTCAACTCGTCGGCATCTCCACCCTGCTGGGCTTTGTCTTCACTTTCAGTTTCGTATTGAATTGGGTTCTTGAAATCTTCATCGGACAAAGGGTTTCAGCCGAAACCGAAATGGCCGGTCTTGATATACCGGAAATGGGGCAGCTCGGTTATCCCGAGTTTGTCTTGCGTCCGGAAGCCGAAACCATGATTGATTCCCATGCTATGGCTGTCGCGTAGCTCGACCAGAGGTACCACCGACATGTGGCTGGAGCGGAACAAACTTTCCTCCTCCGGCCGCATGTCCAAGTTTTTAGCAACTCGACAATTATTGACACTGGCAGGAATCAACTATGCATACTGAAAATACCCAGATCGTTCTAAATGACAACCAGACAAAATCTTCCTTAAGCGCGCGCGTTTCCTCGCTTGCTCTTTCTTCGATTACGTCTGTGACTCAAGGTTTGCTTCTCCGGATGTTTGCCGATCCGTACATGCTCGAAAAAGATGAAAAAACCAACCTGGTTACGCAGTTAAGAGAATGCGTGGCCCGGTTTCCCGAGGTTTCTGAGTTGCGTGTCCTCCTCGGCATGGCGCTGTGTGTCAACTTCGACGTTCATTCCGCGATCGAAGAATTGAATGAATCTGTGCGGCTGGCTCCCAATAGTTTTATAGCTCAGTTGAAGCTTGGTGAATTATGGATGCGTTTGCGGGTTTGCGATAAAGCAGAAGAGCACACTCGAATTGCATCATTGCTTGCGCAAAATCTGGCTCAGTCAGAATTAGCCAGAAAACAGGCCGCCACTCTTCGCATCATGAAGCGCGAGGGTATTGAGCGGGGTGGATACAAGCTCCCATTCGCAGGAGTTGGTTCTCTGTTGCGCCGGTTATGGGCTCGGTCGCCAGCGCCCGTTGCCATGGATTTACATTAAGCTCATCGTTCAGCATGTCGCCCGGACTTCAGCTCGCATTACTTGTCGCCATTTTGCTTCCCGCGGGGAAGCTTTGCGCATCTCTCTTTTCCCGCGTCGGCATCCCCCCCATCCTTGGCGAACTGGTTGTCGGAGTGATTCTCGGACCGGGAGCCTTGAATCTTCTTCACATGCATCTTTTCGCCGGAGGCCAGGCGTCGAGCGCTCTAATGCTGCTGGCACAGGTCGGTGGCTTAGTACTAATGTTTATCGCCGGGCTTGAAACCGACATCGACCGCATGCGCGAAGCCAGCATGTCGGCATTCGTGGTCGCGCTTTCCGGAGTGATCTGGCCATTTTTTCTCGGTGCCGGCGTTGGCCATCTCCTTGGGCTTTCGTGGCCCACTGCATGTTTCCTTGGCGGCGCACTGACCGCGACCAGTGTTTCGATTTCCGCTCGCACCTTGATGGACGCCGGCAAGATGGCTTCTCCTGAAGCAACCGTCATCCTTGGTGCCGCCGTCATCGATGACATAATGGGATTGTTCGTTCTCGCCTTTCTGGCCGCGGCTTCCACAGGCACGGCAAAGATTGACTCCTTCGGCCTTGCCCCTGCCACCAGCGCGTGGTTGCAAGACCGCATCGGACCGGCCGCCCATCACCCATTGCTGGTGCAGATGCTGGTTATCTCCGCCTGCGTATCTCTGTTTTTCTGGATCGGCTACGGGGCCGCAAACAGATTCCTGGATCCTCTGATTCTCCAGTTACGCAAGCTTTCGGCCAACGAAGCTGTTCCCAGTTGTGTGTTTGCTCTGATCATGCTCTATGCCGTTTCAGCTGAGTGGGTGGGGAGCGTGGCTGGAATCACCGGAGCGTATTTGTTGGGGTATGTCTTTGCTGGGTCGGAGTACAAGAGCGATGTCGAGCGCAGCTTTCATGCCATTGGCCACGGTTTGCTGATTCCGTTATTCTTTGTCGCCATCGGACTTTCGAGTGACTATCGCGCTCTATCGGGTCACTGGATTATGTTGGGACTCATTTTCGTTGTCGCGGTGATCAGCAAACTGGTGGGCTGCGGATTGGCCGCCCTGGCTTCCGGCATGGGTTGGGTGGCCAGCCTTCGCATTGGCTGTGGAATGATTTCACGCGGTGAAGTCGGCCTCATTGTTACTGCCATGGGTGCAACCTCTCGCATCTTCGGCAAGTCTGAGGTTGCGGTTATGGTTGCGGTGGTCTTGCTGACTACACTGGTAACTCCGATCGCCTTGCGCGCAGCTTTCAATCTTAAATCGGATGAGGACTTAGAAGAGGAAGGAAACCTGCTCGAAGATGGGTTGCCGCAGTCGAGCCCGGAAATATTGTTAGCTGTTCATAACCCGCAGATGGAATCCGCGCACGACTTGCCAGGGGAGGCAAGCTACAGAATCGAGATGCATCCGCGAAACCCATTGCTCACGTTTCCCGGAGTTGAACCGCTTTCTGACTAAGCTCAACCTGGAACGTCGCTTCCCGGCCGTTACTTCTTGCTGTTCCACATCCAGACTGGAGTGCCCTTGTCATCGCGAAGAACCAACGTATCATTTCCCCGCTCAGCCTGCTTGGCAAGCACCTCCTCAGTTTCGCCCTGCTTGACTTTCGATCCCGTAACCGTGATTTCGTCTCCCTTGCTGAATGCCACTCCCATGTCGTCGAGAAACGATTTCGGACATAAATAGATGTCCACCGTATCCGCGCCATTTTTCATTACGAGGTGGACGATGTCCTTTTCGTGCCCGCTTGCTGGCAGGGTCACGTCCTCTACGGTGCCTTTCAGCTTCGTCTCTGTCTGAGCGTTGTACTTAGGAATTGCCGGATCGGCACCTTGCGCGTCCCTTGCCACGACTAACAAAACCAGAAACGTAGCCACCAGAACAAACGAAAGCGGGCTTCCAAATTCCTGCAAACGGTTGACGCGACGCACACCGAGCATGATTCCTCCTTGCCGCTACGGTCGGCTGTGACGGCAAGTCCGGGGACTTGCAGCGGAGCCGGACTTTCCGTGTCCAGTAAGAATGAAGTCGGTTACGTGAACAGCACAATCGTACTCCTCTTCCTCTGGATGTCCAGTGTTTTGCCCTGTTCAAGGCTCTCCGGATGGCCTTACAGTTCGAGTGATTGAATTTGGGACGCCAACCCCTCGTTCTGATCGGCAGTATCAGCCAAGCATCTGAACGGAATCTTTCCGCCCAGACTATTTCCAGCGAACCCGAGAAAACGTTTGCTTGTCTCCGCCCGAGCAAGCGAAAATTACCAGGGGAGAAACTGATGATTAGCCTCAGCGCCAAACATCCCGCCTTTTTCGTCTTCGCAGCGATTTTGATCGCAACCGGTTCTAGTTACACTTCGCCCCCCCAATCCAGCACCATCGCAGTTTCAGGCGATATCGAATACGTCCACGATCCGTCTTTCATTAAAGACGGCGACACTTGGTACGAATTCGGAACTGCCAATGGACCGGTTCGCAACGGCGAACTGCCTGTCCGCTGCTCGCCTGATCTTCATCTATGGAAGCGGTGCGGCAACGTCTTTGATCACATTCCTGACTGGATCAAGCAAGAAAGCCCCGCGACCAAAGAATTGTGGGCGCCAGACATTTCGTTCTTCAATGGTGAATATCATCTTTATTACGCATTCTCGGTTTTCGGCAAGAACACTTCGGGAATTGCTCTTCTCACCAACAAGACTCTCGATTCGCACAGCCCGAAATTCCATTGGGAAGATCGCGGCCTG
>DATJHT010000130.1:0-10888 GCA_035493765.1 Terriglobales bacterium
TTCACCCGATACCCTGACTTTTTCAGCCGCTTGGCCACATCTTCCGCGATCATCACTGAGCGGTGCTGGCCGCCGGTGCAACCGAACGAGATCGTCAGATAACTCTTGCCTTCATGAATGTAGTGCGGCAGCAGATAAACCAGCAGATCGGAGATCCGCTGAATGAACTCCGTTGTCTGGGGGAACGAGCGGATGTATTTCGCAACTTTCGGGTGCCGCCCGGTGAGTGGGCGGAACTCCGGCACAAAATGCGGATTGGGCAGAAAACGGACGTCGAAGACCAGATCGGCGTCGTCCGGCACGCCATGGCGGAACCCGAAGCTCACGCACGAAACCAGAATGTTCCTTCCCTTTTCTTTCTTTTGAAACAGCTCGTTGATGTGGGCGCGCAGTTCGTGGACGTTGAATTTTGAAGTGTCAATGACCAGGTCGGCGATGGCGCGAATGTGCCGCAGCCGCTTTCGCTCCGCGGTGAGTGAGGCCTTGACCGGAGAGTGCCGGCCCAATGGATGCGGCCGCCGGGTCTCGCTGTAACGCCGCAATAAAACCGAGTCCGCTGCTTCGAGAAACACCAATCGCGTCGGGATCAGCCGCTTCACCGATTTGATAATTGCGGGCAGCTCTTCTAATTGCCTGCCTTCGCGGACATCCACCACCAGCGCGGTGCGTTCAATTTCAGCCGACGGCCCTACCAACTCCGCAAAACGCGGAATTAACCCCACGGGAAGATTGTCCACACAGTAGTAGCCAAGGTCTTCAAAGGCCTTAAGCACCGAGGCCTTTCCCGATCCGCTCATTCCCGTAATAATCACCAGCTCGCGGCGGGCCCGCGCACTGGCTGGAGCGCCTTTCGGCTTACCTGGCTTGGCTTTTGTTGCGAGTTTACGGCTAGCGCTCTTCAATTTGCGGGCGATGTGGCGAAGGGCCATGCTGAAAGGATGCTAGCAGCGCTCGATCAGAGTCGCCAGTTCCAGATAGTGTGCCAGGTATCGGTGCCGCCCGAAAGCTTTTCACGGAGACACGGACAGAACAACTTGCGGGCGTCGGATTGACTCAGATGAATACTGATAGGGGACGTCGGACTCCACGCCGCGATTTACCTAAGCGTCTTCGTACAGCACTTAAAACTTACTTATTAAGTGTGGTGTAGCCGTGTTGATCGGTGCGAATCTGCGGAGACGAAGCGGTTTCATGCGCATGCGTCCCGCCAGCCCGCGATTTCCTTAAGCCCCTCAGCCCGAGTCTGCTCGAACAGGCGCACGCGGTGGCGGGAGTGCTCGAATTCGTGGATATCGGCCCAGACCTCAGCTTGCCAGGCATGGTCGTGAATGGCGGATTCGCCGCAGGTGGCGCAGCGGGTGTGGAGGCGCAGAATGAGGCGTGGCATGGAATTCTCCACCTCAAGTTCGATGAAGATACATCGCACTTCCTTGATGTCTTCGTTCTCGCCGATCAGATGCTCATAGCGCAGCAGGTATCCAAAGCCGAGTTTGTCGGCCTCGCGCTGTGCCTCCGCCCGGGTGTGAAACGGGCCATATTCAGCCCGCAATTGCTCGGTGGAATCACACGCCATCCAAAACGTCTCTTTGTAGGTCATTCAGTTTGCCCCGGAAGATCTGTTAAATGCTCGTCACAAGCCAAATATCTGAGCCGGAACCGCGAATTCCCGGTCAGACAAACATATGGAGCAATTATGCTTCCGTCGTGGAGGATTTAACTTCATGTTTTCCAAGGATTTAGGACGGCTGTCTACCCATGCGTTTGCAAATCCTTGCAAATGTTTGTTCACTTTCCAGCCCGTTCTTCTCGGGGTCACCCCAAGACACTGCGTTAGTGACTGCGCCGCATAGCGTCGGTTTCACTGCCCGCCAGCGGCAGCTGTTCCTCTCGTACCGGCCCATCCCAATCGGCGCCCCCGTGCGCCGCCACATATAACGCGAGCTCCAGCCGGCTCCATACCCCTAATTTGTCGAAAATGCTGCGCAGGTGGTTCTTGATCACCTGCTCTGAGGTGCCAAAGGCGACGGCGATCTCGGGATTGGTATGCCCTTGCCATACCCTGGTTGCCACTCGAACCTCGGTGCGGTTCAGCTGTTCGCTGGGAGACATGATTTCATCTGCTCCTTTTCAAACATGGCAGTGGCGAGGATGACTCGTTTGCGTCCGTGCTTGATTCCGGCCCGGAGAAACAGGGTTCGCAGGTGCTGCTTTACCGTGCGCGGACTGATGCTGAGTTCGGCAGCAATTTCTTTATTGCTGCAGCCCTCGACCAGTAACTTCAAAACCTCTTGATCGCGGCGGGTTATTTTGATTTGTCCGAGATCGATCATGGATTCGCTCCTTCGGCGCGAAGGCTCTCTCGCCTGCGCGGCACCCTCGCTCAAAGCACGTCTTTCGCCAAACATTCGCCACGAACCCAGCAAAGGCCAAAGTCCTGATAACTTGGCACTTCAGGGCGCACCCCTTGGTTAAACAAAGGCGAAGCTCCGCCGACAAGCCCCTTACGGGAATGGTTTGTGCCACAATGAAATTCGTCTGCGACCGGGGGACCAGCATGAGTATTCGGAAACGCGCGTTTTCGCTTTTAAAGCATGGGTCGCGAAGCGGGATTTTGCTGTTTGCGGCCTTGGCATCCTCACAGCAGTCAAATCAGGTTTCGGCCGAAAGTTCGGCAGCGCCAGTCACCATCACACTGCAAGACGCTCTTGCCCGGGCACGCGCAAACGAGCCACAATATCGGACCGCGTTGACCAATTACGGAGTGGCCCGCCAGAACACGGTCCAAAGCCGAGCTGCCCTGCTACCGAACGTAAATTACAACGCACAATACCTATATACCCAGGGCGACGGTGCCGGGAACCCAAGGTACATCGCGAATAATGGCGTCCATGAATACGTCAGCCAGGGCGTCGTTCACCAGACGCTTTCGCTTCAAAATGCGGCGGAGTATCGTCTGGCGCGAGCGCAGGAGGCGCTGGCCAAAGCCAACGCCGAAATCGCTACTCGCGGCCTGGTGGTGACGGTCACGCAGGCATATTACGGGTTCGTCGTAGCCCAGCGAAAATATTCGACAGCCCAGCGCGCCGCAGCCGAGGCCGAACACTTTTTCGACGTCACTCAAAAACTGGAGCATGGCGGCGAGGTCGCCCACTCTGACACCATCAAAGCTCAGCTACAGCAGCAGCAGCAACAGCGCGCCCTGCAGGACGCGCAACTTGAGATGGACCGGAGCCGGATGGAGCTGGCAGTGATAATTTTTCCTAACTTTAACGAGAACTTCAGTGCGATTGATGACCTTGAAAACCTCCAACCCCTGCCGTCATTTCAGGAGGCTGAGGCCCAGGCCGGAAAACAGAATCCGCAACTCGCGGCGGCGCTGGCCTCTCTAAGAGCTGCCAACCAGGAGGTTGCCGTGGCCTGGAACAGTTTTCTGCCGTCCCTCGGTTTTGACTACTTTTACGGCATCGATGCCAATCAATTCGCCACCAAGGGGATCGACGATTCCGTATTTCCGCACCGCCGCGTGGACAATCTGGGCTACTCTGCCGCCGCCACCCTCGACATCCCCATCTGGAACTGGGGCGCCGGCCGCAGCAAAGTCAAAAGCGCACACCTCCAGCGCGATCAGGCGAAGCTGGAATTGAGCTTTGCGCAAAGGAAAATGGTCGCCGATCTTAAGACTTTTTATAGCGAGGCACAAACTGGACGGTCGGAACTCGAATCCCTGCGCCAGTCCGTCGACCTCGCTGCCGAAAGCTTGCGCCTGACTACTCTGCGTTATCAAGCCGGAGAAGCCACCGTCCTCGAAGTTGTGGATGCGCAAAACACCCTGACTCTGGCCCAGAACGCTCTCGGTGATGGTCAGATACGATACCGTGTAGCCGTGGCTAATCTTCAGACGCTCACAGGAACTTTCTAAGTGCCAACGAACGCTTCGCGAAAAATGATGCCCGCCGCCGATCCAGGGAGCTGTGGGGCGCTGCCCCGTCTTCACATTCGTATCCCTACGCGTATTCCGGCGGCACTTCTCGTCGTGGGGTCGTTTATCTCTTCACCGGCATGCTCAGGAGGGGACAAAGAACCCGAACCCTCCGTTCCTGTGCAGATCGTCAGCGTAGAAAAATCGCCGTTGCAACAAACCGTATCCTCCGATGCCGTACTTTTTCCGCTTGCACAATCGGCGCTGGTGCCGAAGATCAGCGCGCCAGTGCAGAAGTTCCTGGTGAATCGTGGAAGCCGCGTACATGCGGGGCAGTTGCTCGCAGTGCTCGAGAACCGTGACCTGGCTGCGGCCACGCAGGAAAACAAGGGTTCGTACGATCAGGCCCAGGCGGCTTACGCGCAGACCACCGCCGCCGATCTCCCGCAGGAAATGCAGAAGGCACAACTCGACGAAAACGCTGCCAAGCAACAACTCGACGCGGCGCAAAAAGTTTACGACAGCCGAAAAGACCTGTTCGCTGAGGGCGCAATCCCACGCAAGGAACTCGATCAGGCCGGAGTGGACCTGACTAATGCGCGCAATCAGTACGAAATTGCACAAAGGCACCTGCAAAATCTGCAAGCCGTCGGAAGGCAGCAGACTCTCAAGTCGGCGCAGGGACAACTTGAGTCTGCGCAGGGCAAGTACAACGGAGCGGCGGCGCAGTTCAGCTATTCGGAAATCCGAAGTCCCATCAATGGCGTGGTCACCGACCGCCCACTATACCCTGGCGAGATGGCGGCCGCAGGAACACCCCTTCTCACCGTAATGGACACTTCGCAGGTTACCGCCAGGGCTCATGTCGCGCAGCAGAGCGCCGCGCTGTTGAAGTTAGGCGACAATGCAACCGTCACCGTACCCGGAATCGACGCCTCGTTTCCGGGCAAAGTTTCGCTGGTCAGTCCGGCGCTCGACCCCAACAGCACAACGATTGAGATATGGGTGCTGATCAAAAATCCCAAAGGCCGATTGAAGCCGGGCTCCAGCGTGCAAGTCTCAATAGTTGCCCGGTCCGTTTCTGATGCGCTCGCGATTCCGGCTCCGGCTCTACTAACCGCGCAGGATGGAACGACTTCGGTGATGGTCGCAGGAAGCGATGGCAAGGCACACCAGAAAGCGGTGAAGACCGGCATACGTGACGGCGACCGCGTTCAGGTTGTCGAAGGCCTGTCCGCCGGAGAGCGCATCGTCGGCTCGGGTGCCTACGGACTCCCCGACAACAGCAAAATTACCGACGCTGCCACCGCAAGCCCCGGCGAGAAGAATGAGAAGGAGTAGGAGGAACCGGTGAATCGACCTGAATCTTCCTACTGGTTTGCGCAACGGTCCAAGCCGCTTATTTTTCTGATTCTCACCGTGGCGGCTTTGGGCGCGTATCTCGCCTTTAATGTTCCGGTCGCGGTATTTCCCACTACCAACTTTCCGCGCATTTTGATCGCCGCTGACAACGGTGTAATGCCAATCGATCAGATGATGGTTACGATGACGCGCCCTATCGAAGAGGCCGTTAACAGCGTCCCCGGCCTCGAGGATGTTCGCTCCACCACCAGCCGCGGCTCGGCGGAAATCAACCTCTTTTTCAACTGGAATGTGGACATGTTCCAGACCCTGCAATATGTGAATGCCGCCATTTCGCGGGTGCAGCCGGAACTTCCGCCGTCGGCCACCATCGTCGCGAATCGCATGACCTTCGCCAGTTTCCCGATTATGGGTTACAGCCTGACTTCAGATACGGTACCGCAAACCCAACTATGGGAGCTTGCGACCTACCAGCTGAAGCCTCGCCTGAACAGGTTGAACGGCGTGGCTAGTGTTGTGCTCCAAGGCGGACAGCAACCGGAATTTCTCATTCAGCCTGATTCGGCCAAGCTGCTCTCGGCGAGCGTGACTGTGACCGACATTCTGGACGCAATTAAGCGCACCAACGTTATCGACTCTCCCGGCTTGTTTGAGCAGAATCATCAGCTCGTCCTCGGCCTCATCAGCGGACAAGTCCAGACGCCCGAACAACTCGGCGACATCGTAATTAAGAACACCCCCGCCGGAATACCGGTACGCATTCACGACGTCGCCACCGTTGGGCCTGGGGTCAAGCCGGTTTACACCATCATCACCGCTAACGGAAAGCCTGCGGTGCTGCTCAACATAAACCGGCAGCCCGAAAGCAACACCATGGAGGTAGCTAACGAAGTTCATTCGGCCCTTGATGAAATTCGCAAAACCCTGCCCGCCGGCATTGTCATTTCGCCTTTCTACGATCAATCCATACTGGTCAGCGATTCCATCAAGAGCGTGCGCGACGCCATCCTGCTCGGGTTGGTGCTGGCGTCCATCATCCTCGTCGTTTTTCTGCGTGACTGGGGAACCTCAGTGGTTGCAGGGCTGGTCATTCCCGTAACCATCCTGATCACTTTCGTTGCTCTCAAGCTTCTCGGCGAAACCTTCAACCTGATGACTCTGGGCGGACTCGCGGCTGCAGTCGGCTTGGTGATTGATGACGCCATCGTCGTCGTCGAAAATATTGTGCTGCACCGTGACGCCGGCCAGGGGCGGTTGCAAGCCATCCGCAGCGCGTTGCGCGAGATTACCGCCCCGTTGATCGGCTCAACCATTACGCCGATTGTCGTGTTTCTGCCGCTGGTTGCCATCACTGGCGTGACGGGAACTTTCTTCCGCGCGCTCGCCCTGACCATGGGCGTAGCCCTGTTTACCTCACTGGCGCTGGCACTGACCTGGACGCCCACTCTCAGCGGCTATTTCATACGCCGCAAGCAATCCGCGCAGGAATCTGAAGAAACGCAGGAAGAAAGCTTTGAGAAGTTGTTGGCCGCCGAAGAAGCTTCGACCGGACGGGTCTTTCACAAAATAATTGATTTTCACCAGCACTGGCTCCGCCGTGCTCTGGCAAAACCATGGTGGCTCGCGGGGTTGAGCGGGCTACTGATCGCTGCCTCATTTATCTGTTACCACTTCAGCGATAGCGACCTACTACCCGAAATGGACGAGGGTGGGTTCACTCTCGATTATTGGACTCCTGCTGGTGCGTCGCTCACAGAAACGAATCGCATGATTTTGCACATCGAGAGCCTCATGAAAGCCGTGCCTGAGGTGGAAAGCACCTCGCGACGAACGGGCGCTGAACTCGGCCTGGCGGCTGTAACCGAGGCAAATCGAGGCGACATCCTGGTCAAATTGAAACCTCAATGCGGCTTCTTCGGGCGCTTTTTCTCATCAGGCTCGTGCCGCACCCGGGCGATCGACGAAGTCATGGATGACATTCGCGCACAGGTTGATGCGCAGGAACCCGCTGTAAAGACCGAATTTATTCAAGTGCTGCAGGACATGATTGGCGACCTCACTGGCGAGCCCGAACCCGTCGTGGTCAAACTTTTTTCTGAGAATCCATCTCTTCTCGAAACCTGGGCGCCAAAGGTTGCTGATGCCATCAACTATGACGAGAAAACGCACAAGGGCGCCGAAGGCGTCACCGATGTACTCAATGGTCTCGAAAACACGATTTCGGGACCGGCCGTGAGCTTTCAGGTTGATCCGGCGGTCGCGGCGCGTGCCGGATTTACCGCCGAAGAGGTCGCCACTGATGCGGCTGCTATCGTCGAGGGCGAACCGGCCACCGCGCCCGTCATCTCCAATGACCGCGTTTACAACGTACGAGTGCGCTTTCCAGCGAACGGCCGTAAAACACTTGAGAGCATCAGGGACACTCTGCTGACCAGCGCTAGCGGCCATACCGCAACGCTGGGATCATTGGCAAAAATCACCGAATTGCCGCCGCAAAACGAAATTCATCGCGAGAATCTTTTGCGTGTGGTAAGCGTCACCGGGCGAACTGAAGGCAGCACCCATCTGGGGAGCGCGATATCGGGAGTACAAAGGGCCGTGAATTCGCTGCATTTGCCGCCCGCAATCCGTGTCGAGTACGGTGGCACCTACCAGGAGCAGCAAAAATCGTTCCGCGATTTTGCCTTCGTGCTGGCCCTCGCAATTGTTCTTGTTTTCATCGTGCTGCTGTTCGAGTTCCGTACCTTCGCCGCGCCTGTAGCGATTCTGGCTTCGGCTTTGCTCTCAACCTCGGGAGTCTTCATCGCCCTGCTGGTTACCCGCACCACCTTCAACGTCTCCTCTTTTATGGGGATGATCATGGTCGTCGGCATCGTAGCCAAGAACGGCATCCTGCTGCTCGACGCCGATCAGCGCATTCGCCTAACCGGAGCTTCGGCGCGCGATGCCATGCTGCAAGCCGGCCGCCGCCGCTTGCGGCCGATCGTGATGACAGCTCTGGCGACGATCGCTGGAATGCTTCCTTTGGCGTTCGCGATTGGAGCCGGATCCCAAATGCTGCAACCGCTTGCGATTGCCGTGATCGGCGGAATCCTTATTTCGATGGTGCTGTCATTAATCATCACCCCGGCGGTGCACTTCTACCTGAGCCACGAGAAGACGTCTTCGGTTCCGGAACGCGAAGAGGCACCGGTGCGATAGCGCAATTCAGACGCTGAGATTGCCATCCCCCCCGGTGCCGAATAAAATTGAGGTTCGTTGGCCGCCCCATTCAGCGTTACAAGCCAGCCCGCGAAAACCTGGTGCGTTCGAGTTTCAAATAAACGAGGCTGATTGAAAAAAGTCATCGCCATCTATCCCGGCTCGTTCGATCCTCCGACCAACGGTCATCTTGATCTCGTGGAGCGCGGTAGCAAGATTTTCGACGAACTGGTAGTCGCAATCCTTCGCAACGCTGAGAAGACGCCGCTCTTCAGCTTAGGTGAGCGGCGAAATATGCTGCAGGAGCTGACCTCTAAATTCAAAAACGTTCGCGTGGACACTTTTGACGGTCTTACCGTGGATTACGCTGCCAAAGTCAATGCCAGCGCAGTTTTGCGGGGTATCCGGGCATTAAGCGATTACGAATACGAACTGCAGATGGCTTTGATGAACCGCAAGCTGCGCCCGAACCTAGAAACCGTTTTCATGATGCCGGCTGAAAAGTATTCGTATCTCAGCTCGCGTCTGATGCGCGAAGTCGGACGACTGGGTGGCAACATCACTGGCCTGGTCCCGGAATTAGTCGAACAGCGGCTGAAGGAAAAACTCGATCCGGCATATAAACTCGCAACCAAGCAAAGCAAAACAGGAAAAAAATGACGTCCGTTACCGAAGCCCTACCTGCTCTCAAAATTTCCGAACGTCTGGATCGAATCGAGGTCTCCGCCACCATGGCAGTGGTCGCCGAAGCCGAGAAGCTGCGCCAGTCCGGCGTTGACGTGGTTGACCTCAGCCTTGGCGAGCCGCATTTCAGCACGCCGCAGCACGTCAAAGATGCTGCGATCGCGGCAATTAACGGCAACTTTACAAAATACACTGCGATCGGCGGAATTCTGGAATTACGGGACGCAATCATCAGTCGCCACACCCGAGATTTCGGATCAGCCTATAAGCGCGACGAAGTTATGGCTTCAGTCGGCGGCAAACATGCGCTCTTCAATGCCGTTCAGGTTCTGGTGGACCACGGCGACGAAGTGATTTTGCCGGTGCCGTACTGGGTTTCATTCAAAGACATCGTCCGCTACGCGGGCGGCACCTGCGTGATGCTGCAAAGCGACGAAGCCGCCGGATTCCGCGTGACCGCCGATATGGTCGCGCGCCTGGTGACGCCGCGCACCAAACTCATTATCCTGAACTCACCGGGCAATCCGTCCGGCGCAGTGATGTCGCCGCAAGATTTGACCGAGGTGGTCAGGCTCGCCGCCGAGCGCGGCATCTGGGTGCTCTCCGATGAATGCTACGTTTATCTGAACTATAGCGGCCGCTCCTTTTCAATTGGTGCGTTGAACGATCACCGTCAACGCATCGTGGTTGTCGGGTCGCTCTCCAAGACCTATGCCATGACCGGATGGCGCATTGGCTATGCCCTTGCTCCGGCGCCGGTAATCAGCGCAATGGCGAAGCTCCAGAGCCAGGCCACGTCGAGCCCGCCGGCCATGGTGCAGAAGGCAGCCGTGGCAGCCCTCAACGGTCCCCAAGACTGCGTGGCGGACATGAAGAAGGAGTACATCCGCCTGCGAGATCAGATTCTTGCCGGCCTCGCAACTATTCCTGGCATCAAGTGCTCGCGCCCTGAAGGCGCGTTTTACGTTTACCCGAACATTTCCGGATTGCTGGGCCGCGGTGGCGTTAATACCCCAGCTGAATTTGCCAAGCGGCTGTTGCATGAAGCTCATTTAGCCACCGTTCCCGGCGAGGGCTTTGGAACGCATGAACATGTCCGCATCTCCTATGCCACCAGGCAGAGCGAACTGGATCGCGGGATCGAGCGACTGCGAAGTTTTGTAAGCTCTTTGTAGGGCATCGACGAAACGCGTTTTTTGTGGGCAGCCTCTCACGTGAGTTAGGCTTCTAATGCAGGTTTGCGCTGAAAGGGGCAATCGCGCCGCTACCTGGAATGACCGAACTCTATCCGTTTTTAATGACGCCGCTGTTTGACCCCCGCCCATGGGGACGTTTCGACTTATCTCCGATTTACTCGAAGCATTTCCATTTCGATGAGAAAATCGGTGAGTCCTGGCTCACCGGAGATAACTGCAAAGTGCAGAACGGTGCACTTGCTGGCAAATCTCTTGCAGAACTTACATCGCACTATCAACGCGGGCTCGTCGGAGACGCACCGAGAGACTCTGATCGTTTTCCGCTATTAATGAAATTTCTTTTTCCGCAGGAAAAGCTTTCGGTGCAGGTGCATCCCGACGACGCCGCCGCCAGAGAAATCGGTCAGCCCTGCGGCAAGACCGAATGCTGGTATGTGGCGCATGCCGAGTCGGGCGCGGAAATCGGTCTCGGCTTAAAGCAGGGCGCCACGCGCGCCGAGTTCGAACGCTCCATTCGTGAAAATCG
>DATJHT010000131.1:0-14584 GCA_035493765.1 Terriglobales bacterium
GTTGCGGCGATGGCGGAATCCGCGATAGGAGCCGATTTCAATGAGCCGCTTAATGCTCATTGAAACTTCCTTACGCAAATCGCCTTCGACCAAACCTTCGCCTTCGATCACCTGGCGGATGCGATTGACCTCGTCTTCGCCCAAGTCCTGGATCTTCTTCATCGGATCCACGTTCGCCTCGGCGAGAATGCGCGTCGAACGCGACTGCCCAATCCCGTAAATGTAAGTGAGCGCGATGAACGACCGCTTGTTGCGCGGAAGATCGACGCCTGCGATTCGTGCCATAAAATCCTACGCCTCCAAAACCTGCTTTTACCCCTGGCGCTGTTTGTGTTTCGAATTCACGCAGATCACCCGCACAACACCTCTGCGGTGGATGACCTTGCACTTGTCACAGATTTTCTTTACCGATGCTCTTACCTTCATAATTCCTTCAGCCTTCCGAGATCCCTCGCCTTGCTCGGGATGATGCCGGCTGGGCTCAGACGCCCGCCAAACGGCATCATTTGTACCTGTACACAATTCTTCCGCGATTCAGATCGTACGGCGAGAGCTCGACTGCGACTTTGTCACCGGGCAGAATGCGAATGAAGTTCTTGCGCATCTTGCCGGAAACGTGCGCCAGCACCTGGTGTTTGTTTTCCAATTCCACCTTGAACATGGCATTAGGC
This sequence comes from Terriglobales bacterium, assembly GCA_035493765.1. GTDB lineage: Bacteria > Acidobacteriota > Terriglobia > Terriglobales > Acidobacteriaceae > Gp1-AA145. The sequence continues at coordinate 672 of DATJHT010000131.1, forward strand.
AGCGGTTCGACCACCGTTGCCATCACTTCAATCGCGTCTTCTTTACTCATCGACTCCTTACGTTCTCTATCCTGCAAATCCCTCGCGGCGCTCAGGATTTCGGCAGCGGACTCGCGCCGCGCTCACGTCCGCTAGACGCCTCAACTTCAATCGCGTCCTCTTTGCTCATGCACTTCTCAAAATCGCCTCTTAGCCTTTAGCTAAAAGCCAAGAGCAAAATGCTGTCACTGCGTCAGTATCAACGGCCCATCTTTCGTAACCGCTACACAGTGCTCAAAATGCGCGCTGGAGCTGCCGTCTGCGGTGATAGCGGTCCACTTGTCCTCCAGAACTTTCGCCTCCGGACGGCCGCAATTCACCATGGGCTCAATTGCCAGCACCATACCTTCCCGCAGCCGCGTTTCCGCTCCGCGCGAACGAAAATTCGGAACCTGCGGTTCCTCGTGCAGCTTGGTCCCAATTCCATGGCCGACAAACTCACGCACCACGCTGAATCCGTTGGCTTCTACAAATTCCTGCACTGCTCCGCCAATGTCACTGATCGTGTTGCCAACCTTGACCTGGTCAATCGCCTTGTACAGCGATTGTTCGGTGACTTCCATCAGCTTCTGGCGCTCGGGAGAAACCGAATCTCCGACAGCTACTGTGATCGCCGCATCGCCGTAATACCCGTCGAGCACCACACCGCAGTCGATCGAAACAATATCGCCAGCCTTCAATACCCGCTTCGGCGACGGAATACCGTGCACGATTTCTTCGTTCACCGAAGTGCACAACACGCAGGGATAACCGTAATATCCCTTGAAAGCCGGCTTTGCTCCCAGTTCTTTAATCTTGGCAGCTGCCGTCTTTTCCAGATCCATCGTGGTCACGCCGGGCGCAACCACCTTTCGCAGTTCGTCCAAAACCTGGCGCACAATGTGACCGCTGCGCCGCATCTTCTCGATTTCAGCCTGCGATTTGCAAACAATCGCCATTCTTAAACGCTTCCAGCGGCGCTCTCGGCGCTGTGGTCAATCACCCTCAAAATAGAAGCAGTGACCTCATCCACCGGCAAATCGCCGTCAATCTCAACTACACGGCCAAGCTTATGATAATGCTCAGCCACCGGCTTGGTCTGGCGCTCGTAGGTGTCCAAACGTTCGCGAATGACCTCATCGCGGTCATCGTCGCGGGTGACCAGCTTGGTGCCATCCTTGTCGCAGATTTCGTCAACGAGCGGCGGATTGGAATAGATGTTGTAGATCGTCCCATCGACGGGACAGGTCCGTCGCCCAGTGATGCGGAGCAACAATTTATTATAATCCACCTTGATACATACGACAATCGGGAGCCATGACTGCCATTTCGCGGTTTCAAAGAACTCAAACTTCAGAAACGAATCCAGCCAGACTGCCTGTGTCGCGGTACGAGGAAACCCGTCGAGGATAAATCCGCGCTGCCCGTCCGGCTCCCTCAGGCGCCAGGCGACAATGTCGCAAACCAGGTTGTCCGGAACCAACTCCCCCTTGGCCAGCAGATCGCGCACCTGCACGCCCAAGGCAGTTCCCTGCTTTACGTGTTCGCGCAGCAAATCACCGGTCGAAACCTGAGGAATACGATAGTGTTCGGTAATCCGCTTCGATTGGGTACCTTTGCCCGCTCCCGGCGGTCCGAGCAGCACAATCGGTCCGATGTTTCGCAACACCTGCTCTGCCATCGAACTGGCCCCAAGCCGCTCCCGTTCCAGAATTACTGACACATCTCGCCAATCCTCTTAGGACTGCCCCTGTTCAGTACTCGGTGGGCACTGGCCAATGGTCCGAAATGAACCACTGATCACTGCCCACCGATTACCGCTCTTACTTACCAGCCACGACGCCCGCGTATGCGCCCGCTACGCGGCGTAAATCCGTCATAGTGCCGCATAATCAACTGCGATTCGACCTGATTGACCGTGTCCATGGCAACGCCGACCACAATCAACAATGACGTTCCGCCAAAATAGAATGTAACGCCCAATCCATTCAGCACCCAGTTGGGCAAGCGCTCAAAAAACGCGCCCAGCGGACCGAAGAGATGGTTCAGGTGAATTCCCGTAATCATCCATTCAGGAATGAATGAAATGATAATCAGATACAGCGCGCCTACCAGCGTTATGCGTGTCAGGATCTCATTGATGTGGTCTGCAGTGCGCTTACCCGGACGGATGCCCGGAATAAATCCACCGTACTTGCGCATGTTGTCTGCGACTTCGTTCGGATTGAATACGATCGAGACGTAAAAATACGCGAAGAAAATAATTCCCAACGCATAGAGCACGGTGTAGAGCGGTTCGCCCCAGCCGAGCCATCGCAGCAGATCACCGAACCAGCGGTTCTCGCGAAGCCCGTACAGCATAGTCTGCGGAATAGTCACAATTGAGGAGGCAAAAATCACCGGCATCACACCACCGGAATTCACTTTCAACGGCAGATGCGTGGATTGCCCGCCCATCATCTTGCGTCCAATGATGCGCTTGGCATATTGCACTGGAATCCGCCGCTCGCTACGCTCCACATAAACGATGAACGCCACCACCGCGATCATCATGACAATCAGGCCAATCATCAGTACTGGAGTCAGCGGGCCCCAGGTCGCGTTCTTGGCTTTTTCCCACAGATCGAAAACGCCGCGCGGCAATCCCACCACGATCCCGGTGAAGATCAACAGCGACATGCCATTACCAACGCCGCGTTCGGTAATTTGTTCGCCCAGCCACATGATGAACACGCTACCCGTGGTAAGCGTAAGAATGGTCATCAGGATAAAGCCTACGCCGGGGTTCAGCACAAAGCCGCCATTGCGCTGCAAGCTGTAAGCAATGCCGAAAGATTGCACAAGGCTCAACCCAAGTGTCAGGTAGCGGGTCCACATGGTGATCTTCTTGCGGCCCAGTTCGCCTTCCTTCTGTAATTTGGCGAGTGGCTCATAAACAACCGTGAGCAACTGCAAAATGATTGAGGAGGTGATGTACGGCATAATGCCGAGCGCGAAGATTGTCATGCGGCGAATGTTGCCACCAGAGAAGAGATCTACGAACCCCAGCAAAGTACCCCGGTTCTGTTCGATGTATTGCCGGAAGAGATCGGAGTTCACGCCCGGGATGGGGATGTGGCCGCCAATGCGGTAAACGGCCAGCAGCGCCAGCGTGAAAAAGATCCGTTTACGCAGGTCAGGAATGCGAAAGATATTGGAAAACTTGTCAAACATTACTACAGGACCTCGAACTTACCGCCGGCTTTCGTAATCTTTTCCTGGGCAGACTTGGAAAATTTGTGCGCATACACGGTCAGAGCTGAGTTCAACTCGCCATCTCCCAGAATTTTAACCGGTCGCTTGGTGCTGATCACGCCGGCTTTGCGCAACACATCGGGATTGATTGTGGTCTCGCCCAAATCCGCCAGCTTTTCCAGATTAACAATGCTGTATTCCTGACGGAAGATGTTGGTGAACCCGCGCTTGGGCAAACGGCGATGCAGCGGCATCTGGCCGCCTTCAAAGCCGCGCATCATGCGTGAACCACTGCGCGAACGCTGGCCCTTATGTCCGCGGGTCGAGGTCTTGCCCATGCCCGACCCCATGCCCCGGCCCACCCGCTTCTTGTTTTCTGACGCCTTCTTCGGCGCACGAACATTCGAAAGATTCATATGGATATGCTCTTAGCTGTTAGCTCTTGGCCTTTGAGCTTGAACCGAAGTGGCTCCGCTTGGCGAAAAGCTAAGAGCTAAAGGCTAGTAGCTTTATTGCACTATTTCCACTAAATGCGGCACCTTCGCCACCATACCGCGAATGGCAGCATTGTCTGGCCGCTCAATTACCTGATTAAGCCGGGTGAAACCCAACCCTTTGACCACCTTCTTGTGACTGACCGGCGTGCAAATCTTGGAACGTACGTATTTAAGCCGCAAAGTGCCGCCCTGGGAAGCTGCTTTTTTCGCCGTCATCACAGTTCCTCCGCCACCTTGCCGCGCATGCTCGCTACCAGTTCCCGGTTCTTCAACTTCTTAAGCGCGTCGAAGGTGGCTTTAATGACGTTGTGCGGGTTGGTTGTGCCGATCGATTTCGTCAGCACGTTCTGCACCCCCGCTGATGTCATGACGGCACGCACCGCGCCGCCGGCGATGACTCCGGTCCCTTCAGGCGCCGGCTTCAGCAGAACCATGCCGGAGCCAAACCGTCCGAGCACAGCGTGCGGAATGCTCGTCTGTGTGAGGTTCACGCGGACCAGATTTTTCTTGGCGGATTCAATCCCCTTGCGGATGGCCTGCGGCACTTCTTTGGCTTTGCCGGAACCATAGCCCACAACCGCGGCCGAAGGATCTCCGACGACCACCAGCGCGGCGAACGAAAGGTTCTTTCCGCCTTTGACGACTTTGGTGACGCGGTTGATGGCCACTACCTGATCCTTCAGTTGGTAAGCGCCGGCGTCGAGTTTCTTGACTATTGTTGGCATCTGTAAGTCTTCCGATCTCAGCTTTAAAATTTCAGTCCGGCTTCGCGTGCCGCATCCGCCAGCGCCTTCACCCGGCCGTGATAGATGTATCCGCCGCGATCAAATACAACCTGATTGATACCTTTCGCTTTAGCGCGATCAGCTATGGCTTTGCCGACTGTCTTCGCCGCCGCCAAGTTACCCCCAGTAGCCCGGGAATCTTTCTTCCCTTCGGCGCTGTTGGCAGAAACCAGTGTCACGCCCTGGAGGTCATCAATCACCTGCACATAAATGTTGTTCAGCGAACGATATACGTTCAGGCGCGGACGCTCTGAAGTGCCAAGCACTTTCTTGCGAATGCGCTTGTGCACCCGGCGGCGGGTTACGTTTTTCGATGTCAGATTCAGCATAACTTCAGATCCCTCGACTTCGGTCGGGATGATCGTGCCGGACTCAGACGCCCGGCAAACGCGATTACTTCGCTCCCGTCTTTCCAACTTTCTTCTTCAGGCGCTCGCCGGCATAGCGAACACCTTTATTTTTGTACGGATCAGGCGGACGCAGCGACCGCATTTCGGCGGCAACCTGGCCCACTTTCTGCCGGTCAATTCCAGTAACGCTCAACCTCGTTTGTTTCGGATCCACCGCAACATCAACCCCGGTCGGCAGCGGATACTCGATGGGATGGGAATAACCGAGGGTGAACACGACCATTCCCTTACCCTTCATTTCGGCGCGATAGCCAATTCCGACAATTTCCAGTTCGCGAGTCCAACCTTTGGTGACGCCTTCAACCGCGTTGTTCACCAAGGCGCGGGTCAACCCGTGCAAGGCGGCCTGGGAATCATTCTCGCGCACGGCAACCAAATGGCCGTCTTGCTGCTCGACCTTGATGCCGCGTGGAATGGTGGTATCAAGCTTGCCCTTCGGCCCCTGCACGGCAACCGTGTTGCCTTCAATTTTGACCGTCACGCCCTTGGGCAGTGCGATCGGCTTTTTTCCAATTCGTGACATAAATCGCTCTTAGTTGCTACCTTCACCGCCTTTAGCTAATGGCCAAGAGCCAAAGCTAAAAACTGGCTCCCTACCAAACTTCGCAGAGGAGTTCGCCTCCGACACCCTGCTTGCGCGCTTGCCGGCCGGTCATGACGCCGCGCGGCGTGGTCAGGATATTGATCCCCAGGCCGCCCAGCACGCGGGGGATTTCCGTCCGGCGCACATACACTCGGCAACCGGGCCGCGAAACCCGCTCGACGTTGGAGATGGCGGCTTCGTTGTTATTGTCATACTTCAGGTAAATGCGAATGACCTTGTGGCCTTCCTCTTCGGTCGGCTTGAAGTTAGAGACGTAGCCCTCTTCTTTCAGAATACGGGCAATCTCCAGCTTCAGCTTCGAAGCAGGCACATCTACCTTCTGGTGCCGCGCGCGAATTGCGTTGCGAATTCGCGTGAGCATGTCTGCGACCGGATCGGTCAACTTCATCGTTTATTTCTCCTAAACCACCCGTTCTCTCCGCCGCAGCGGAGAACCAGCGATGGCTTTACTTCCCGACACCTGATTACCAAGACGACTTCGCTACACCAGGAATCTCTCCGCGCAACGCCAGACCACGGAAACACAGACGGCACACGCCGAACTTGCGCAGATACCCGCGCGGACGCCCGCAAATTTTGCAACGGTTGTGCTTGCGCGTCGAAAACTTCGGCCGCGCTTGTTTGCTGTCGCGCGCCTTCTGAAACTTCTCCTGGATCTTTGCGTCTTTAACTCGTTTTGCTGTAGTCATGCAATCCTTTAAATTTTCGCCTTCAACTCTGAATCTGACCGCTTACTGCGCGCGGAACGGCATACCCAAAAGTTTCAAGAGCGACCGCGCCTGATTATCGTCACGGGCCGTGGTCACAATAGTGACGTTCATGCCCTTTAGCTTGTCCACCTTCTCGTAGGAGATCTCCGGGAAGATCAATTGATCGTGCAAGCCAATGGTGTAATTCCCGCGTCCATCGAACGACTTGGTTGATACTCCCTTGAAGTCGCGGACGCGCGGCAGAACCACACTTACCAGGCGGTCAAAGAACTCGTACATGCGGTCGCCGCGTAATGTGACCATCGCACCTATAGGCATGTTCTCGCGCACCTTGAAAGCGGCAATCGACTTCTTGGCGCGGGTCACCACCGGCTTTTGCCCGGTAATCTGCCCGAGCTCGTTCACTGCAGGATCAAGCACCTTAGCATTCTGCGTGGCCTCGCCGACACCCATGTTGACCACGATCTTATGAAGATGCGGCACTGCCATGGGGTTATTGAGATCGAATTCCTTCATCAGCACGGGAGCGACTTCCTTGCGGAAGCGGTCCTTCAGGCGCGGAGTTTCTTTCGCGCTGTGGCGCGCAACTTCCGGCGCCCGCTGCTCTTCCTGTTGCGCTGCGCCCTTTTTTTCTCTTTTTTCCTTAGCCATAATTCAGCCTTCAGCAAGTTAGCTCTAAACTCTTACCCTTTTTTATCCAGCGTGGTCCCGCACTTCTTACAGATCCGGACTTTGCGGTCTCCCTGCACTGCGTGTCCAATGCGCACCGGCCCGCAACTCGGACAAACCAGCTGGACTTTCGAGATCGAGAACGCGCTTTCCTGTTCGGCGATACCGCCCTTCGATCTCTGCGTGGGGCGCAGGTGCTTCTTGACCATCATCACGTGCTCGACCAGAAGCTTGCCTGTATCCGGCATTACTCGCAGCACTCGTCCCTGCTTGCCTTTGTCGCGGCCACTCAATACCTGAACGGTATCGTTGCGGTGAATGTCAACTCGTTTGTGTACTGTCGTTGTCGCTGTTCCCATATGAAAATCCACGTGTTCAAGGTTTCAAAGTCGTTATAGAACTTGCGTTCAGTTTCGATCCAGAAAGCTTGAAAATGTCGAAACCGTTGAAACCTGTTTTCTACAAAACTTCCGGCGCTAAACTCACAATCTTCAAAAACTTCTTCTCCCGCAACTCGCGCGCAACCGGACCGAATACGCGAGTCCCTACCGGCTCGCCAGTTTCGTTGATCAGTACGGCAGCGTTCTGGTCAAAGCGAATGTAGGTGCCGTCGCGCCGGCGATGCTCTTTGCGGGTGCGTACGATCACCGCTTTCACCACGGTTCCTTTTTTAGTCTGGCCATCGGGGGCCGCCTCTTTGACGCTGGCGGTGATGACGTCGCCCAGGCCGGCGCGCAGGCCGGTCGAACCGCCCAGCGGCAGAATCATTTGCAGCTTACGGGCGCCGCTATTGTCGGCAACTTCGAGCATGCTTCGCATCATCACGGTCATAAATATTTCTCCGTACTACTTCTGCTCGACCGCAACTTCCGGCACCAGCGCAGTTTTGCGGACAATCTCTTTCAGTCTCCACCGCTTCAGTTTCGAAAGCGGTCGCGTCTCTTCCAGGCGGACCACGTCGCCGATGTGAGCTTCATTCTTTTCATCGTGCGCGTAAAATTTCTTCGCCTTTGAAATCACCCGCGTATAGAGTGGATGGGATTTGCGGCGCACCACCTGCACCACGATGGTCTTATTCATGCGGTTTGAGACCACGCTGCCGATCACTTCTTTGCGCCTTCCAGCTGCTTGTGCTTCCGCCATTACTTCTTCTCCCCGGCCGCCGCGCGTTCGCGGGCGACGGTCTTCATTCGCGCAATGTCCTTGCGCAGGCCACGCAGCTTCTTCAGGCTCTCGGTCTGTCCCATGTTCAACTGAAACTTCAGCTTAAAGAGCTGATCAGCCATTTCCTGTTCCTGATGCCGCAACTCGTCGTCCGTCAGATTTCTGATTTTTTCTGCTTCCATAATTCCTGCCTACCTAGTGAGTCCTGAGCAGTGAGTTTTGACCAGCAACATTGATTTCTCTCAGTGCGCTCCCTCGCGCTTTACGAAGGTGGTACGTAAAGGCAGTTTGTGCGAAGCTAAACGCATCGCTTCGGTCGCATCCTGCACGCTTACGCCTTCCATCTCGAACAGAATTTTGCCTGGCTTCACGACCGCGACCCAGTGGTCCGGCGCGCCTTTGCCTTTGCCCATACGGGTTTCAGCCGGCTTCTTGGTCACAGGCTTGTCCGGAAACAGCCGGATCCAGATCTTGCCGCCACGCTTAATAAATCGGGTCATGGCCACACGGCTGGCTTCGATTTGACGGTCGGTGATCCACCCGGGCTCAAGAACCTTTAAACCGTAGTCACCGAAAGACAACGTGCTTCCACGCCAGGCTTTGCCCGTCATGCGCCCGCGCTGCTGCTTGCGGTACTTAACTTTTTTCGGCATCAACATAAATAAGCCCTTAGCTGCTAGGTCTTAGCTTTAGCTAAAAACCAATTCTTCGATCCTTGTGGTCAAGTCTGCAATCTGAGATGTTGATTTCCAGATCGCCCGATGACCCGATCGCCAGAGTACCCCGTTCAAAACGCTCCCACCGCCTGCGATTCACGCTTCTTGGTCGGCAGGATTTCTCCGCGATAAATCCAGCACTTCACGCCAATCACACCGTACGTGGTGCGGGCTTCGCTAAAGCCATAATCGATATCAGCCCGCAATGTGTGCAGCGGCAAGCGGCCCTGCAAATACCACTCCGAACGCGCGATTTCGTTTCCGTTGAGTCGCCCACTCACGCGAACCTTGATTCCCTTGCAGCCGAAGCGCAGCGCCGAGTCAACCGCTTTGCGCATGGCCCGGCGGAAGCCGACGCGCTTTTCCAGTTGCAGCGCGATAGATTCCGAGACCAACTGGGCATCGAGTTCAGGCTTGTGCACTTCCTGAATATCGATGTACACCTCGCGGTTGGTGCGTTTCTGCACATCCTGCTTCAGCTTGTCGATCTCAGCTCCCTTGCGGCCGATGATGATTCCGGGCCGAGCCGTTTTAATGATCACGCGCAGCTTGTTGCCCGGACGCTCGACTTCAATCGAGCTCACGCCCGCCGACTTCAGCTTGTCCTTGAGTTCGCCCTTCAGCTTTACGTCTTCAAGTAACAGCTTGTCATAATCGCGTTCCACGAACCAGCGCGACTTCCACGGCTTGGTGTATCCCAGCCGAAATCCATAAGGGTGTACCTTTTGACCCATAGAGCTCCTGAACTTCAGTTGCCAGCGTTCCTAGTGGTCAGAAAATCCGTTGCGATGTCGGCGACACTGACCACTGCCCGACTACTTCTTCACTGCTTTTTTCTTTCCAACTGACTTCTTTTTCGCTACCGCGCGTTTCTTTTTCGCCGGCGACGCCGTCACTCGCTCTTCCCCGACAACCGTCGCCAGATCTCCGGCACCGTTTTTACCGCGCTCCGCCAGTGCGATTTCGATGTGCGCGATACGCCGTACGTAGCGGAAAGCCCGGCCCATGGGCGCAGGACGAATGCGCTTCATACGCGGACCGTCGTTGGCCACCGCGTGCTTCACGTAGAGATTGTCGAGATCCACATCAACATTCTTTTCCGTACTCAGGTAGTTCGCATTCTCGACCGCCGACCGCACCAGCTTTTCGACTTTCGCCGCAATGCGCTTCTTGCTAAACGCCAGCGTGTTCAGCGCATCTTCAACACGTTTGCCTTTGATCAGTTCCAGCACCAGGCGCGCCTTCTGCGGCGAGACCCGGACAAAGTTGGTTTGAGCCCTAAATTCCATGTGTTATGCCTTTGGCGCCGGCGCTGCAGCCGGAGTAATAGCTCCCGGGCCACCGGGCACGCCCGCAGGTCGCGCCGTGGTCTCGGTCGCAGCCTTCATGGAGTGGCCTTTGAACTGGCGGGTAAAACTGAATTCGCCCAGCTTGTGCCCCACCATGTTCTCAGTGATGTACACCGGAATAAATTTCTTTCCGTTGTGCACCGCGATAGTGTGTCCCACCATTTCAGGAATAACGGTCGAGCGCCGCGACCATGTGCGCAGGACTTTCTTCTCGTTGCGCGAGTTCATGCCCTCAATGCGCGTCGCCAGATATCCGTCAATGAACGGCCCTTTTTTTGTTGAACGTGCCATAAAATCAGCTCTTAGCTCCTAGCTTTTAGCTCAAAATCAAAGCCTCTGTCATCCCAACTTGATTTGAGATCCCTCGCTTCGCTCGGGATGACCGCAGCGGGCTCAAACGCCCGCAAATCACGGTCACTTGCTTCTGCTCACAATAAACTTGTCCGTCCGCTTGTTATTGCGTGTCTTATAGCCACGCGTCGGCTGACCCCATGGAGTCACCGGATGCCGTCCGCCCGACGTCTTGCCTTCACCGCCGCCATGCGGATGGTCAACCGGGTTCATCGAAACACCGCGATTATGCGGCCGCTTGCCCAGCCAGCGAGAGCGTCCAGCTTTGCCGATGGTGATGTTCTCATGGTCGATGTTACCGACCTGCCCAATCGTCGCCATGCAGTCCTGCGAAACTTTGCGGGTTTCACCCGATGGCAACTTCACCAGGGCATACTCGCCTTCTTTTGCCACTAATTGCGCCTGCCCGCCCGCCGACCGCACCATCTGCGCGCCTTTGCCGGGACGTAACTCAAGATTGTGGATCGTCGTCCCTGGCGGAATATTCTTCAGTGGCAACGCGTTGCCGACCAGAATATCGGCATCGGAACCGCTGACCACCTTTTGCCCCACCTTAAGCCCTTCCGGCTGCAGGATGTAACGCTTTTCGCCATCGGCATATGCCAGCAGCGCAATGCGCGGCGAGCGGTTCGGGTCGTATTCGATACTGATGACAGTAGCCGGAATTCCGGTCTTGTCGCGCTTGAAGTCGATGATGCGCAGCTTGCGCTTGTGTCCGCCGCCAATGAAGCGCATGGTGGTGTCGCCCGAATTGCGGCGGCCGCCGGTGCGGTTCTTTTTCTCAAGCAGCGGCTTGTGCGGATGCCGGGTCGTAATATCGTCATTGACCAGCGTGGTGCGATAGCGCAGCGTCTGGGTTGTCGGTCTGTAAGTCTTGATTGCCATAAAAATCAGCTCTTAGCTTCTAGCCACTAGCTACTAGCATTCCGGCCCATTCACGCGCCGGAATGCGCTGCTGAAAAGCCCCCGTGCTGATTGGTTATGCACTGGCCTTCAGCGGTTTTCACAATTACAAATTCTGTGCGTACTCCGGCATCTTTTCGCCGGCCTTCAGCCGCACGTACGCTTTTTTCCAATCCGCACGGTACCCGGCAAATTTGCCGCGACGACGTTCTTTTCCTGGATAATTCGCCGTGCGCACCGAGTTCACCTTGACTTTGAAAATCGACTGCACCGCTTCCTTGATCTCGGTCTTCGTGGCCTTCGGGGCAACCTGAAACACCAGGGTGTTCTGATTTTCCTTGATGCCAAGGCCCTTCTCGGTAATCACCGGCTTGCGAATAATTTGGTAGGCCGATTTCATTTATGCCACCTCCGCCGCTTTCTTGCTGCGGGTGCGCGGACTGCGTGATGCCTTTTTCGGCTGCTTGCCTTCGCTCTCGTCAGCATCGTGATTGCGTCGCGACGCCGAATTCTTGAGCGAGACTTGCAGCTTCTCGATTGCCGGCTGCGAAAAGATCGCGCGGTCATAACGCAACAGATGAAATGGATGCACTTCACTGCTGCTGACGAGTTCGACGCCGTCAAGATTGCGCGAGCTCAGAACCAGATTGCGGTTGCCGTGGTTCGCCACTTCGACCAGCAACGCAGTCTTGTCCACTTTCAGCAAATCCAGCGCTTCGCGAAAAGCCTTGCTTTTCGCTTCTGTCACATCAAACGCATTTACAACGATCAGCTTGCCGTCATTCAGTTTCGCCGCCAGTGCCGAACGCAATGCGCCTAGAAGTTTTTTGCGCGGAAACACGTAAGCATGCGAGTGAGGATTCGGACCGTGCACCGTCCCGCCGTGCCGCCACAGTGGCGAACGGATCGAGCCCACGCGGGCACGCCCCGTGCCTTTTTGCTTCCACAGTTTCTTGCCCGCACCGGAAACCAGTTTCTTGTTCTTGGTGGCGTGAGTTCCGGCACGCTGCCCGGCGCGGTAATGTTTGACCGCTTCCCAGAGCAGATCTTCGTTGATCGCGCCGAAGACTTCGTCGGCGAGCTCCAGCGTGCCGACTGCCTTGCCGCTCAAATCGTGTATGTCAATCGTTGCCATGTGTTTTCTCTGGCCACTGACCACTGGCCACTAATCACTACCTATCCTTTTTTAGCTGCCCGCTTGGCTGCCTTCAACGGATCAACCGTGGCCGATCCGGCAAATCCGCGACGCTCTCGTGGCGGCTTCTTTGCCTTCATGATTACCAGATATCCGCCATTCGGACCCGGCACGCTGCCTTCAACCACTAGCAGGTTGTCATCTTTTTCAACGCCGAGTATTCGAAGGTTGCGCACAGTTACGCGCTCGTTGCCCATGTGCCCGGACATTCTCATGCCCTTGAACACACGCGACGGAAACGCCGACGAGCCGATCGATCCGGTGATCTGGAACATCGAACCATGCGATTTCGGGCCGCCACCAAAGTGATGTCGCTTTACCACACCCTGAAACCCTTTTCCCTTACTCACGCCTACAATATCGACAAACCGCTCGCCGTCGAAAATCTCGACCAGCACGCGATCTCCGGGTTTCACCGCCGTGTCGCCGTCAACTTCGATTGGAACTTCGCGAATGAACCTCACTGGCGGAACATTGTTTTTCGCCAGGTGTCCGCGCATGGGCTGGGTGAGCTTCGACTCTTTCATGAACTCGACCAAGCCGATCTGCGCCGAGTCGTATCCGTCGCGGGTCTGCGATTTATGCTGGGTGACCACACAGGGGCCAGCCTGCAACACAGTCGCTGGACGCACATCGCCCTTCGAATCGAAGAGTTGCGTCATCCCAACTTTCTTGCCCAGAATTCCTGCGATCTTTGCCATTTCCTTCTCTTCTTGTTCCAGAATCCCAGCTTGGCTCGCGCTATTGGCTGGGTGGCTTCCTATTTATGCTCTTTGCCAAACGCCTTGATCTCCACATCCACTCCCGCAGGAAGATCGAGTTTCATCAATGCGTCTACGGTCTGCGGCGTCGGATCGAGAATATCCAGCAACCGCTTGTGCGTGCGAATCTCGAACTGCTCGCGCGATTTCTTGTCCACGTGCGGCGACCGCAGCACGGTGTACTTGTTCTTCATCGTGGGCAGCGGAATCGGGCCTGCGATCTGCGCGCCGGTGCGCTTCGCCGTGGCCACGATTTCCGTAGTTGACTGATCGAGCACGCGGTAATCGTATGCCTTCAGCCGGATGCGAATTTTTTCGTTTCCTATCACGTTTCGTTTCCTGACCCCTTCCGGCTTCTCCGGAAGGAAAGAGCGTGCGGCATGCTGCAAGCCGCGTTCTATTACTGAACAATCTCCGAGATCGTGCCTGCGCCCACCGTGTGTCCGCCTTCGCGGATGGCGAAGCGCAAACCCTTCTCCATCGCCACCGGCGTGATCAGCTCAATCACCAGCTGCACGTTGTCTCCCGGCATCACCATCTCGGTGCC
>DATJHT010000132.1:0-5234 GCA_035493765.1 Terriglobales bacterium
CTTTGCGTTGCCTGGTGGGTCGTCCGTAAGGGCAAGGACTCGGCCGCGGACTACTTCCTGGCGGGACGCAATCTCGGATGGTGGGTGATCGGCGCGTCCATCTTCGCTTCCAACATCGGCTCCGAGCACGTGGTCGGCCTCGCCGGAGCGGGCGCCACCAGCGGCGTTGCGCTTGCCCATTACGAACTGCATGCCTGGTGCCTGCTGGTGCTGGCCTGGGTCTTCGTTCCGTTCTATATGCGGTCAATGGTCTTCACCATGCCGGAATTTCTTGAGCGCCGCTTCAGCCCCGCATCGCGGTATGTTCTGTCCATCGTCTCCATTATCACTTTCATTGTTTCGAAAATTGCGGTTGGCATCTTTGCCGGTGGCGTGGTCTTCGGCACGCTGCTGCCGGAGTTGCATATCACCATTGGCAATACGAATATTGATAGTTTTTGGATCGGCTCCGTCCTGGTCATCGTGCTTACCGGCCTGTACACCGCGCTCGGCGGCATGCGTGCCGTCGCTTACAACGATGCGGTTCAGACATTCGTTCTCATCCTCGGTTCCTTTTCTCTGACCGCCTATGGACTGGTCAAGCTTGGCGGCTGGCACGAACTCCGCTACTGGTGCGGCTCCGACATGTTTAATCTGTGGAAGCCGATGATTCCCGCAGGCGTGCAGAGCAGTTGGGCCCCCGTGTTGCAAACCGATGCAGCCGGCCACGTGATAAGAGAAGCCTGGTACTTCAACGACAATTTTCCCTGGGTGGGGATGCTGATCTGCGCGCCGATCATCGGCTTGTGGTACTGGTGTACGGACCAATACATTGTGCAACGCGCGCTGGGAGCGCCGAATCAGGCGGTCGCGCGCCGCGGGGCGATCTTTGCTTCTTTCCTGAAATTGTTTCCGGTTTATCTGTTCATAATCCCCGGCCTCATCTGCTACGCGCTAGCAAAAAGCGGCAAAGTTCCAGCACTCGGGGTAATGATCGGTGCCGATGGGAAGGCAATTTCATCAGTCGCGCAGGGAGCATTTCCGATGATGGTGCAGTATCTGTTGCCGCCCGGCCTTCGTGGCCTGGTGGTTGCTGGACTGCTCTCGGCGCTGATGGGCTCGCTCGCCGGCGTTTTCAACGCCTGCTCAACCTTGTTCACGGTCGATCTTTACGAGAAGTGGAAACCCGGCGCATCACAGCACCAACTTGTCCGCGTCGGGCGGATGGCAACAGCTGCAATGGTGCTGGTGGCTCTAGCCTGGATCCCTGTAATCAAAGGCGCGCAGGGGCTTTACACGTACCTCCAAGCCGTGCAGGGATATTTGGCGCCGCCTATTTTCGTCGTTTTTTTCTTCGGAGTGTTTTTCAAGCGGCTCAACGCGGCGGGCGCGCTGTGGGCGATGATCGTCGGCTTCACGCTTGGCGTCTTCCGCATGCTGGTCGATACGCCGGTCACACTCGGACTCTCCGGATTGGCCAATGGATATCCGCATGGCTCCTTTTTGTGGATCATCAACAATATTTACTTTCAATATTTCAGCGTGCTGATCACCATCGTTTCCGCGATTGTGATGGTGGTTGTCAGTCACATGACAGCCGAGCCGGATTATCAGCGTATTCAAAACCTGACCTTCGCCACCACCACCGGCGCTGACCGCGCCGAAACCCGTGCCAGTTGGAACTGGAAAGAAGTTGCAGGGTCTGGGTTGGTGCTGGTCTGCATCATGGGCGCGTATTTGTATTTCAGGGGGTAACTCAGCTGAAATGAATCTGGAGCGGTGGCAACCCGCCCCGTTTTAAGGAAAATGTGGTAGGATGTTAGTAGTATGAAAGAGAAGACATCTATCACACTCTCGCCGGAGGTTTTGACCGGGATCGACAGACTTGCCGGTTCAAAACGTTCGCGTTCAGCGGTGATCGAAAGCGTGCTGCGGCTTTACCTGAGGCAGCGAGAACGCGCGCGAATCCACGCCCATGACCTTGAAATTCTTAATCGGGCCGCCGACCGCCTTAACGCTGAGGACGAAGACGTCCTGAAAGACCAAGCCGATCTGTAGCTTCTTTAAATAATGACACGCGGGCAACTCTATCGAGTGCATCGGGCCGGTTCGGATCCTAAGTCATTTCGTACGTATGTCGTGGTAAGTCGGGCCGCTTTAATTTCATCGAGGTTTTCGACGGCGATTTGCGCCCCGGTGTATACCAATGGCGAGGGACTTTCTACTCAGGTCCAGGTTGGTATAGAGGAAGGAATGAAGCATACCAGCTGGATTTGTTGTGACAATTTAGTCAGTATCGAAAAAACCCATCTCACTCAGTACCTCGGATCGCTCTCACTTTCAAAGTTGGCCGAGTTGAACCGCGCTTTGGCCTTAGCTTTGGGTCTCGCCTGATTGATCGCATGGCCACGCTCTACACCATCGGCCATTCCACGCGCACGATTGAAGAACTGATCGCGGCTCTGCAAGCACATGAAATTAAAACGCTGGTTGATATTCGCGCTTTTCCGATGTCTCGTCGCCTTCCGCACTTCAATCGCGAGAACCTGCAAACGAGCCTGGGCGACGCCGGAATCCGTTATGTCTGGATGAAAGAACTCGGCGGAATGCGCAAAAAATCACTCGAACATTCCCCCAATGTTGCACTGCGCAACGCCAGCTTCCGCAATTATGCCGATTACATGCTCACGGCGGAGTTCGAGCACGCCATTTCCGGAGTTATCCTGCTTGGGGAGCAGTCACGCAGCGCTTACATGTGCGCCGAACGCGTGTATTTCAAATGCCATCGCATGCTGGTTTCGGACTGGCTGGTCGCGCACGGTCATGAAGTGCTCCACATCGACGACGAGAAACCCCCGAAGCCCCACAAATTGATGGCTGATGCACGTTTGATTGACGGGAAGGTTTTTTACCGCGGTGATCGCCTGTTGTAGGGTTTACTGATTGCTGACGGCCGATAGCTGAGTGCTGTTTACTTACTTCTCCACTCCCCGCTGCGCAATCCCGATGTTGTCCCGCGTGCTGTTCTTGACCAGATACATCATTTCGTCCGCTTGGCGAATAATGTCGTGCGGCGTCTTGGCATCATGCGGATACGTCGCCAGCCCGAGAGAAGCCCGCACGTTCAGGTTCAATCCTTCTTCCTTGCAGAACATGCTGCTGCGCAGACTATCGCGCAAGCGCCGGGCCACCACCAGCGCTGAATCTTTTGCCGTCTGCGGCAGAAGCACCACAAATTCATCGCCGCCATAGCGGAAAGCAAAATCAATCAGCCGCAACTGCGCTTTGATCAGATAGCCAATCTCCGCCAGCAGCTTGCTCCCGATCAAATGCCCGTGCGTGTCGTTGACCTGCTTGAAATGATCGAGGTCAATAAAAATGACCGAGAATTCATATCCAAAGCGTGCTGAGCGATAGACTTCCGTCTCCAGCGTCTTATACAGATGGCGCGCGTTGTAGAGGCCGGTGCAGTCGTCGGTAATCGTCAACTCCTGAATTTTTTCGACCGACCGCGCATTCTCGATGGCAATCGCTGCGTAGTCACAAAGCGCCTGCAGAAAGAATTGCTCTTCGTGGCCGAAGTGCTCCATGTCTACATTCACCAACTGAATCACGCCCAGCACCCGCAGTTTGGCGCGCAATGGGATACAGATAATTGACTGCGTCTCCCACTGTGTGACCTGATCAATGCGTTTGGCGAAACGCTGATCGGCGCGTACATCAGGCACCACCAGCTTCTCACCATACTTCGCGACGTGCCCGGCGATTCCCTCGCCTACTTTCAGGCGCACGTTCTTCAATGCTTCTGCCGCCGTACCCACTGCAATCGCAAAGTAGAGCTCGTTTTTCTGCTCATCCACCATCAGCAACGACCAGGTATCAGGCTGGAAATATTCCGCCATCTTCTCCATGATGGTCTGAAGAATGGAGTCGAGGTCCAGCGAAGAAGTCAGGGCCTTGGCCACATCGTGAAAGATGTGCAGTTCCTGGCTTTGCCGGGCGGTCTCGGCTCCTGTGGCGTGCGACATCTAAAAGGTCCTTTATTGGCCAGCTGTTTTTCGATTATAGGCACCGCTTGGAACCAGGAGCAATGAACCTTAGTAACAAGCAAGGGACGGCCTGACCTCTCCCATCGCTAGTAGAACCAATCGCTTACGAACTTGTGATCCGTTCAGGACGCCCCATTCCCCGTCCAAGCCGCAAAACCTCCGTTCGGCTGTAAGGTCGCGCGGTTACCCCAAATTCCATTGCGCCGGTCCCTCAACTTTGATAACTTTTTAGCAGACTGCAAAATGCTCATTTTATGGCCGTTGTGCCCTGAATACCGGTTCTGAAGTTCTTGCTCGATCTAGTCCCCCACTGATCCGGAACCTCTCGAAGGAGAATTGAAATTGTCATCTCGCAACCGATATCTGTTTACGTCCGAGTCTGTAACCGAAGGCCATCCCGACAAGATCGCCGACCAGATTTCTGACGCCGTCCTTGATGCCTGTCTCGCCGAAGATCCCTCCAGTCGCGTGGCTTGCGAAACTCTTACCGCAACCGGTTTGGTGGTCGTCGCCGGCGAAATTACGACCAAGGCCTACGTCGAGCTTCAGGCTCTCGTTCGCGGTACCATCGCTTCGATCGGCTATAACAACGCCCTTTACGGATTCGACTCCAACACGTGCGCCGTGATCTCCAGCATCAACAAGCAGTCCGGCGACATCGCCATGGGCGTGGACACCGGCGGCGCCGGCGACCAGGGGATGATGTTTGGGTATGCGTGTAATGAGAATGCGGAGCTGATGCCGATGCCGATTGCATTGGCGCATAAGTTGACCATGCGGTTGTCGCAGGTCCGCAAGCAAGGCAAACTTTCCTACCTTCGTCCTGATGGAAAATCCCAAGTCACAGTTGAATACGACGCCAACAAGAAGCCGGTTCGCGTGGACGCGGTGGTCATTTCAACCCAGCACGCGGAAACCATTGGCAACGATGAACTCCGCGCAGACATCTTGAAGCACGTCATCCAGCCGAGCATTCCAGCAGAACTGCTTGATGCAGATACCAAGTACCACATCAATCCCACGGGACGTTTTGTGATCGGCGGACCGATGGGCGACACCGGACTTACGGGACGGAAAATTATTGTCGATACATACGGAGGCATGGGACGGCACGGCGGCGGCGCGTTCAGCGGAAAAGATCCGACCAAGGTTGACCGTTCCGCCGCGTACGTTGCGCGCTACATCGCGAAGAATATTGTCGCCGCT
>DATJHT010000133.1:0-6123 GCA_035493765.1 Terriglobales bacterium
TAGGTCATGTCAATGGCCCCGGCAAATAAGGCTTCGATGGCGGACGGACCGGCATTGAAGCTCTGCCATTCAATTTTTACGTTCGGCCCCATGGCTTTCTCGAACCAGCCATTCGCCTTACCGATCATTGCCTGGGAATGAGTGATATTTGGGAAAGCGCCCACGCGAATTACAACTGACTGGGCGTGAAGCAGAGCGCTCACACCGAGGACGGAAAACAATATCAGAAGCTTAATTTTCATCGTGCTGTCCGGTTGCCCACTACCATCGGCAGAATGCTGGCTTCGATTTTCTTCTTGCGGGTTTTCTGACGAGGCGACGGCGAAGGGTTCATAATGTCGGCGAGCGAAGTGCTCTCCAGAATTTTGGCAGCGGCGTCACGGACATCGAGAAAAACTCTGTAAAGAGCGCGGTGATCGGAGTCGCGGTCGATGAGGCTGCGCAACTGCTCGGCATCGCCAAAAGGCGCGAGTGGGCCGTCGATCAAGCGAATAATCTCGCTCAGGTGAATGTCGGCGGGCGAGCGACGCAATTGATAACCGCCTTTCGCGCCGCGAACGCTTTCGACAATCCTTGCGTTCTTCAGTTCAAGCAGAATCAGCTCAAGGAATTTTTCCGGCAGCTCTTCTTCGTAGGCAATGTCACGGATGCGAATGGCGCCCTGGTTGTAGTGGCGTGCCAGCATCATCATGGCTTGCAGAGCGTACAGACCTTTTTGGGAGATCTTCATGATGTTGATCACTTTACCATAATGTCTATCTGCTTAATAGACATGAAGGACATTGCAGGCAGCACGCCAAATCAATCTCCCCCGTAAGTGACTGACGCTGAGGGATTTCATTCGGGAGAGATACGGTCGAGACCGCGACAATGCGCAGCTTTTTGCAGACTTGAAGAAAATCAAGGCACAATCGAACGTTTGGTTCAGACGACGCGAAGGATTTGCAGCGTGATGTTGTCAGGCCCGCCGTGGTCTTTCGCCAGTTGTACCAGTGCGCGCGTGGCGTCTTCAATATTGTGAGACGAGATGGTTTGCGCTATTTCCGATTCGCTCATCTGTCCCCAAAGGCCGTCGGTGCAGAGCAACAAGACATCATTTTTTACTAGTTGCAACGGCTCGGAAGGAACGTCGGGTTCGATTGCATCAGTGACGCCCACTGCGGCCGTCAGCACATGCCTCTGCGGATGCGTATCGGCCTCCTGGGCACGAATGACACCGCTTTCCACCAATCTAGCGACCAGCGAATGGTCACGCGTGAGTGCGCGAATGCTCCCCGTCCTGATGAGATAAAGCCGGCTATCACCGATGTGAGCGAAATAAAGGTGGTTGCCAACTATCGCGATAGCAGTGAGGGTTGTTCCCATACCGTGAAGCGCGGGCTCGCGGCGGGCTTTTTCCAGCACGCGAGAATTAGCGAGATGGAGGCCGTTCACCAATTGCGTTTGCGGGTCGGCTTCAGTGGAAGATGAGTAGAGTTCCTGTACGCTCTCCACAGCGATATGACTGGCGAACTGCCCGCCCTCTGTTCCGCCCATTCCATCGGCGATTACGGCCAGCCTTCCCAGGCGGGCGAAAGCGGTATCATCCTCGGGCTCCCAGTAGCGGAAGCTGTCCTCATTATTTTCGCGTTGGCAGCCTACATCAGTAAGGCTGACAACCTCCACCCCAGGACGTACGGTCATGCAGCGCGCGCTCCTGCCCCGAAACGGTGATGCCCGCGGTTCCGGCGACGCCAACCCGAAAAGCTCGAATTATACGCGAGGGTGAGTTCTTCGTTCTGACATTTGTCACTGACGGGTGGTGATGATCTCCACTGTTCGCAATTTCAGCAGTGCGGGAAGATCCCGGTGTCACTTAAGGAAAACCAGCTTATGGCAAGCGCACAAATGCTCACCACCTGGTACGGAAACGACGGCCGTCTGCATAAAGCGCCAGTCGCCACGTTCGAAGGCGTCAACAAGAACTATGGCCAAGTCCAAGCATTGTCCAACTTCAATATGGACGTTTGCGGAGGAGAATTGGTCGCGCTGCTGGGTCCTAATGGCGCCGGGAAGACGACAGCGATCAAACTGCTGCTGGGATTGGCCCGACCGAACTCGGGCAACCTTTCTGTCTTTGGAGGCGATCCGGCGCTCACCGAAACCCATATCCGAGTCGGCGCTATGCTGCAAGTAGGGCGGGTCCCGGAGACGCTGCGGGTGCGCGAACACATCGATTTATTTTCCTCGTATTACCCGAAGCCGCTTCCGATTTCCGAAACGCTCGCGAGTGCCGGCCTTGAAGAACTGCGGGACCGGAAGTTCGGAGTTCTCTCTGGAGGGCAAAAACAGCGAGTTCTCTTCGCCCTGGCGATTTGCGGCGATCCTGATCTGCTTTTTCTGGACGAGCCAACAGTCGGGCTCGATGTGGAAGCGCGTCATCTGCTGTGGCAGGAGATCCGCAACTTGCTGCAACGCGGAAAGACGGTGGTGTTAACCACCCACTATTTGGAGGAGGCGGATGCACTCGCAGACCGCATTGTTGTAATCAATAAGGGATCGCTGATCGCACAAGGGACGCCGGCGGAAATCAAGATGCGCACCGCCGGAAAACGGGTTCGCTGCGTAACCCAATTGCCGCTCGAACTAATTCGCAAACTTCCGGGTGTTTCCGATGTTCGCGCCGATCGCAATGCCACCGTTATTCATACCCCTAGGGCGGAAGAGGTATTACGGCAATTACTGCAGCTTGATGTTGAGATTTCAGGAATTGAAGTGAATAGCGCGGGTCTGGAAGAAGCATTTCTCGCCTTGACCAGAGATGACGATGCGCTATCGCATTCCAAGCAAGCGTGACTGATCTGGGACAAATCGAGGAGCGATCTATGGCAAGCAGTGCGGCAACAATTACTCCCGAAGTTCTGCGGCGTCCAAATCTGTTGATAATCTGCGCCAAGGAAGCCAAGTACGAATTTCTGAAAAATCTGCGCTTCCCCATGTTCTCGGTTTCGACCCTGGTTTTTCCGCTGATGTTCTATGTTCTCTTCGGCCTGGTGATGGGACGACAGACGATCGGCAGCATCAGCACTACCGTGTATCTGATTCCGGCTTATGGGACGTTTGGAGTGATGGGCGCGTCGCTTTTCGGCACCGCGGCAGGGCTCTCCAGTGAACGAGGGCTCGGCTGGCTTCAGGTAAAGCGCGCCAGTCCCATGCCGTTGTTCGCATATTTCTCGGCAAAAGTGTTGATGGCAATCACCTTTAGCACCATTGACGTAGTCGCGCTGATGCTTATGGGATTTGTTTTCGGCGGGGTACACCTGACAGGAATGACCGCAGTTAAACTGCTGTTCACTCTCGTGGCCGGATCGATTCCCTTCTGCGCGATGGGTTTGGCGATCGGATATTTTGCCAGCCCGAATTCGGCCCCCGCGGTGATCAATCTTTTTTATCTCCCGATGTCGTTCTGCTCCGGCCTGTGGATGCCGTTCATGTTTCTCCCCAAGTTCGTGCAGAAAATCGCAGTGTTTCTGCCGCCGTATCACCTGTCACAATTGGCTTTGAATCTGGTGGGCGGAGGACGGGGAGAACCGGCCTCCGGGCACTGGGAGACGCTGGCCGGCTTTACGCTGCTTTGCCTGGGCGCGGCATTGATGGGGCATCAACGCGATCAGAAAGCGAATGGATGAGGGCGATGAGCGTTCGGCTTAGAATGGATTCGGACTCCTGATGGGACTAATTCCCAAAAACCGTGACCATGGCTGGGTGCCATACGTCTGGTTGGTATTTCTCGCGTTCTTCTTTTTCCAGCCGATGCTGGGACCTCATGCCACAAATCACGATTGGCTGATTACGATCGGTGCAACCGCAATATTCCTGGTGCTCTACTTCAGGATTTTTTGGACCGGACCGCCATGGAATTACGCTTTGATCGTCGCCATGATCGGGATGGGCATCGGACTGGGACATATCAATCAGGGCGCTTCGGTGTTCGTAATTCTGGGGTCATCGTTTATCGCCTGGACGATTCACAACTCTCGGTGGGCTTACGTTGCAGTTGCAGCCCTGATTCTGGCGCTGGCGGCAGACGCTCTTTTACTTCACGCCCCCGCCGGCTTCTGGGCGACCTCAATGGTGGTATCCCTGGGAGTCGGGCTCTCGAATATTCATTTCGCGGAAAAAAATCGCGCCGATCACAAACTGCGCATGGCGAATGATGAAATCGAACATCTTGCCAAAGTCGCGGAGCGGGAGCGCATTGCCCGCGACCTGCATGACGTTCTTGGCCACACCATGTCGTTGATCATTGTGAAATCCACACTGGCGGGAAAACTGATCGAGAAATATCCCGAGAAGGCCAAGGTTGAGATTTCTGACATTGAGAAAGTTTCGCGGGAAGCCATGGCCGAAATCCGGAACACTTTGCGCGGCTATAGTTCCTATAAGCTGTGCGAGGAACTAGGACGTGCCCGGTCCGTGCTGGAAAGCGCCGGCGTTGCACTTCACGAAGAAACGGCTGAAGTTGCAATGAGTCCGGCGCAGGAAAGTGTGGCTGCGCTGATTATGCGCGAGGCTGTGACCAACGTGGTTCGGCACGCACAAGCCCGCACCTGCATCCTGAAAATCGCGGCCAACAACGGCGATTGCGTTATGCAGATTGAGGACGATGGCCGAGGCGGAACTCAGGTGGAAGGTAACGGGCTGCGCGGTATGCGCGAGCGGATCGAAGCCCTGGGCGGAAGGTTGATGCGCGAGACCCATGCCGGAACCAAGCTGACATTTGAATTTCCGCTGAACGGCAGCAACAGCACGCATTGAATCCCTCTGTCAAAGCCGGACGAAAGACAATCAAGGTCGCCATTGCCGAAGACCAGGGAATGGTGCTCGGGGCATTGGCCACGTTACTTGAAATCGAAGGCGACATCAGCGTGGTCGCACGCGCACGAAATGGCGCCGACGCGCTGAATGCGGTGCTCAATCTCAAACCGGACATTTTTCTCACCGACATTGAAATGCCGGAGATGTCCGGCTTGGATGTGGCGGCAGAACTCAAACGCCGGCGTTCAGCAACGCGGGTCATTATCCTGACAACCTTCGCCCGGACCGGGTATCTGCGTCGTGCGCTTGATGCCGGAGCCTCAGGGTATCTGCTTAAAGACATGGCCGCCGAAAAACTAGCAGAAGCGGTGCGGCGCGTGCAGAGCGGATTGCGCGTTATTGATCCTGAACTTGCGGCCGAGGCCTGGGTGGAACCGGACCCGCTCACCGACCGCGAACGCCAGGTTTTGCGACTCGCGGGCGAGGGACTGGCAAGCATGGATATTGCGGAAAAACTGAACTTGTCCGAGGGAACGGTACGAAATTATCTCTCGGAGGCAATCAGCAAGTTAGGCGCGGCTAATCGCGTGGAAGCGGCGCGCATAGCGAGAAACAAGGGCTGGCTCTGATAAATTTTACGGGGATTCTGGCTCTGGCTTATTCTGCGCGGCAGCAGTCAAGGTATAACATTTATTTCTTGTTTCGTTGGTCTCTTTTTCCCGCGCTTCCAGTTCCTCGTTCAGTAATCTGACAAGTTCCAGCAATTTCACTGGGTCAGGCTCATCGAGAATCGCCTGGCATAACTCTTTCCAACGATAATTTTTCGGATGATCGTTCACTTGCATTTCTCCGTTTCATGAATCGTTTTATCCAGCGGGAGTGAATGCAGTCTGATTGCCAGAAGCGCATAAAGCCCAGAATCAATCAGATAGCCCAGTGTTGGTTGCGCAAACGATTGCGTTGGGCGAATAGCCGAGAAAGTACTGCCAGATGGCATGAAATACTTTCGTGAAGGATTATTTGTAGGCGAGAGATGAAACTACTTTACGGATTTCAGGGTAGGCAATTTTGTTAACTCACTCCCTGGCTTTGTTGCTGCAGCATTTGCTGCCGCCGTTCCAGATGTTTTTGCCGAAAGTGCGCATGGGCGCGTTCTCCCCAGCCGCGAACGAAATAGTAGTTCAGGGTTCCACCGATCAGGGAACTGAACACAGGAATCAGGCGACCCGCCCACTTCTCGACGAACTCCGCACTGGCTTTTGCTGCGATGCGTTGAATAATGCGCGGCACCAGACGGTTCACGACATTCTTTTCCAGCAGTTCCCT
>DATJHT010000134.1:0-19698 GCA_035493765.1 Terriglobales bacterium
TAAGTGGTGCCCGGGACCGGAATTGAACCGGTACGTTCCTTTCGGAACTCGGGATTTTAAGTCCCGTGCGTCTGCCAGTTTCGCCACCCGGGCGTGTGATCGCATTTTACCGTCAAATTCAAAACATTTCGCGGTCGTGAAAGATCCGCCCGAAGGCCGATCCGCATTCCTTGCTTGTTTTACATTGAACTTCATGTTTCGCAGGCAGCGCGTCCTGTGTAGCTGTCCGGCTAGGCTCAGTGGGATCGTGCCCCAGGTGGTAAAATGGTCAATTTATAACCACTCGGCGGTTAAAAATTAACTAGATAAAGAAACCCACTTCAGATCTTCGAGGC
Source organism: Terriglobales bacterium (assembly GCA_035493765.1). GTDB lineage: Bacteria > Acidobacteriota > Terriglobia > Terriglobales > Acidobacteriaceae > Gp1-AA145. Next base: position 336 of record DATJHT010000134.1, read on the forward strand.
GGTCCCTACCGCAAGCCGCAGCTAAGTAATTGATTATCTGGGAATTATGCAAAGCGCTTGCAGGCGGATGAGTTTGGCACGCGTGTTGCTAATGTACAAGCCGTAACAAGCAATCAAAACAAACTCAGGAGCAGGTAATGTCAATCGAAAAGAAATCTCTGATCAGCAACCGCATCGCAAGCAAGAAAGCCATCGTGACCAAGCCCGAAGGCAGCAAAGTAGCCTCCAACAAGACGATTATGGCGCGCACTGCGGCGATTCCTCGCGTGGCCTTGAAACCGAACTCAGTGGCACTGAAGCCGAATGCGGTTGCGGTGAAGGCGAACGCAGTTTCTATGAAGCCGAACCGTCTCGCGATCAGCCACACCCGCCTGGCAGCAACCAGGCTACGGACCAACTAAGTTGGATCAGAGAAGATTGCCTGTTCAACGGAAAGGCTGAGCGAAAGCTCAGCCTTTTGTATTCTAGTTTGCAACAAATCTCACAGCAGCATCCGTCCACGATTTACGTCGTCTTCCGCCTGCTCCAGGTTTTCCGGTTTTCCTAAATCTTTCCAGTAGTATTCGTCGGCGCGAAAGCCGGTGATTTGTTCTCCAACTCCGGCGAGCCGCAGGTATGGCTGCAAAATCGAGAACACGCCATCCTCGGTCATTAATTTCAGGAATCTGGTTGAGATGATGTGAATGCCGCAAAAGGCGAGCGCCCGCGGATTTGGCGAGGGTCGAACCTGTTCGGTCTTGCCGTCTCTTGAACTCCTGCCGCAGAGCCGGCCGGTTTCGTCGAAAAGCAAATAGCGGGATGTTTTTCGTTCTTGTACGGCCAACGTAGCCAATGCGGCTTGCTGGCGATGAAATAACATCATGCGCGCAAGATCGATGTTGCTGATGACGTCAACGTTATGCAGAATGAAAGGCTCGTCGTCGGAACTAGTGCGATCAATAAAGAAATGCGACGCCTTTTTTAGTCCGCCTCCGGTGTCGAGCAGGACTTCTTCGCGCGAAACTTCGACCGTCATGCCGAAGTTATTTTTTGCGGCGAGATATTCAACGAGAAGATCAGAGAAATGATGAGCGTTGATGATTACTTGTTGCACGCCGAACTGCCGGAGCCGGGAAAGAGTGATCTCGAGCAAAGTGCGGCCGTTAAGTTCGACCAGAGCTTTGGGACGATCATTGGTCAGCGGGCGCAAGCGGGTACCAAGCCCGGCAGCCAGAACCATGGCCTTCATCGGCCCATTTTCTCCAGTTCGCGGTGATGGAGCACGACTTTCACGCCATTCCTGGCGCGGAGATGCTTCGCGAGTTGCTCAGCCAGGTATACGGAGCGATGCTGGCCGCCGGTGCAACCAAACGAGACCATTAGATTCTTAAATCCCCGGCTCTGATACGCAGCCACACTGCCATCGACCAAATATGTGACGTGTTCAAGAAATTTGTGAACGCTCTCTTGCTTTTCGAGATATTCGATCACCTGCGAATCTTTGCCAGTAAGGTTCTTGAATCTCTCCTCACGCCCAGGATTCGGCAAACTACGTCCGTCGAAAACAAACCCGCCGCCGTTTCCAGAGTTATCTTTTGGCATGCCGTTGCGATGAAACGAAAAGCTGAAAATGCTGACGGTCAAACCATCCGGAGCGTTGGCGGACGCGGCGTAGCGATCCGGTTCGGAACCCAGGCTTTGCAGCTTCTCGGATCCCAGCATTGCCATGAACGCCTCAGTCAATGTGGGCAAAGAGACGGGCAGGGTCACGTTGTGCAGCAGCCAGCGAAGATTCTTCAAAGCATAGGGAACACTCTGGAGAAAGTGCGGTTTGCGCTCGTAGAAACCGCGGAATCCATAAGCGCCAAGCGCCTGCATGATGCGCACGTAAACGTATGCGTGGTAGTGCTGAGTGAAGGCCGGGCGCTCAAGAGGAATGAATTGACCTAACGCGTCGAGATAATGATCGAGCAACTGCTGGCGGAGTTCTGGGGGCAAGTCGGCTTTAGCGTCGTAGAGGAGGGAAGCGACGTCGTATTGCAGAGCCCCTTTGCGGCCGCCTTGGTAATCGAGGAAGTACAGGCCGCGCTGGTGCAGCATGATGTTGCGCGATTGAAAATCGCGGTACATGAAGTAGTCGTGCGGAGCGGAGAGCAGAAATTTTGTGAGCCGAGAAAAATCGTCTTCGAGGGCTTGCTCGCTGAAAGGAATTCCCGCCAACCGCAGGAAATAGTATTTGAAATAGTTCAGGTCCCAGGCGATCGACTGGCGGTCAAAACTTCCGCGTGGATAACAAACCTTGTAGTTAAGGTCGCGGCCGGCTTCAACCTGAAAGCGGGGCAGAATGGCGAGCGCCTGCCGGTAATATTCGATTGCGGATGCGCCGATGGTCGCTCCGGAACGATTGTTGGAAAGAAATTCGAACAGAGTTGTATCGCCAAGGTCTTGCTCGATATATGCGCCCTGGCTTAAATCCTCGGCGTAGATTTCCGGCACGGGCAGACCGTGGCGATGAAAATGACGCGAGAACTCAAGGAATGCGATGTTTTCTTCGCGAACGTTGTAGAGAATTCCTATCGCATTGTGACTTTCGCCATGTAGCCGGATGATGCGGCGCCCGGAGCCGCCGAGCTGGCCTTGCAGGGGCTGAACGCGAGTGACCGGAGACTTGAAATGCTGCTCAAAAAGCTGGGAAAGGATGTCCATGATGGCAAGGGTCATCACCAAGATAACATCGGCAGGAAAGTTGAAGGTATTGAAGTGGGCGGGTGCTGAAACCCGCCCTGCAAAGGTTGGTATTTAACTCCAGAGCCTATCCCATGAGCGCTCGTGGTCCCACTCAGTTGTGGGCTCGAAGTAGCCGGTGCCGGGAGCGAGGTGCTGGCGGACTACGTCGTCATTGAGTGTGACGCCGAGGCCGGGCCGATCGGGAACTTCGATCCATCCATGATTGACAACTGGAGATTTGGTGTACTCCTGCACCATAGACGACCACCAGGGAACGTCGAGCGAGTGATTTTCAAGCGCGAGGAAGTTCAGGGTCGCGGCCGCGCAATGCACGTTGGCCATACAACTGACCGGAGTACCGGCAAAGTGCATTGCCATGGGTACACCATATTCTTCTGCCATGTCGCCGATCTTGTGCGTCTCGAGGATTCCGCCTGAGGTTGCGAGGTCGGGGTGTATTTTGCTGACCGCATGTTTCTCGCAAAGCACGCGGAACGGTTCTTTGAGGTAAATATCTTCGCCGGTAAGAATCGGGGTAGGGCTCTGATCAGAAATCTCTTTCAGCAGGTCGGTATAGGTCCACGGAATTACATCCTCGATCCATTCGAGGTTAAATTTTTCGTAAGCTTTGCCCAGACGGATGATTGATTTCACGCCCAGATGTCCGAGGTGGTCCATGGAGAGCGGAATTTCCATACCGACCGCATCTCGGACAGCGGCGACGTACTCCGACAGCATGGCAATGCCTTTGTCGGTGACTTCGTTAGCGATAAACGGATGCTCAAGGTTGTTTTCCTCCCATTGAGTGAGCTCGGAAGGACCGGTCACAGTTCCGGGAGTATCGGAGACCATCTCGACTCCCAAGTCCATTTTTAGCCATGTCAGGCCCATGACTTCTTTGCGCTCTTTCATGCGCTGGGCATAGATCTTGGGATCTTTTGATTCGGTTGTATCGGCATAGACGCGAATTTTGTCGCGGAATTTGCCACCGCCGACCATGGCATAAACTGGCGCGTTATAGACTTTGCCGGCGATGTCCCAGAGCGCCATCTCAATCGCACAAACTCCGCCTCCCTGGCGAGCCGGTCCGCCAAATTGCTTGATTTTGCGGAAAATTCTGTCGAGCTGCAGCGGATTTTCACCGACGATGCGGCTCTTGAGAAAGAGAGCATAAGTGGCGCTGGCGCCGTCGCGAACCTCGCCAAGGCCGTACACCCCCTGGTTGGTGTCGAGACGAATAAGAGGGCAGGGGCTTGGACCAGGCTTGACCACGGTGGCGACGCGCATGTCAGTGATCTTGAGCGTGGAAGGACTGGAGTTCGTGTTGACTGCCTTCGGATAAGCCTCGAGTGGTTCACTCATCAGCAGACTTCCTCCCAATGCGAGGGCGGAGGTTTTCATGACATCACGACGGTTCAGGCGAGTGCGGTTGCTCATGGCGTATCACTCCTTAGGAATCGAAATGGTTGTGGCAGGCAGAACAGGATTGTCGGCAAGTCGCAAATTATAACCTTGTTGGCGGCTCTTACGAAAATCGTTTTTCCAAAGCGGCCTTCTCAAATACCGTTCTCAGCTTGAGCGATCCGTAAGGCCAGTACTCAGAGCCTGCCGAACTTCTTTACGGCTTCCTCAATGGATTTAAGCTTCTCAATGTAGGCATACATCGAGTGCTCTTTGAAGTCCATGTCTTGAGCAGTTGTGAGGACCTCGGCAGCGTTGGCACGGGGTACGATGACGACACCATCGGAATCGGCGGTGACGATATCTCCGGGTGAGACGGAAACGCCATCGCAGATCATGGGAACGTTCGCGGCAGCAAAGCGATAATGTCCAACCGAAGTAGAAGGAACCTCGCCGAGCGCAAAAACAGGGAAGCCGATCTTCCGCAGATAGGCGGTGTCCCTGACGCCGCCGTCAATGACCGCCCCGGAAAAATTGCGCGCCTGCATGGCGGTGCCCATCAGGCCGCCCATGCCGGCGATGTCGGCGCCATCTTCGACGACCATCACGTACACAGAATTTGGACCGCCCTGGTCAATGGCGGCCAGCATTCCGCCAAGAGCGTCGGGATCTTTATTTTCTTCTTTTTTCAATTTCACAGTCAGCGCAAAGCCGGCGAATTTCGAAGTGAAAATAGGCTGCATATGATGCGAAAGATACATCCTCCGCCCGGTCAGTTTTTCCAGGGCATCGGAGACTGAGGCGACCTCAGTATGACGATAGCCGTCGAGCAGTTCCGTGTCGGAAAGCTGGCCGGCTGGATGTGAGAACGCGCGCGGCGGAGTGAGAACTACCGCCGCGATTATCAACGCAATGAAAGCCAGAAATGCGGCGGTTATGCGAATAAGCAACTTAATCATCATGTACTCCTGATGTGCCTAAAGTGAGGCGAGGATTATCACTCAAATGTGCGAGACCTCGATCTACATCTACCGCAAGCCAGAGCAAGCCGCCAATGGCGCATAGTGCGGCCGCGAAAAAAAATGACGTTTCCCAGCCAAAGTGCTCTGCGATCACAGGGGTCAGGGATGCAGTGACCGCCCCGCCAATCTGGTTGCCCATGTTCATGACGCCGGAAACTGATCCGGCTGATGCTCCGGCCATTTCAGACGTGACCGACCAGAAAGAACTCTGGGACAAGTACAGAGCGCCCGCGCCACCGGCAAGAACTACGCTGGCCAGACGAACATCCGCTGCGTAACTTCCCAGGGCCAGGAAGATTGTGCAGAGCAGCATACCGGCACAGGCGACGCCGCAGCGGCCTATGCGCTTGCTGACGGTCCGGGTGAGAGTGTCACTGGCCAAGCCGCCGAGGGTCGAGCAGACCGCCATAGCCAGGAACGGCAGCATGGAGTAGTAGGAACTCGACTTCAAGTTCAGCCCGCGGACCTGGTTGAGGTAGATGAAGAACCAGGAAAAGAAAATGTATGCCACATATCCGTAGCAGAAATAGCTGAAGGTAACGGCAAGTACATCGCGGCTGGCAAAAATTCTGCTCCACGCGAGCGGTTTTTTCTCGGTCACTCTGCTCGGCAGGCCTGCACGAATGTGTGCGGCTTCTTCCGCACTGACCCAAGAATGTTCTTCCGGTTTGTCACGAGCGAGCAGAAACCAGACCACACCCGCGGCGAGTCCGATCGCGGCACTTACCCAGAAAGACCAGCGCCAGCCATAGTGAATCAAAATGAATGTGATCAGAGGCGGAGTAACGCCTGCGCCTGCGCCCACTCCAGCGAAAATCAATCCGTTGGCAAGCCCGCGCTCCTGAGAAGGAATCCAACTGGCGACCAGGCGATTGCTGGAGGGATAAACGACCGCTTCACCTACGCCCAGAAGAAAACGAACCGCCATGAGTACGAGGAGCGCGCCTGCCAATTTTCCGGGAACGGCCGCCGTCAAAGATGTGAAAACCGCCCACCAGATGGTGCCCAAAGCAAGTATGCGGCGGGGTCCGAAGCGGTCAGCCAAGCGGCCGCCGGGCGCCTGAAAGAATGCGTATCCGAGCAGGAAGGCGCTCAAGGCCCAGCCGAGGTGAACGTGATCGAAGCCGAATTCCTTTTCAATGAAGCCGCCGGCAATGGAAATGTTGACGCGATCGAGATATGCGATCGCACTAATGACGAACATCCAGAAGATCAGGACCCAGCGCATAGGCGTCGAAAAAAACTCATGTTAAAAGCAAGACAAGGATTGTAAGCTTGCGGCTCAGGATTTGCGATTGACAAATCTTGGTCGATTTGAGAGTTTCGGAAACGATCCTGGAGGAAGAATTGAATAGATTGCGCATTTTTTCGCTTGCCGTGGCAGCAGCATTGTTAGCGAGCTTTGTACCGTCCGCTTCAGCTCAGCTTATTAGTTTTCCCAAACAGCAGCTTATCGAGTACACGGCGCAGAATCCATTTGACCGCCTGCCAGATGGTCGTCCAAAGGTGCCGGATGCTCTGCTCGATCGTGCCCGCGATATTTCATCCGAAGAAGTATGGTCGGTGATGCAGGCGAAGGGATACGAAAACCAGTACGCGGATGGCTTTCAGGTGCTGCATCCGGGAAAGACGATGGTGGGGCGGGCTTTCACCGTTCAGTTCATGCCTCTACGTGAAGACGTAAACGGGGTGACACAGGCCAAAAGCAAAGAAGCAACCGGCAAACATCTCTACAATCAGACTGCCATCGATATGTTGCAACCTGGGGACGTACTTGTCGTTGATCTATTCGGCAAGAAGGTGAACGGGACTATCGTAGGCGACAATTTGTTCTTTTATGTGAACCAGGCGACCCACGGCGGCGGCCTTGTTGTTGATGGCAGCGTTCGCGATTTAGACGGCATTTCCGAGATCGACATGCCAGCCTATTTCAAGTCGGTGGATCCGACGCCGATCGGGCAAGTCATGCTGACTGGAATCAATGTGCCGGTGCGAATTGGAGGGGTCACTGTCATGCCGGGCGATATGGTGGTCGGCGATCGTGAAGGCGTGTACTTTGTTCCACCGCAGTTCGTCCAGGAAGTGCTCGATAAAGCCGATGAGACCCACATTCACGATGAGTGGACAAAGAAAAAATTCGCCGAAGGGAAGTATAAGTCCGGCGAAATTTACGGATCGCCCAGCGATCCTAAGCTGAAACAGGAATATGAGGACTATTTGAAGAAGCGGTTGGATGAGATTCACAAGCAACGCGCGGGAAAGTAGCGTTTTGAGGAGGTGACGGTGGCTGATAACGTCGGCAAGGACATTACGCGCAGAGGGTTCATATCGAAAGCCGGACGTGGTTTGCTTGCGGCGAACGTTGCCGGAGCGTTGCTCAAGGATGCGAGTGCACAACTGGTCGTTCCCGATCCGCCGGGAAAGAAAATGGGCTGGGCGGTCGTGGGACTTGGAAGCCTGGCGATCAATCAAATACTGCCGGCGTTCGCAAAATGCGAGAAGTCGAAGGTCGTAGCTCTCGTGAGCGGACATCCGGATAAAGCCAACAAACTGGCGCTCCGCTACGGAGTGAATCAGAAGAACATTTACAACTACGAGAATTACGATTCGATCAAGGACAATTCCGAGGTGGACATCATTTACATTGTCCTTCCGAATGGCATGCACGCGGAATACACGGTGCGCGGACATCAGGCGGGCAAGCACGTGCTCACTGAGAAGCCGATGGCGAACACGCCAGCGGAATGCCAGCAGATGATTGATGCAGCGAAGAAGGCAGATCGGAAACTGATGGTGGCGTATCGCTGCCGGTATGAGCCTTACAATCGCGAGGCGATCCGCATTGCGCGCTCGGGCGAAATGGGGCCGACACAGATGATTTTCGCCGATGCCGGTTTCGCCATAGGAGATCCCAATCAGTGGCGGCTCACCAAAAAACTGGGGGGCGGCGGGTCGATGATGGACATCGGTATCTATGCGCTGAATGCGTCGCGATATTTGTCCGGAGAAGAACCGACCGAAGTCAATGCCATGATCTACACCACGCCGAACGATCCACGCTTTAAAGAAGTGGAGGAGAACGTTACATTTCAGCTGAGATTTCCAAGCGGAATTCTGGCGAACTGCAGTTCGAGCTACGGATATTTCCATCAGAGCCACTTCCGCGTGCTGGGTACCGACGCGCGTCTGGAGATGGATCCCGCAACCTGGTACAGCGGGTTACGGATGTGGATCGAACGCGGCAATGATATCGATCAGAAGGACCTGCCGGAGGTGGACCACTTCACCGCCGAGATGGACCACATGTCGGATTGCGTGATGCAGAACCGGCAACCGCTCACGCCCGGAGAAGAGGGGCTGCGCGACATCAGCTTGATCCAGGCGGTTTACGAATCGGCGCGGAGTGGAAAAACGGTGAAGGTGTAAGCTTGCGCGACCGCGCTGGGGAGAGACCCTTCTTCAATGAAAATCCGAACTGTTCAGCTCTTCTGCCTGATTGCGTGCAGCATACCTGTTTTCGCCGATGAAGGCTGGCGGTCATTCGGTGACGTGACAGCCGTGAAGGAAGTGTCGCAGGGAGTTGAAGTAAGTGCCGGGCCCGCCCGCGTCCGACTTAATGCGATCACCCCCAACATTATCCGGGTTCAATACGCGCCCACGGGGAGTTTTCCGCCCGACCATTCGTTGGCCATTGTCTCTGACATCTCGAAGCCTGCGCCCAACGTGAGCGTGCAGCAGTCCCCGGATTTCGTCATGCTGAATGCCGGCGCGTTACGGGCCAAGGTATACCGCTCACCGATGCGTATTGCTTTTCTCGATGAAAACGGGGGCACGATCTCCGAAGATCGGGCGGACCATCCGGTTTCGTTCGACGGCTCCGAGTTCCGCGTCTGGAAATCAATGCCCGAAGATGAGCACTACTTCGGGCTGGGCGACAAGACCGGACCTCTCGACCATCGCAATCTGGCTTTTACGATGTGGAACACGGACGCGTTCGGGTGGCAAGAATCGACGGATCCCCTGTACAAAGACATTCCGTTTCTTTTGGCCATGCGGAGTGGCCTGGCTTACGGAATTTTTCTCGACAATACTTATCGCAGCAGCTTCGATTTCGGGAAAGAGTTGCGGGACGCCTACTCCTTGGGCGCCGACGGCGGGGAACTCGACTATTACTTCATCTATGGACCCGATCCCAAGCAGGTGATCCAGGAATTCACCTCGCTGGTAGGGCGCACTCCGCTACCTCCCCTGTTCTCCCTCGGGTATCAGCAATGCCGGTACAGTTATTATCCGGAAGCGCGTGTGCGGGAAGTGGCAGGAGAGTTCCGCAAAAGAAAAATCCCGGCCGACGTAATTTATCTTGATATCGATTATCAGCAGAACAACCGCCCATTCACCATAGATCGCGAGCGTTTCCCAACATTCGAACAGATGATCACGGATTTGAAAGGGGAGGGGTTCAAGGTCGTTGCTATCACCGATTTGCATCTGGCGAAATTGCCGGGTTACAAGCCCTACGACGAAGGTATGAAGGGCGACTACTTCGTCAAGAATCCCGACGGCTCGGTTTATGTCGGCAAAGTCTGGCCCGGCGACGCCGTATTCCCCGACTTCACGCGCGCGGGAGTCCGTAAGTGGTGGGGCACGCTCTACACCGACTTCGTCAAGATGGGAATTCGCGGCTTCTGGAACGACATGAACGAGCCGGCAATCTTCGAGCGCGCCGACAAGACCATGCCACTCAATATCGTGCACTCGGTCGAAGGCCGCAAGACCAATCACCGCGAGATTCACAACGTTTTCGGTATGGAGAATGCGCGAGCTACATATGAAGGCTTGCTCACGCTGCAGCCGAATCGGCGGCCTTTTGTTCTTACTCGCGCCGCGTTCGCAGGCGCTCAGCGCTACGCCTCAACCTGGACCGGCGACAACAGCGCCACTTGGAACCACATGCGTATTTCAATTCCGCAATTGCTGAACCTGGGATTATCAGGGTATTCCTTCGTGGGGGACGATATCGGCGGATTCGCAGGAAGTCCGACGCCGGAGTTGCTCACCCGCTGGATGGAACTGGGCGCGTTCAATCCTATCTACCGGAACCATGCAGCCAAGGGTACCCGCAATCGCGAGCCTTGGGTCGATGGCCCGGAGCACGAAGCCATCCGCAAACGTTACATCGAACTTCGTTATCAACTGCTGCCCTATATCTACTCCGAAATGGAAGAGGCATCGCGGACTGGTATTCCGCTGATGCGGCCGATGTTCCTGGAATTTCCCGCCCAAAAGGATCTGGAAACCATTGAAACCGAATTCATGTTGGGACCAGACTTGCTGGTTGCGCCCAAGGTGGATGACAAGTTTGAGCCTTACGACGTCAAATTTCCAGCGGCCAACTGGTATGACTTCTGGACCGGGCAGCCGGTTTCGGGAAGCAGTCTGACAGTCAATCCGCCGCTCGACACAGTTCCCGTTTACGTTCGCGGTGGCAGCATTCTAGCGGAGCAGCCGGTGGTGCAGAACACCGACGAAGTTCCGCAGGGACCATTGCAAATCTCGGTCTATCCCGGACCGGATTGTCGGGGGTCGCTGTACCAGGACGATGGCAACACGCTCGCGTATGAACACGGCGAGTACACGCGTATGCAGTTCACCTGCGAATCGAGCCCGGAATCGCTGAAGGTGAATTTCTCGACGCCAGCGGCAAGGTATAAGACCTGGTGGGGCGAAATGCAGTTCTTGATATACGGCTTCGCGAGTAAACCGCGCGAGCTCGCCGTGGACGGGAACAGAACTTCGGATTGGCGGTACGATTCTGCCAGGGGCATGGTTTCGCTGAAGCTGGGTGCGACGCAGGCGGCCAATATAGCGGTTACTAAATAGTCGCAAATCCTCACCTCTGTAAAGAAGAGCTTGTAACCGCGAAGCGCGCAAGCAAAGCCAAGCAACCTACTAGTTGTCTGACCTTGAGCTAAGGCCAAGTGTCCAGACCAAATTACCGCCCGACAATCACCGTATCAACCCTGATCGGTGGTAAACTCCCGCTTTGTCACGACAGGAGAGCGCATGAGCTGGGCCAGCAAGATTTCCAAAACCTATCGCATCGACTCAGGAAAAGATTTCAAGCTGAAGCATTTTGATCCGGCGAGCACTGCCCATATCCATTCCAAGGAGCATGCCGAGGAGCTTCTTGCCAAGGGAATTTCGGAAATGACGGAGTTCCAGGACAAGCTTTACGCTCAGGACCGCTGGGCGGTGCTGCTGATTTTTCAGGCTATGGATGCGGCCGGCAAAGACGGCGCGATCAAGCATGTTATGTCGGGTGTGAATCCGCAGGGGTGTCAGGTTTTCTCATTCAAGCAGCCGTCGCCTGAAGAATTGAATCATGACTTTATGTGGCGGACGAATAAGTGCCTACCTGAGCGTGGACACATCGGCATATTTAATCGTTCTTACTACGAGGAGGTGCTGGTCTTGCGGGTGCATCCCGAGATATTGAAGAACGAGCGACTGCCAGAAGAGTTGGTGACAAAGGATATCTGGCAGCAGCGTTTTCAGGATATCTGCTGCTTTGAACAGTATCTTGCGAACAACGGAGTGGTGGTGCGGAAATTTTTCCTGAATGTTTCCAAGAAAGAGCAGAAGCGGCGGTTTCTGGAACGGCTGGATAAGCCGGAGAAAAACTGGAAATTTTCCGCGGGAGATATCAAGGAAAGGCAGTGCTGGGACGATTACATGAACGCCTATGAAGAGTTGATAGCAGCGACTTCCACAAAGCGTTCGCCGTGGTATGTGGTTCCAGCCGATAACAAGTGGTACACGCGCCTGGTGGTCGCGGCGGCGATCGTAGAGACCCTCAAAGATTTGAAACTCGAATACCCGACAGTGGATGCGGCGAAGAGAAAAGAATTGCTGACAGCTAAGGCCGAGTTGCAGAGGAAGAAGTAAGGATGTGGTCTGTCGTGTCTACGTTAGAAAAGAGCTTTTAACGGCAAAGTACACGAAGATCGCTTAATAGAAAGTTCGAGATACTTCAGGCGGTGATTGTGCGTGCGCCAGGGCGCCGTCTCTCCTGCATCTTCTTATGAATGCCTCTCCGCTGGTCGTTGGACTGGGTGAAATTCTCTGGGATATCTTACCCTCGGGCCGGCAACTTGGCGGCGCGCCAGCCAATTTCGCATACTGCTCTCACCTTCTCGGAAACCAAACCATAGTCGCAAGCCGCGCTGGGTTAGACGATCTTGGATTGGAACTACGACAACGCTTGCAGGAATCTGGATTGGATGATGACTTGGTGCAATCTGATCCTGTTCATCCCACCGGAACGGTCAACGTGGAAGTCGATGCGGCGGGCCAGCCTAAGTTCGAGATCACATATCCGGCGGCGTGGGATTTTATTGAGTGGGACGCAGGTCTCCATAGATTAGCGGAGGCGGCCGACGCGATTTGCTTTGGCTCACTGGCGCAGCGCTCGGAGGGGTCGCGGAAAACAATTCTTAAATTTCTCGACGAGACGAGGGAAGAGGCCTTGCGAATTTTCGACGTAAACCTCAGACAATCGTTCTACTCAGGCGGAGTCATTGAAGAGTCGATGCGCCGAGCGAGCGTAGTGAAGCTGAATGAACAAGAAGTTCCCACAATCGCTAACGTGCTGGGAATTCCTGAACAAGATTTTGCGGAAAGAGCAATCGCAATGTTCAAATTGCGTCTAATCTGTGTGACTCGGGGCGACAAGGGCAGCTTGCTGATTGATCAAAACGGAGTGCACGAGCATCCGGGATTTCGGGCGCAACTCAAAGACGCGGTTGGTGCAGGCGACGCATTTACCGCCGGGTTAGTGCACGAATTACTGCGCGGATCGCCGGCCCTGCAGATGAATGACACGGCCAATCGTATGGGTGCATGGGTGGCGTCTTCCGTCGGGGCGATGCCATCGCTTCCAGTGGAAGGCCTCAGCGTGGCGCTCGGGAGTCTCGTTGAAAAATAAGGTAAAAGGCGGAGCCAACTGGTCAAGAACAGTTACTGATACGAAAGTTTTTAACCGCAAAGGACGCACAGGGAACGCGGAGCCGAGGGGAATCGTTCACACAAAAACGTCACTGCTAACCGGCTGAAAGAAGTTTTGATGGGTGAGCAGACTTTCGATGGCGCGCACAACTTCGCTGCCGGTACTCTTCGAGACTGCGCCCCTGAAACCTGCGTGTTGAGCTTCCCGGGTAAGTTCTTTTGAGAGCTGCTGCACCGTGAGAAGCAGGATCGGAACATCTGGATGGGCTCGGGTGATTGCCCTGGCGGCTTGAAATCCATTCATCTCAGGCATGGCAAGGTCGAGAACTATAACGTCAGGACTTAGTGCTTCGGCCTTACCGATTGCATCTTTGCCGTCCTGCGCATCTCCACAAACACTCCAGTTCTCATGATTTTCTATGAGGCGGCGGAGAAGACGGCGGATTGCGGCGTCATCGTCGGCGATCAGAATGCGTACTGCCATAGGAGAGTCCTAGACGCGGCACTTCTTGATCGCTTGCAGGCGTACACCGCGCAAGTTACGTTTTAATTATCTGATTCGTGTGGGACTTAAACGCAATACCGTAAACACCGGATTACCGCAGCGGTTACCGTGGGCAAGATCGCATCAGGGGCAGCTCACAATTGCCGCAGACCCGCTGAACACTGGCGGCCCACGAACCTTGCTTTTTCTCGAACCCGGCTTTTTCCGGAACCCGGCTTTTTCCGGAACCCTTCAGGGCTGCAATGAATCGAATGTAGCTTGAACTTGCTGCACGAGTTACGATGAGCTCCCAGGCGCAGCTGCAAGCACAACCCGACATCAATCCCTGGCTGATCGCGATTGCAGTTATGTCGAGCACTTTCATGGAGGTGCTGGATACGACTGTTGTCAACGTGTCGCTGCCCCATATAGCCGGCAATCTGTCGGCCTCAGTCGACGAAGCTACTTGGACATTGACGTCGTACCTGGTAGCCAACGCTATTGTTCTCCCCCTTACTGGCTGGCTGGCAGGACGTTTTGGCCGCAAGCGCCTGTTAATGGGCGCAGTCATAGGGTTTACCACTGCGTCGTTTTTCTGCGGACTGGCGCCGTCACTGGGATTTCTCATATTTTTCCGCATCGTTCAGGGAGCTTGTGGGGGAGGATTGCAGCCACTCTCACAGGCGATCCTGCTGGAGTCTTTCCCCGCGGAAAAACGTGGCCAGGCCATGGCGTTTTGGGCGCTCGGAATTGTGGTCGCGCCTATGCTTGGCCCGGTAGTCGGCGGGTGGCTCACTGACAATTACAGCTGGCGCTGGGTCTTCTATATCAATGTGCCGATTGGAGTGCTTGCGATCCTCCTGACTCAGGCGTTTATTTTCGATCCGCCTTACCTGCGGCGAGAGCGCACCGGCATTGACTACTGGGGTATCGGGCTGCTCGTAGTAGGTATGGGGTCGTTGCAGGTGATGCTTGACAAAGGCCAAGAAGAAGACTGGTTTGGATCGCATTTCATCGTCGCTCTGGCGGTGATGGCAATCCTCGGGCTAGGCGCACTTATCATCCGTGAGCTGAAGACCAGAAATCCGGTCATCGACCTCAGCGTATTTCGCTATAGGTCGTATGCAGTTGGAACGTTTTTGATGACCGCGGTGGGATTTGTGCTTTATGGAAGCACCGTGCTGTACCCATTGATGATGCAGGAGCTGCTTGGTTACACCGCCACTCATGCCGGAGTGACAAACTTTCCTCGCGGCCTGGCGTCGTTCGTTTTTATGCCGTTCGTCGGATTCCTTACCGGAAAGGTGGACGCGCGCAAGCTGCTCGCCGGGGGGCTGTTGCTGACTGCGGCGGCAATGTTTGAGGCCTCGTTTTTCAGCCTGGATGTAGGATTCTGGGACTTCGCGCTGCCACTGGTGTTACAAGGCGTTGGCCTGGGACTTATTTTCGTGCCGCTCACCACGGTCACCAATGATCCGGTTCCACGAGAACGCATGGGAAATGCAACCAGCATATTCAATCTAATGCGCAATATCGGCGCAAGTATAGGAATCTCGACGGTCGAGGCGCTTCAAATCCGGCGCATGCAGGCGCACACCAACTATCTGGTGCAGCACGTAAATCTGGGAAGCGCAGAGGCACAGCAAGCCCTGGCGCGGTTGCGCGGCGGCTTTATCTCAAGAGGAGCGGATCCGGTAACCGCTGCGCATCGGGCCCAAGTTGCTCTTTGGGGAATCGTGCAACGACAGGCGGCCATGCTTTCGTATAACGATGTTTTCAGGTTTTTGGGCGGTATGTTCCTGATAATGGTGCCTCTATTGCTGATTATGAAAAAGCCCAAGGGGGGCAAAGGCCCTGCCATGGTGCATTAAATGAATTTTCGATGGGCGGCATTTGAATTTTGAATGTAAAAAGAAAAGAAGTAACGTTGACACGCAGGTGATCATCTACCTACCATAGTTGGAGCAAATGAGCCTTTCCCGGCAAATGCGGTGCCAGTGTTGTACTTGTTGTTGTACGTGTGCTCACACTGGCGGGGGAGAGCTGCTGACCTGAGAATTTAGTTTTAAACGGTATAGAAGCCCATCGCCAGTACACGCTGGCGGTGGGCTTTTTGTTTTTGCACTGAATCTGGGCAGGCGGAGTTGGTAAATGGAGATTGGCAAAGTTTTTCTGGTTGGCGCGGGTCCTGGTGATCCGGAACTGTTAACGCTGAAAGCGGCGAAGGCGCTGCGCTCGGCAGATGTGGTTTTGCATGACGAACTGGTGAGCGCCGAGATTCTCGCGCTCATCCCCGCACGCGCTGATCTGATCAACGTAGGTAAGCGCGCCGGGCAGAAAAGCGTTCCGCAGGAAGAAATCAACAAGTTGCTGATTGGGCATGCTTTGCTTGGCTTGCAAGTGGTGCGATTGAAGGGTGGGGATCCCTTCATCTTTGGCCGGGGCGGAGAAGAGCTGGAAGCGCTGCGGCGGGCGGGAATCGAGACCGAGGTAGTGCCGGGAGTGACGGCTGCTTTGGGAGCTGCCGCAGGATTGCAGGTTCCGCTCACGCACCGCGAAATATCGTCAACGCTGATTCTGGTGACCGGCAGCAGCCGGAATTCTGAGCACATCAACAACTGGCCAGAGAAACTTCCTTCCAACGCGACCGTTGTGGTTTACATGCCGGGAAGCGACCTTGCGGCTCTGCAGCAACGACTGCTGGCTTCCGGGGTCGCGGCGGGAACACCATGCGCCGTTATTTCCAACGCAACGACGGAATTTGAACAGGTGCATGTCACCAGCGTCGCCAGTCTTTCCGGATCGCCGAGTTTGGCCGCACCGCGCATGTTGGTGATCGGTGAGGTCGTTCGTTTCGCAGAACCCAGCCGTCTGGGCGAGCAGTTTAGCGGTTTTGACTTTTCGAATGATTCGGCCAGCCGAGCCGGGGAGAATGCCAAGTGAAAGTCGACTTTGATCGCGTCAAGATTCTTGCCGAGAGTTGGAAGCCTGAACAGGTTTTGTCATGGGCGTTCGCGACGTATGGCGACGACCTGGCCATCGCCACCGGCATGGGCGTTGAAGGCATGGCGCTGCTTGACATTGCGTTAAGGATCAATCCCGACGCGAAAGTATTCACCGGCGACACAGAGTTTCTCTTCCCGGAAACCTACGATCTAATCGATCGAGTCGAGCGCCGGTATGGGATCAAGATCGAGAAACTTTATTCCGAACTGACACCGGAAGAGCAGGAGAAAGAATTCGGGCCGAAGCTATGGGCACACGATCCCGACCAATGCTGCGCCATCCGCAAGGTCGAGCCACTGCGGCGGAAGCTGGCGACGCTTGATGCCTGGGTCACCGCGATTCGCCGCACTCAAACCGCTGAGCGCGCTGCGATTCGCAAAGTAGATTGGGACGCGAAATTCAGTCTGGTGAAGATCAGCCCGCTGGCTGATTGGACTCGCGAAATGGTGTGGAGTTATGTGGTGAAGAACGATGTTCCGTACAACCCTCTCCATGACCGCAATTACCCCAGCATCGGTTGCACACATTGCACGCGCGCTGTTAATCCCGGAGAAGATGCTCGCGCCGGACGATGGTCGGGCTTTGGCAAGACCGAGTGCGGACTCCATACGCCGGCCGGCACTGCCTCAACACTGGTACAGTTGGTTCCGGTTGGGGCGGAAGAGTAGGGCAGTTCTTAGTGCTAATGTTTGATTGCTAGCCCACCACTGCTCACAGCTACCTGCCCACTGGCTCCATCAGTCTTCCGCTATAATTCACCGCACCAATGGATTTCGATCAACTGATCACATTCCTGGAAGTGGCGAAGCTGGGGAGCTTTTCGCGCGCGGGGCAAAAAGTTTTCCGCTCGCAATCCGCGGTGAGCGCGCAGATTCGCCAACTGGAACAATCTTACGGGGATCGCCTACTCGATCGAACCGGGAAAGATGTCACGCTGACGCCTGCGGGACGGGCGCTGTTTGCTTACGCCGAACGCATGCTGCAGTTGCGCGACGAATCGCTACTGGCCGTCGCTGATCAAGGCAACACCCCGCGGGGCACGATTACTGTGGGTGCGAACGAAGCCACCTGCCTTTACGTTTTGCCCGACGTGTTCGCCAAGTATTGCAGTCTTTATCCGGGCGTGCAGATCAGCATTTATCGCAACTTCAGTTACAAGATCGTTGAAAAATTGGAGAACGGCTCAATTGATGTCGGCATTGTGACTATGCCGGTCAAGAGTTCGAATCTGAAGACCCATCCCATCTTTCGCGATCAGCTGATGTTAATGGTGAGTCCGCAAAATCCTCTGGCCAAGCTGGAAATTGTGCCGGTGAGCGAAATCGCCAAGCAGCCGCTATTGCTTCCCAAGACGGGTTTCAGCCGGCGCGTAATGGACAAACTTTTTCGTCCATATGCGGCGACGCTGCAAGTGCGGATGGAATTGCCGAGTGTAGGGATGATCAAGAGCTTTGTCGCGGCCGGACTGGGCGTTTCAATCATCAGCGCCAGCTTTGCACGCGATCAGGTGCTTGCCGGACGCGTGAAACTGATCCCCATCAAAGGCGAGGAATTGTGGCGCGAGCTGGGCGTGGCATACCGGCGCGATCGCACGCTGACCCGCGCAACAACGACTTTCATCAGCACCGTGCGGCAATCCGCGGTGGTGGCGAAGTAGGATCAAAAGTTTCTTCCTTTTCTCTCATTGCCCAGCGCCAGCACGATGATGAGCAAAGCAATATTCGCAGCTTCAAATCCCGCTAACGCCCAGGCGTAACCGAAGCGGGAGCGCAGCGCATACTCGATGTTGTTGACGGGCGCGGCAATCAGAATTCCCAGTTGATACGCGAGACCGGGCAGCAATCCGCGGGTCTGGTCTGGCGACAACTCATTCAGATGTGCCGGAATCACTCCCCATGCCCCCTGTACTCCAGCCTGCATGATGAAAGCGGCGGCGGCAATCAACAGCATAGGTTTCGAAAATGCCCAGGCCGGAATTGTAGCGAGCGATAAGCACAAAGCCGCAATCATTCCGCGTCGTCGCCCAAAAATATCGGATAATCGCCCAAAGACGATTGCTCCCACAACCGCGCCGACGTTGTACCAGATGGCAACGTAAGCGGTGGTCTTGGTAGCGGCGCCGTGCGTGGATTTCAGAAAATCAGGATACAAATCCTGCGTGCCGTGCGACAGGAACATCATCAGCGTCATCATCAGCACCAGATAGATCGCCGATTTCCAGTAGCTGCGCACCACCAGCAGAATTGCCTTTGTTGTGGGCGCTCGCTTTTGCCTCCATGCCTCCGATTCCGGAACCGAAGATCGGATATATAAAGCCAGCAGCGCTGGAATACCTCCGGCCCAGAACATTGCCCGCCACCCGAAGTGCGGCTCGATGAAGCGCGATGCGAGTGCAGCCAACAGATATCCGATGGAATATCCGCTCTGCAGAAGTCCGGAGAGAATGCCACGCCATTTGCTGGGTGCAGCTTCCATGGCGAGCGATGCGCCTACTCCCCATTCGCCGCCCATGCCAATTCCGTAGATCGTACGAAGAATGAGGAAGACGGTGTAGTTGGGAGAAAACCCGCAGAGGAGTTCTACGACCGAGAAAAAAATCACATTCGCCATCAGCGGAATGCGGCGCCCATAGCGGTCAGCCAGCAATCCGAAAACAATGGCGCCGACTGGGCGCATGGCCAATGTCGCTGTAATGCTGAAAACAATATTGGCTTTGGAAACACGAAATTGCCCGGCCAAT
>DATJHT010000135.1:0-22022 GCA_035493765.1 Terriglobales bacterium
AACCGAGGAGCATTCTACATCCAAACGGCATTTCGTCCTTGTCCGGAGTTTCGTTCCGAAATCCGCAGGGTCGCCGATAAAAGATAAGGTAAATAGCACGCAAAATCTGAGCAAAGTAACACGCTTAATGTCATTTCTATGGTGATCGAGCAGTACGTCGGCACGGCGATTCAATCGCGCAAGTTGAACAACGTTCTGCGACGTTAATCCGCATGCTTCACCGCGCACCCAAGTTCGCTACAATGGCGTCACGTTAGTCGTCGTGTAGTTTTGCCACCTTTTCTAGTCTAGCCGCGCACCGATATTGAAGAAGGAGCTTAGCAATGCACTTTGATTTGGCTCTGATTACCCGGAATCTGCCGGGTGCCATGCTTTTGTTTGCAGCGTCAACCTTGCCATCGGTTGCACAAGAACGTGATCGCAACAAGATTCCCGACGAATTCAAGTGGGACCTGACCGCCATATACCCGTCAGACCAGGCTTGGCGGGCGGATAAGGACAAACTTGTATCCGAGTTGCCCGAGCTAAGAAAATTCCAGGGTGCGCTGGGTTCCTCGGCTTCGCGCTTGGCGGATGCGCTTGAAACCCAGAGTCGATTGGATAAAGAGCTTGCCCGACTATATGTGTACGCCAGCATGAGTTCCGATCAGGACACGCGTGTCAGCGCGTATCAGGGCATGGAGCAGGAGATGATTCAGCTCAATTCAAGCCTGGGAACCGAGGAAGCGTTTATCCAACCAGAGATCCTGAAGATCGACAAAGCAACGATTGAGCGATTCGTGGCGGAGGAGCCGCGACTGCACGTTTACCGTCATTATCTCGAAGATATCGAACGCCAGCGGGCGCATACGCTCAGCAATGCCGAGGAGAAGTTGTTGGCCGGTTCATCCGTGATGGCCAGTGGGCCATCCAGCGTCTACGGCATCTTTACTGACGCAGATTTTCCGTATCCTTCGGTGCCGCTAAGTGATGGTAAGACTGTAAAGCTCGATAAGGCTGCGTTTTCACTTTACCGCGCCTCACCGAATCGCGAAGATCGGCAGAAAGTAATGGAAGCATTCTTTTCCGCACTGGCCAAATACCGCGGGACATTCGGTTCCATGATGAACTCGAACGTGCAAGGCTCGGTCTTCTATGCTCGCGCCCGCAATTACGAAACCTCACTCCAGGCCTCGCTGGACGGGCCCAACATTCCGGTGACGGTTTATTCCAGACTGGTGGAAGGCGTTGATCGAAACCTGCCCACATTTCAGCGTTATCTGAAGCTTCGCAAGCGCATGATGGGCCTCTCGGAATTGCATTATTACGACCTCTATGCGCCGCTGGTTTCTTCGGTGGACACAAAATATTCCGTGCAAGATTCTGAGCGCAACATTCTGGCTGCACTTTCGCCGCTCGGCCCCGAGTATGCGGCCGGAGCCAAGCGAGCTTTCACCGAGCGGTGGATTGATATGTATCCCAACGAGGGGAAGTCTTCCGGTGCATATTCAAACGGTGCAGCCTACGACGTCCATCCGTACATGCTGCTGAACTACAACGGAAAGTACGAAGACATGAGCACGCTCGCCCACGAACTGGGGCACACAATGCACAGTTACTTTTCGAATAAGACTCAGCCGTATCCTCTGTCTTCGTATCCCATTTTCGTAGCTGAAGTGGCTTCGACGTTCAACGAAGCCCTGCTCAATGACTACATGCTCAAGCACACCAGCGATGATGCTACCCGGCTTTCACTGCTAGGCAACTACCTTGAGGGAATCAAAGGGACCGTATTTCGTCAGACGCAATTTGCAGAATTTGAATTGCGTATGCACGAGATGGTCGAAAAAGGGCAGCCGCTTACCGGAGACGCGCTATCGAAGCTCTATAGCGAAATCGTGAAGAAGTATTACGGACACGATCAGGGCGTGTGCATCGTGGATGATTATGTAGCCAATGAATGGGCGTTCATCCCTCACTTTTATAGCAGTTATTACGTCTTTCAGTATGCCACCTCGTTCACGGCATCTTCAGCGCTGTCGGAGAAGGTGCTGTCCGGACAACCGGGCGCGACCGAGCGTTACCTGAAGTTCATTTCGTCCGGGCAGTCGGAATATCCGATTGAATTGTTGAAAGACGCGGGCGTGGACATGACTACCGACGAGCCGCTCGAACTGACCGTCAAGAAGATGAACCGCGTGATGGACGAAATGGAAAAGCTACTGGACAAGAAGGGAACTGCCGTCGCGTCCCCGAAGAATTAAAAAACCGGAGCCTCCCCGGCTCCGGTTTAGTGTTGGCAGGTGCGCCCGGAAAAATTGAGACGCCAGCACGGCTTGAGAAAAGCGGGGTCCGCCGCTGAAATCGTGAGCGCAGCGAAGCGACGATGTTACTCCGACGAGTGATGGCGCCCGGACCTCACGATTGTCCTATGCGCTTCGTCTTGGCCTGATCGTCAAGTCTCTGACCTGGGTCAGGATGCTCGACATCTGCATTCCGTTCAGAGATGAGACAAACGGCATCATCTCAGCGACAAAGGGATCTTTCATCAATTCGCTGATTTCCTCTTGACGGTTTCGTTCCCCGCCACTGAGCAGATCGGGCACGGACACCTCCAGCGCCCTCGCCAGCCGCTCCAGAGACGAAAGCGTGGGCGTGGCCTTTTCATTTTCAATTTTTGATACGTAAGTGCGCGGCACCGACATTCGCCCCGCAAGTTGCCGTTGGCTTAAGCCATTTCGCAGTCGCATGGCGCGGATGGAGGCCGCCAAATTCAGATGACCACGATGCGCTTGCGGCACCATTTGCGGCGTAGGCGCCTGAACAATTTCTGGCTCCTCCTCGTCGAGACACAAATGGCAGCGACGGCACAGATTGTTAATTGTGCGGAATTGAACGAGAAGGCAGCGATCGCATCGAACAACTTCCCGGGAATCAACCGGGGCTAGAGTGGTGGCCATTACTGAGTGGGAGTTGCCAGAGCGGGCAAAATCCCCGGAACGCAACGCTCGGTTCCGAACTACTGTGCGTAATCTGCGGTACCTGGCCTGTGGAAGTCAAGTAAATTGTGGGTTGATCCTCGCAAACCATCCCATAAAAACCAAAAATAACCGGCGAAAACCCAGAGAAAGTCGGAGTGAAAACAGCCTGCGAAGTCGGACGTCGTAATGTTTACTATCCAGGTTCGCTTCCGGGGTGCGTTCAGTCATTTCTCGCATCCGGATCACGTGCGGATTGAATTAAAAGGTTTCGTCCACAATAGTGCAAGCAATTTCACCCTGCTTCTACGCACGAACTGAATGTCAAGAATTACCTGCCTGAACTTTGGTAATGAGGTTGCTGTGTATGGGTAGCCAGACTCCTCCCCGCGACCAACTCGAAGAAGTGGCCGCTCTGGAATTTGGAGAACAGAAGATGAAGACTCTACTCTCGGTGTTTGTGGTGTGCCTGCTCGGCTGTGTAGGGGCCATGGGGCAAGTTGGAATGTCTGCAATGAATGCCCAGCCTCAAATGCTTGTGCTTCCGGATTATGCGCAGCATGCTTCGCAGACCGGTATGGCACAGAGCCATGACTTATTGGAGCGATCCGGAAGTTGGTCGGCGCATGGGGAGAGACCATTATGGGAGTTTATGCCGGAGCCGCAGGTCACCCCACTAGGAGATTCGGCACGCCTCATTCGAAAAGAGCACGCCCTGGCGAAGAAAGCGGTTGTAGTCTGGAAAAATTAGTGGCAGTCAGTTAACTGCTGACACAAGGACTTCACCTGGGCTGTCGCATGATTCGGATATCTGGCTCACTCGGAAGGCGAAAGCCCAGGCTGCTTCATCAGGTCTCGCCCTCACTGGCGGCCGCGCGAGAAAAGTGCGCGAGCACCCAAACAATGCTTCCGCTTCGCAAATTCAGTGCTCGTAGCCGCTGCTAGCCAGCGACACTTTACCCCGAAACATTCGATAGATAACTACGAAATACATTGCGGCGAGGCACATGCCCAAGGTCCACCAGATCAATCCGACGTGCAAAGTGTGTGGCCCGGAGAGTGCCTTGGCAATCGTGATGTCGCGTCCTGGATCGTTGCTTGATGGCAGCAGGCGCGGATAAAGCGCGACCGCGGCGCCGACCAGCATCATCGTGAGATAAACGCAGGAACAAGTGAAGGCTTTGCGTTCAGCGCGCTTGCGAGTGAAGTAGAAGATTCCAGCGAGCGCAGCAAAGATGATGATCGGAACTGCAAACAGGAGCGGGAAGGCCCGGTAGTTATCGAGGCCGTCAGGACGGGCCGCAAGAGTGGCGGGCAGACTCAAGATGGTGACGACAAATAATGCGAACCATAAGTATATTGAGGCGGAGCGAGAACGAGATTGCAATGCAGCCTCAGTCTTGACTGTCAGATAAAGTGACCCGTGGAGCGCGAGCGCAACCAGCGCCAGTACGCCGCCGATTACCGTGTACCAATCGAGAATGCCGGGTTCCGGGCCAAGGCTCCAATTGGTCCAAAGGGGCAGGAAGAAGTAGCCGTCGTCGCCGAGCGGAACTCCGCGAATCACGTTCGCCAGGGCGGCTCCATAAAAGATGGCAAGTAGCGCGCTTGAAATGAAAAAGAGGCCATCGAAAAACGTTCGCCAGACGGCAACTTGCATGTGCATGCGCAGTTCAATGCCGAGAGCGCGCATGATCAGCAGCCAAAGCACGATCATCAAGGCAAGATAGAAGCCGCTGAAGGCGGAAGCGTAGAGCAGTGGAAACGCGAAGTAGAGGGTGCCGCCGCCGGCGAGCAGCCAGACTTCGTTGCCGTCCCAGAGCGGCCCGATGGAGCGGATGGCAAGCTGTTTTTCTTCGTCTGTACGCGCGATAAAAGGGTGCAGGATGCCAACGCCGATGTCAAAGCCATCGAGCACCACATACGCGACAATCATCACGGCTACGAGCCAGAACCAGATAAAGCCCATTATTATTCCTTACGCAACCGTCAGCGGCTCAGAAACCTGGGCAGATGCTCCCAATTGCGGCCCTTTAGCGATTATCTGATACACCAGCACAATAAAGAGGATCGAAAGCACCGAGTACATTCCCATGAAGCCGAGCAAAGTGAAGAGCCCGTTCGCCGCCGAAACGTATTTGGAATAGCCATCGCTGGTGCGAATGAGTCCGTAAACGACCCAGGGCTGGCGGCCAATTTCAGCCGTCATCCATCCCGCAGTGTTGGCGATATAAGGCAGCGGAAAACTGAGCATGAGTGGCCACAACACCCATCGTGTTGTGAATAGTTGGTTGCGCCATAACATGAATGCCGAAATCGCCATCAGCAGAACGAAGTAGGTCCCAAGGCCGGCCATGATGTGGTAGCTGTAATAAAGAAGCGGCAGCGGCTCAGGCCATTGGTCGCGCGGGACTTGATCGAGTCCCTGAACTTCAGCCTTGGTGGTGCCGTAAATGAGGAAACTCAGGACATTGTTGACGATCAACGGATTGTCGATCGTCTGTTTCTCCTCATCAGGCTGGCCCATGAGCACGATTCCGGCGCCGCGCTGAGTGTGAAATAGCCCTTCCATGCCGGCCACGGTCGCTGGCTGATGTTTGGCCATGTAGCGGCCGTGAATGTCGCCGGTGGGGAAGATCTGAGTGGTACAGGAAATCAAACCGGCAATCACGCCGACGCGAAGGAAAATCCGCCCGGCTTCGGAGAAGCGGTTCTCGAGCACGTAAAATGCGCCCACGGCAGACATCACGAAGGAACCGGTAATCACCGCGCCAGACATGTTATGAGCGTATTGAATCAACGCCCACGGGTTGGTGAGCAATCCCCAGAAGCTGGTGACCTCATAAGCGCCGTTGGGAAGCACTCGATACGCGACCGGGTGTTGCATCCAGGCGTTAGTCACGATGATGAAGAAGCCGGAAATCCACGAGCCGACGAAAACGAGAAATGCCGAGGCCCAGTGTGCAAGGGGCGAGAGGCGTTTTTCACCGAAAAGGAAAAGACCAAGGAATGTGGATTCGAGAAAGAACGAAAACACCCCTTCCATCGCCAGTGGTTGACCAATTACGCCGCCAGTGACCCGCGCGAACTGCGACCAGTTGGTTCCGAACTGGAATTCCATAGGGATTCCGGTTACAACGCCGAGCAGAAAATTAATGGCGAAGATGCGCATCCAGAAGCGAGCAGCCTGGTTATAACGCTCATCTCGCTTACGAAGCGCGATGGTCTTGAGCACCACGATCAACAGCGCCAGCCCCATCGTCAATTGGGGAAACAGGTAGTGAAAGGTTATGGTGAACCCGAAGTGGATGCGATGGAGTATCAGTGCAGTCACGTTGTCACTCTAAGCAGCATAAAAAACTGTGTCTGTGATCTTGATCACAGCCTCGTACTTTGCAAATCTTGATTTCAAGTTGAGATTCATCCCGTGCGCAAATAAGACAGAGGCAACTGTTCGATGGAATGGAGTACGACGAATGCGGCAACGATAGTGATAGGACTACGCCATGTCAATGGGCAAGGAAAAAAACAAAATTGCTTTTTCCGGGTTTGGCACTTCGTGTAACGGGCTCCTGGTTGGTCTGCTATCTTCTCATCCACAATTGTTTCCAGACCTGGACCAGTTCCTGAATGGAACGAGCACTGGGGACGCGATCATTCACCATGCGACATCGGGCATACGCAGTGTGATAGGCCTGACGTGCAGCGGTAATGCTCAGGCGGGACAGATTACGGCGAAGCAGCTTGAGGTCATCAGCGCCCATGATGTCGTCGTTGCCGGAGGCTTGCGGGCGAATATCGAGACGGCGAGCCATGACGGGAAAAGCATACCACATTCGCTATTTATTCGCCTCAGCCCCAACGGGACGGCACATGCAGGAGTCTCGCAGGGCAATTGTTTTCGGTCAAAATCAATCTAAGATGTCGTCCTGAGCTGACTGATCGCGAATGATCACCACCTTCGTACACTGGGTCTTATTGCTGGGAACGATCATCATCGTGATTTATTGCATCACGATGTTTATTCGCTATCGCCGAAGCGACTCGTGGACACTTGCCTCAGGAAACGTCGAAAGCTATGACAAGCCCACATACGATGATGGGAGCATGAGCGTGTGCTACACGACGGTTCGATACAGCTATTCGGTTGACGATCATCAGTACCGGGGCGGGTGGATGACACCGTTTGCGCGAAACTTACCTGCACTCAACGAGTTCCTGGCCGCGGAATTGCCAATCGGAAAAAAGGTGGATCTGCGGTACAACCCGGCAAAACCAAATCGCAGCGTGCTGGCGGATCCTCCGTCGCTCCCTCCTCGCGAAATAGTGATGAAGACGGATTTCACCGGGTAGCCGTGGCTTTGAAGCGGGACCTTGATAGTCCTATGTACGACATAGGACTGTTGTAACGCCGCTCTTGACTTCCACAACATTCCAGCCCAGAATTCGTGCGCTCGACCAAGGAGGTTTTCACAATGAGAAAGCTACTACTCATGGTTTTAGTTCTTGGGTCAGTTCCAGTGATGGCACAGAGCGCATTCGATGGAACCTGGCGTGTCGATCCTAGCAGTGCGCAATTCAAGGGCGGCGACAAGTTCCTGTTGCAGAATGGGGTCTGGCATTGCGACTCCTGTGTGCCTAAAGTTTCCATCAAGGCCGACGGTAAGGAACACAAGGTAACCACCTCGCCTTACTACGACGCGGCCACCGTGAATGAGGTCAATGATCATACGGTTGAGATCAAGAGCAAGAAAAACGGGAAACCCTCAGGTACGAACAAAATGACGGTGTCGGATGATGGCAAGACGCTTACTACTGAGTGGAGTTTTGTTTCCGAAAGCGGGCAGTCGGGAAACGGCAAGTACACCTCGGAGCGGGTTGGCGAAGCCCCGGCGGGCGTCAACAAAGTATCAGGCACTTGGCAGCCGAACAAAGTTGAGGATGCCTCAGAAAGCGTTAGCGTAATCAGCTATAAGGTCAACGGAGACGAGTTCTCGATGAGCGACAAGACTGGCGATTCTTACACTGCCAAGCTTGATGGAAAGGACTACCCATATAAAGGAGATCCCGGTCTCACCAGCGTTTCGTTGAAGAAGATCGACGCGAATACGATCGAGGAAACGGACAAGCGAAAGGGCAAGCCAATTTACGTCAGCCGAATGACTGTGAGCGCAGACGGAAAGACTATGCAGATTGACAATGAGGATAAGTTGCACAATACCGGCCAAAAGTGGACGGCACAAAAGCAGTAGCAGTAAGAGCCTCAAAGCTTGCCCGCCCCGAGAGGCGGGCCTTTTGTTTGCTGCAGCACCAAACCTACTCTCAATAAATCGCAGCGCCAGCCATCTGATGGCTTCGCTTTCCCATCGTAAGCGAGCACGTCAACGAGGTGAATACATGCGAGGAAGACTGATGAAAGCCCTGCTCGCTGCCATGTTCGTAATGAGCAGCATTGGCCTGCTGTGCGCCCAGCAGGAGAGTTCTCAAGTGCCGGCGAATAATACAAAAGTCAATCAGCGGGACCGCAATCAAAGTGAGCCCACAGCTGACCAACAGAAAGAGAACACGAGTGACCGGCAACTGACGCAGCAGATTCGCCGTGCCATCGTGAAGGACAAGAACCTCTCGTCGGATGCGCACAATGTGAAGATAATCACGCAAAATGGCGCTGTCACGCTCAAAGGGCCGGTGAAGTCGGAAGAGGAAAAACAGGCGATTGAATCCAAGGCCGCAGAAGTCGCCGGAGCCGGCAAAGTGAACAGCGAACTTCAGGTTGCGCCCGGTAAGTAGACGCAACTGACGCCAATTGCAAGGCCAACAAACCAACAAGGAGATCAAGATGGCTGGAAAAAATACAGCAGTGTTTGGAATCTATCGGGACGAAGTCGCCGCGGGACAGGCGGTAGATGCGTTGCAGGCAGCGGGTTTCAGGAACACGGATATTTCCGTGCTGTTTCCCGAGAATGAAGGCACGAAGGATTTTGCCCACGAGAAACATACGAAAGCACCCGAAGGTACCGCGACCGGAGCTGGCACGGGGGCGCTAATTGGGGGTGGACTGGGATGGCTGGCCGGCATCGGCGCCCTGGCGATTCCGGGTGTTGGCCCGCTCATAGCTGCGGGACCAATTGTTGCTGCGCTGACGGGAGTCGGTGTCGGAGGCGCGGTCGGCGGGATTACAGGCGCGCTGGTGGGAATGGGGATTCCCGAATACGAAGCCAAGCGTTACGAAGGCCGCGTAAAAGAGGGAGGACTTCTACTCTCCGTTCACTCCGATAATTCCGACTGGACACGCAAGGCAAAAGACATACTTGAAAACACTGGCGCAGCTGATGTGTCTTCCACTGGAGAAGCAAGAGCTGACTTCTCGAGAACGGACAAGCCACTGCCGCGAGCCAGCTAAACTGAGTTTTTTAGAAAACCCCGCTACAAGCGGGGTTTTTTGTTTTTGGATCGTCATTAATAAAGTCTGGAAATTGCCTTAAGTCGATTGTGACTTCGGGTAAGGACGTGTTTGGGCGCTGAAGGAACCAGCGCGTCTTCATATAGGGCAAGCGAGAGTCATAAAAATCAGCCAATGCCCGCATCGCTGTTAGTCGATGTTGAACTGAAGCCACGTATCGCGTTAGTGAGTTTGTGACGGGGATTTACTTGGCAGCTAGCCGGGCTGCTATCTGAACGTTGTCACCTTCCGTCTCCAGTTCAGCGATCTGCTGGCGAAGGAATCGTTTCTGGGCAATGATGTCGAGATCGTCTGGACTGAGTAGGGCGGTGTTCTCCAGATCGTGGAGACATTCCTTCATTGCACGTAGCAATTCAGCTTTGACGATTTGTCGCACGATACTCAGATGCCTTGCATGCCTTATTCTCCGTACTCCGGAGTGGGTAGAGTCATCATTGATTCACGGTATTACTACTCGGTGTTTTCGACGGCACTGCGCACGTTTCTCGTTGTCCTGAGAATTCCGGCGCTTGACTTGATTAGGGCCTTCATATAAAGTCCGGCGTGCTCTGGGATTGGGCCTCGGGGCTTCTGGTAAAAACCTTATAGCCGGTTGTCCGGCAATCTCACCGCATCAGAAGACAACTTCGTCTGACCCAGGAGGGTCAATTCATGAAAAGCATTACCAGATGTATGTGTGCCGCGCTGACATTGTGCGTGGGGTTGGGAACAGCCGTTGCGCAGGAGATGGAGAACACAACCCCGCCGCCGAAAGTTCTGGTGGTCGATCGCGAATTCACAAAGCCCGGCAAGGGGGGCTCAGGGCACGAAAAATCGGAAAGCGCATTCGTGCAGGCCTTCAGCCACGCCAAGTGGCCGCAGCATTATCTTGCGGCGAATTCTCTTTCGGGCAGAAACCGGGTGTTGTTCTTTATTGGTTACGACTCTTTTGAGGCCTGGGAAAAAGATAATGCCGCAACAGGCAAGAATGCTACGCTCTCGTCCGCAATAGATCGCGCCGTGCTCAATGACGGCGACTTGCTGAGCGAAACCGACGTTTCCGCTCTCACTTATAACGAAGACCAGAGCTTGCGAGCGGCGGTCGACATCGCTCACATGCGCTACTTTGAAATTTCGTTGTACCGGGTGAGGGCTGGACATCGCCATGAATGGGAAGAGCTGGTGAAGCTGGTCAAGACAGCCTATGAAAAGGTCCCTGGCGTGCACTGGGCGATGTATCAGGCAATGTATGGACAGGAAGGGTCGACGTACGTGGTCTTTATTCCGATGAAGTCGCTGGCGGAAGTCGATAAGGCGAGCGAGCAAGACAAGCAGTTCGCTGAGGCGATGGGTGAAGACGGCATGAAGCGACTGGGCGAACTGGAGTCGTCGGCGGTTGAGTTCAACCAGACAAACCTGTTCCAATTCAATGCGGCGATGAGCTATCCGCGGGAAGAATGGATCAAGGCTGATCCGGATTTCTGGAAACCAAAAGCGGCTGCAAAGCCAGCAGCGAAAGCTGAAGAAAAACCGGCCGCAAAACAATAGTTAGTTTGCAAAAAGGTAAGGGGCGGCAAGTGCCGTCCCTTTTTATTGTCCTCTCAGAGTTTGGCTTGGCCGGAATCTTCCGCAGCCACTTGAGAGATGGCGGACCAATCGAGTTTCTCGCCGCCACGCGCGAGCAGAGTCAAGAAACGGTCACGGATCAGGCTGGCCAGCGGGAGTGGAACGCGCAAGGATTCTCCCGCAGCCAGGGTGAGGCGAACATCTTTCAATCCTAGAGGAGCAACGAATCCAGGAGGCGTGAACTTCCTGTCGGCAATGAGGCCGCCGTAGGTTGTGTAAACCGGCGCGTTAAAGAGCGTGGATGTCAGGAAGTCCAGATATTGGTGCTGATCGAGTCCGCCCTTGCTGACAAGAGCCATGGCTTCGCTGAGAGATTCGATCACGGATGCGATAAGGAAATTTCCGCTGAGCTTCACCAGGTTGGCGGAAGAGGGGTTGCCGCCGAAGCGAAAAGTTTTCTGACCGATGGCCTCGAAGATCGGATTGCAGGCATCAAGGGTGTCGGACGAGCCCGCGGCGGCGATGAATAGTTTGGCTGCGGCTGCCGCTTGGGGACGTCCGAATACCGGAGCGGCGGCAAAGCCCTGGCCGTTTTTTCCATGGGCCTCGGTGAGCCGTTCGGAAAGAGCAACGCTGATGGTACTGCATGAAATGTGAATGGTGCCTTTGCGCAGGCTTGCGAGAATGCCGCCGTCCCCGAAGACCGTGCTTTCAAGGGCAGCATCGTCGGCGAGCATGGTTATGACGACGTCGCCCCGGCAGGCATCACCGATCTGCGCGCCAAATTTAGCGCCCTGGTCAACGAGTGGTTGAGCTTTTGCTGGAGTGCGGTTGTGAACCGTGACTTCATGTCCGGCTTTGAGCAGGCTGCTCGCCATGGCCGAGCCCATGTTGCCGAGGCCGATGAATCCAACTTTCATGATTCGCTCCTCTTGAAATTAAACCACGAAGTTGCCAACAGACCCGAGACACGGCTGGAGAATTGTTCAGCGGAATAGGCGCATGAAGCCTGTGGCGGGAAGATCGGGAGAGATAAATCGCTTCGGAGTGCCAGCGTGAGCAGTGAGCTGTTCAGCGGCAATGTAGCCACTGCGAACGGCGCCCTCCATGGTTGCAGGCCAGCCAGTCGCGGTCCAATCGCCAGCGAGAAGGACGCGTGGCCAAGCAGTTCTGGAAGAGGGGCGGTAGCGATCAATGCCGGGAAGCGGTGAGAAGGTCGCATTGAGCTCCTTGATAACGGTGGCCTTCACCAGATTCGCGTCGCGCGCGCCGGGAAAAAATTCACGAAGCTCGTTCAGAGCGAGATCGATGATCTCCTGGCGTGACTTACTAATCAGGGACTTGGATGAACTGATGACCAGTTCGACGTAGCTGGGGGTTTTCGATAACTGCAGGCCCCTCGACTCCGTAGAATCATTCGTAAGCGAATGATTTTGCCTTGCTCGGCATGACGAGGAATGAGAGGCCTTGGCCAGCAGCAAGGATTTGTGGAACATCCATTGGATGGTGCGGTCCAGAAGCACGGCGTGCGGGAGATCGGTGATCGGCCGGTCGAACCAGAAGTGGACACCGGTGATCGGCGAAGTTTCGAAGCGGGAGATTTTATCGTTAAGGCCTTCAGATTCCGGCAGGTCCGGAAGAAGTTTTGCGAGCGAATCGAATGGAACAGCCAGCACTGCGTAGTCAAACAACTCTTCCGAGTCTGCAAGTTTCACCAGAACGCGTTCATCAATTGGGACAAAACCTTGCACGCCGGCGCGCAGTTGCACGCTGCCTGCGCGTGCAGCGATGTAATCTTTGGCGGCGTCATATAGCTGGGTAAGCGGGACACTAGGAATACCCATTCTGCGTGCCTCGCTCGACTTCATGGATTCGCGAATGACCTGTGCAGCATAAGGAATGGAAATACGGTCGAGGTCTTCGCTGAGCGCACTGACTAATACCGGCTTCCAGAAGCGCTCGATTGCGGCGTCGGTCTGGTGATGGCGAACAAGCCAGTCTTGAAATGAGGTTCCGTCATCCGGCGGAGTGCGGGCTACGAGCGCCGTCAAAGCTCGCGAGAGAAAAAACTTGTCGCGTGCATTGAGAAACTTGAAACCAAGGAATGAGGGCAAGACTTGCAAGGGCGCAGGCAGGGAAGAGGGATTGAGCGCCGATTGTCTTCCGCCGGGCTCGATGAAAGTCATGCCCTCGAACCAGCGAATTTTATCCTCGATTCCGATCGTCCCGTAAAAGGTGAGAAGGTTCGTGCACAATCCGAACAGGACGTGCTGGCAGTTGTCCACAACCTCGCCCGTGCCGGGATGCTCGTATGAAGACGCCCGGCCACCCAGATAGGGACGGCGCTCAAACAGGGTAACCCGAAACCCGCATTCGGCAAGCGCGCACGCGGAGGCGAGTCCGGCAAGACCGCCGCCGATGACGGCAACCTTACCTGAATGCGAAGCACTCGGGAACGAGTTGTTCAACGATGTAGGTTGTGCCGGATCCATCAGGCGATTCGCTTCAGGAATCCTTTGCTCAAGATGATCAGCTTCTCGCGGGTGGTAAGGCTGACCCGGCGAGAGAATACATCGTAGTTCAGACGCACAATCTTTTCGAGCAGACTGCGGTAGATGGTAACCAGAACCCAGAGCGCAGGCTGGCTGTCTTCAGAAATCAAATGCAGCAACTGCTCGCCGGCGCGGTAATTCTCGAATGCACGCTGGGCTTCGATTTCAAGCAGGGGACGAACGCGGTTGAGGTCAGGGCCGCTTATCAGTTCAGGCGCTGACACGCCACATTGTTCGAGATCTTCTTGAGGCAGGTAGATGCGGCCGAGGCCGGCGTCTTCCTTCACGTCGCGGATGATGTTGGTGAGTTGGAATGCCAGGCCACAGCGCTCCGCTAAAGGTTCGGCGGCAGGATCGGTATATCCGAAGATGCGAATGCATACCAGGCCGACAACCGAAGCCACGTGATAGCAGTAGCGTTCGAGATCCTGAAAACTGCGGTATTGAATGTTCAGACCAGAGGCTGCAACTTCATCCGCGTTCTGATCCTCTACATCCATTGAGGTGCCATAGGCCAGTCCGTCAAGCAGGCCCAGCGGAATGTGAAAACGGCGCTGCGCGTCGGTGAGCGCGATCAGCACGGGATCATCGGTGGCAAAGCCGGCTTGCGCTGCATGGAAAGCGTCCACCCAAGCGTCGAGCTTTTGGCGGCGTTCGGAAGCCGAAAGAGAAGGGTCGTCAGAAATATCATCGCAGCGACGCATGAAAGCGTACACCGCACAGAGTGCCTGCCGTTTGCGTTTGGGAAGGACCAGAAATCCATAGTAGAAATTTTTGGCCTGTGAACGCGCTATGCCGCGGCACACGGAATAAGCCATGTGCAATTGCGATTCTGTCGGCAGGAACTGTGGAGTGCTGTGCACGGCGGTGCTCATAATAATTTATGAAGCGCCGCCCGAGCTACCAAGGCGAGCTTGCGGGCCTTCGAAATTGCTGGCCGGTTGCCGAGGACGGCATAATTCTGGCGTTCGATGGCGTTCAGGATTTCCTGTCCACCACGGCTGAACAGTTCGATATCGATGGCGAGATCGCGGCTTACCTGATCGACGAGCGGCAACCCGCGCTCGAACCATTCCCGGGCACGCTGGACTTCAAAGCGCATCATTTCGATGAACTGAGCGGAATTGTTTTTATGGGCGATGTCGGATTCTCCGACACCGTGATTGCGAAGATCTTCCAGAGGCAAATAGATTCTGCCTTTTTCGTAGTCGGGGCTGACGTCTTGCCAGAAATTTGCGAGTTGAAGAGCGGTGCAGGTGAAATCGGAAAGGCGCTGCCGTTCATCATCACGATATCCCCCAAGATAGAGCACAAGATGGCCGACGGGGTTGGCGGAGTAGCGGCAGTACCTGAGCAGATCATCGAAGGTCTGGTAACGAGTGACCCGCTGGTCCTGGCGGAATGCGGTCAGCAGATCGGCGAAGGTTTGTTTCGGAATATTAAACTGCCGCACCGTGGCTGCGAGAGCAACGAAGACGGGATGCCGGGGTGATCCCTGGTAACAAGCCTCGAGTTCTTGTTCCCATTCGTCAAGTAATTGCAGAGACGCGGATGTGTCACCGGTTTCGTCACCGAGGTCATCAGAAATCCGGCAGTACGAATAGACGTTATAAAAATGCTGCCGCAAGGATTTTGGCAGGAACCACGTGGCCACGGAGAAATTTTCGTAATGGCTGCGCGCCAGGCGCTCACAATAGGCGTACGCATCTTGCAACGAGGGAGCCTGCGCGGGAATGGCGTACTCCGCGGGAAGCGTGGCCCAGATTTGATTGGCGGCAGTCACAAGAGGTTTGCAGCAGTCAACGCTCAACAATCACTCAGTCAGCTCAATGCGAAGCGCTAACTGCTCCTACTGTCCGGGGATGATCGCCGTCTTAATGTCCCCATTCCGGTTCATCATGTGCTGCAGGACCTGTTGCAAACGTGAGAGCGGAGCCTCGCCGGTAATGTAGTCCGTAGGGCGAATTTTCTTTTCAGCAATCAGCGCGAACGCTTTGCGCACAGTGTCCGGGGTGTGGTGGAACGTGGCTTTAAGCGTGATCTCGGAATAGTGCAGGCGATTGGTGTCGAGTTCAACCTTGGTACCTTTGGCGCAGCCGCCAAAAAAATTCACCGTTCCGCCCTTGCGGACCATTTCGGTCGCCCATACCCAGGCTTCGGAACGGCCGACAGCCTCAATCACTACATCGGCGCCGCGCCCTCCGGGGGACAGCACACGAACCGCTTCAACCGGATTGCCTACTGACATGGTGTGTACAACCTCGTGCGCTCCCATGCGGCGCGCATCCGCAACCTGGGACTCCCGTTTTACGACCGCGATCACATTGCAGCCAACGGCTTGAGCGACGTGCACAAACATCAAACCGATGGGACCACCGCCAACCACGGCCACGGTGTCACCGATTTCGACTCCGGTTTCATGCAGACCACGCAGCACGCAAGCCAATGGTTCGACCATGGCGGCTTCTTCGAAACTTACATGCGGTGGAATAACCACCGTGTTCAGGTCAACGATGCGTTTAGGAATCCGGATGTATTCGGCATAGGCGCCATTATTGAACAGCAGGTCCTCGCAAAGATTTTCCTGATGGCGGGAGCAATAGAAACAGGTCTGGCAAGGCGCAGAGTTTAAAGCTACGACCCGCATACCTTTGCGGAAACCGCGCACGCCAGCTCCCGTCTGTTCAATGGTTCCCGCGAGTTCGTGACCAAACAATGCCGGCGGCACGATCATGCGCGCATGATAGCCGCGTTGATAAACCTTCAGGTCGGTCCCGCAGGTCAGGGCGACTTGTACCTTGACCAGCAATTCACCATCTCCAACATGAGGGATGGGAACTTTCTCAATCTTCACGTCCTCTTTGCCGTAGAGGACGGCGGCTGTCATCTTTCCGGTCACTGCTGTCCTTCCTGGGAAGGCTGGATCACAATTTTCATGGAATCCGGCTGCGGATGCGCAGCCAAATACAAAGCTTCAATTGCTTGCTGCAAAGGAAAACGGTGGCTGATCAACTTCTCAAAATCCATTTCGCGTTCCATCACCAACCTTACAGATTCACCCTGCAGATCAATGGATGCACTGTAAGAGCCAATAAGTGTTTTCTCATCCATACAAACCGCAGCCGGATCGAAAGTCGCTTCGCTATGCTGGGTCTGAGCGAACAGCAAAACCCTGCCGCCCGGACGCACCGCATCCATCGCTGTCCGAATCAGGCCGTTACTTCCCACAGCCAGAATTGCAGCGTCGGCGCCGCGGCCGTCCGTTTGCTTACGCGCTATCTCAACCGGATCCTGCCGCGAAGCATCCACTAAATTGTGGAGTCCGAATGCTTTAGATATTGTAAGCCTCTGACTATACAAATCGGAAGTAATAACCCGTGCCCCTGCACGTTTGGCCAATATGCTCAATATGATACCGATGGGGCCCTGCCCGAAAGCGAGCACTGTTTCCCCAGGCTGAATTGCCATGCGTTCAATGCCCTTGAGACAGGTATTCACCGGCTCTACGAAACAGGCCTGATCAAACGATATTCCCTCTGGAATTCGAACCGTGCCTTTACGCACGATCCATTCCATGACGCGGACATATTGGGCAAAACCCCCGCCAGACGGTTCAAATCCGGCGGTGCAGCCGACTTTTTTGTAAGTTTCACACTGAGCGAAGGTTTTCTGCCGACAGTAATAACATTCGCCGCAAGGGATGTGGTGAAAAACCATTACCCGGTCGCCAACGACAAATTGCGCAACGTTTGGGCCGACGGCAGCGACAGTGCCCGAGGTTTCGTGTCCGAATATGCGTGGGGCAGAATGCGAACCGGTGGCAATCTTCTTCAGGTCCGTCCCGCAGATGCCGCAGGTGTGAACTCTGACCAGAATCTCACCAGCGCCGATTTCAGGAACGGCGACGGTTTCGAGTCGTACTTCATTCACGCCGCGATAGACGGCGGCCAGCATGGTTGAAGGGATCTTGTCGGGGATTTTGCTTGTAACTAGTTCTTGTGCAATGGCCATATTGAGAGAGCTGTGGGGAGCAGTGCCCCGACCCCATGAGATCAAATCTTAGTTGTTGGGGTTTCGGGTGCCTCACCCGTGCGAACGCGAACTCCTGGAAGTATTGTATTAGTCAGAGCACTTTCGCGCAGCCAGGCGCAAAGATTCTCGGAGGCAAGCTTTGTATTTCGCGCTAGCCGGAAGACCTGGGGCCAAAGCCAAGGCCTTAAGGTGATATGCAACACAAACGGAAGGGTCTGAAATTGACCGTCGCGGAAGAAGGGCATCATTTCCGGCAACTCGAAGTTTACGACATCCGAGATGGATTTGATGGCGACAAACGGAAGGCCATGCGCCTCAGCGGCGCGGGCAACGGACGCGCCTTCCATGTCTACGGCGTGAGCGCCATAGGCCTTTCCCAACTTCAGCTTCTGTTCGGCGCCAGCAATTTCCGGATAGCTGACCACGATAGTTTTTGCCAGGGGAGTGCTGCCGATCGGTGCGTGGTGAATGGAGGTTCGGTGCCGACTGCTATCTCGCGCATCAATGACCGTGGCGGGGAAAATAGTTTCGCCCAGCTTGAGCTCGGGCGTCAGACCTCCGGCGATACCGGCCGAGATGAGAATCTCGGGCGAGTATTTGGCGATGATTGCTTCCGCCGCACGGCGTCCCGGTTCGGGGCCGATTCCCGAACAGACGGCCGCCGCATAGGTTGATTCGTAAAAAACAAAGCTGTGGCCGTCATGTTGAGCACGGGTCTGCGGCCAGTGCTTGATTAACGGACGTAGCTCGTGCTCAAGTGCGGCGATAATGGCAATTTTCGGCAAGTTGAAACGCTCCAGGCAGAACTCGATCGCCTCCGATGAACACCGATTCGCACGGATTTATTCTTGCTCGAAATAATTCATATATCCGTGTTGCTTTGAGGCGAAAAAAGTTCAAACATACCCGTTTTCGCGGAACCATTTAACGGCACGACCGAGCGCAGCGTCCACGGGTACCGTCTTCCATTCCAATTCGCGCTCGGCTTTGGATGACGTCACGAACATTTTCTTGCGCCCCATGCGGACGGCGTCAATGGTCGCGCGCGGCTCGCGGCCACGGATGCGCCCTGTAAATATTTCATCCACAACACCCGTCGCGAGCGCCACGAAATATGGCACACGAATCGCAGGGGAGGGAAGACCCGTGATCGCAGCCAGCTTGTCGAGAATCTGCTTTAACGTCAAGTTTTCTCCGCCGAGGATGTAGCGCTCCCCGCTGCGGCCCTTCTCGAAGGCTGCGATGTGTCCCAGCGCGCAAGCCTTAACGTCAACCAGATTGAGTCCGGTATCAACGTAAGCAGGAAACTTCTTTTTCAGGAAATCAAGAACGATGCGTCCTGTCGGCGTCGGTTTGATATCGCGCTCTCCAATTGGCGTCGTGGGGTTGACGATTACCACGTCCTGTCCGGAGCGAGCGGCCTCAATTGCAACCTGTTCGGCCATGAACTTCGAGCGTTTATACGGCCCGATCATATCCTCCAGCGAGACAGGAGAGTCTTCGTCCGCGAGCTGGCGGTTCGAGGTGAATCCCATGGTTGCGACGCTGGAGGTATAAACCACGCGTCGGACCCTGTTCTTTTGCGCGGCTTCGAGAATGGCTCGGGTGCCTTCAACGTTGGCGCGATACATTTCTTCAGGATCCCGGACCCACAGCCGATAGTCGGCAGCGACGTGGAAGACAGCATCGCATCCAGCAACAGCCCTTTCGAGCGATGCCGGCTCGCGCAGGTCTCCAGTGACAAGTTCCGCGCGAAGCTCGGCGATGTTACTGGTGTTACTGCCGGCGCGAATCAGCAAGCGCAGGTCAGCGCCCTGGTCCGTGAGTGCGCGAGCCACGTGGCTGCCGACAAATCCTGTGGCTCCGGTGACGAAGGCGAGCATCGGATTCAGAGTATAACGGCTCTGAGACCCGATCCTGTGTTGCCGATGCCGGGAAGGCTTCACCTGAATAGCCAGCTCATCGTCCGCGATGCGGATGACGAACTCCGGTCATAAACGCTTCAACTACGGCCTTACTGTCACCATCACTACTCCGTGGCTCTCCACCTGAGCTGAAAACTTGCCCGTGGATTTGCCCAGGTCTTTGTGGGTCCACAGATCGCGAACAGAGGCGCTCAAATGTTCTGGATAGCCTAGCTGCTCCCAGTTCGCGGTTATCTGCTGGGCGGAACTGCTGCGATTCAGCAGAATCACTGCGCGGTCGCCGTTCTTCAATTGCTTCGCCCAGACTTCGAGATGGCCATCTTTAGCCACGCGTCGGCCCTGCCGACCGAGCGAGTCCTGATCAATCGCGATCACTTCTTTATTGGTGAGAATGTCACGGATTTCCGGGGTCATGCTGCGGAGGTCGTTGCCTGCCATGAGCGGAGCGGCCATGAGCGCCCATAGACTGAAGTGAGAGCGGTATTCGGTCGTTGTCATGCCGCCATTGCCGACTTCGAGCATGTCGGGATCGTTCCAGTGCCCCGGCCCGGCCGCGGAGTAAAGGGGTTCATTCTGGTCGGCAATATCGAGCATGCCGTTCGAACAGCAGCTCCCGTCTGGCCACTTCTGCTGTCCGGCCCAGTGGTCCTGGATGTCGCCGGTTGTCCGCCACAGATTGCCGCCGGCCTCTTTTCCCCACAGCCAAGGTTGATGCGTGCCCCACTCGCAAATACTGAGCACAATCGGTCGGCCACTGGCATCGAGCGCCTGGCGGATATTGGCGTACGACGAGCGTGCGTCTTGCCCGGGCAGCGTGTTGCACCAGTCGTATTTCAGATAATCAACGTCCCATGACGCATAGGTGCGCGCGTCCTGGTACTCGTGGCCAAGTCCGGCTGGACGCTTCTGGCAGGTCAGCGCTCCGGCGTCGGAGTAGATGCCGAACTTTAGCCCGAGTGAATGAACGTAGTCTGCGACCGCTTTGATTCCGTGAGGAAAACGCTGCGCGTCGGCGACAATGCTGCCCTGCGCATCACGTGAAACCTGCCAGCAATCGTCAATAACGACATACTGATAGCCGGCATCTTTCATGCCGGACTTAACCATCGCATCCGCCATGCCGCGAACAAGTTCGTCGCTGACGTTGCAGGCGAATTTGTTCCAGGTATTCCAGCCCATAGGCGGTGTGAGGGCGAGGCCCTTGGATACATCGGATTGTGCAAACGAGACGGCAGTGAGCAGCGAGCATAAAGCGGCGAGAAGGAAAGAAAGTTTTTTCATAGTTGTGTCGAGTGACAGCACACAGTTTTATCAGAAAAACGGGAGGCGCAACTCAAAACCTTTGAGCGCAAAGAACGTGAAGTTCGACGACGCGCGAAATTCAAAGGGTGTAGAGCGGGTCAAAAGCCAATCAAGAGTAAATAATTCTGGATTTCATTTCTCTGCGCATTCAGCGGAGTTCCTGCACCCCTTGCGGTTGAAGCCCTTTTCGCTCGATTGACAATCGGTGATGATGCCACTAACTTGTGTGACGATCGCTAGGAGATGCATTCATGCTCAGAGCAACCGCCTTGGTTGTTTCTATTCTGTTGGCGAGCACGGTACTGGCTCAACAGCCAGTCGGAATTTTCGACAATCATTCGGACGTCGGCACGGTTCTGCACGCGGGTACGGCGACGTACGATCCTGAGAAGAAAGCCTATACCCTCACTGGTAGCGGCGAGAACATGTGGACCACGCACGACGAATTTCAATTCGCGTGGAAAAAAGTCTCGGGCGATGTGCAGCTGACGGCTCTCGTCAGATTTCTGAATTCGAACGGCAGTGAGCACAAGAAAGCCGTTTTGGCTTTTCGTCAATCACTTGATAACAATTCTGTGTACGTGGACATCGCGCTTCACGGGAACGGACTTCTTGCGCTGCAGTATCGGGACGAAACGGCCGGCGAGACGGGTGAAATCATTTCTCAAAAGGCAAGTCTGGCGACCATTGACATGGAAAGTGGCGGTGCCAAGACCAACGTTAACCTTGCCCAAGCACTTCTGCGCCTTACTCGTCGTGGCAATTACGTCTATATGTCGGTTGCCCCACCCATGTCCGGCGACCTTCCCATCTACGACGGCGAATCCATTCGCATTCCACTCGAAGGGGATTTCTACGCCGGAATCGGGGTTTGCGCGCACGATAAGAATGCGGTCGAGCAGGCCACCTTTGAGAATGTGGAATTAAAGGGGCTGCCTCCGTCTTCCGGACAGCCGGTTCTTTACAGCACCCTCGAAACGGTGCCGATAGATTCCGGCGATCGCCAGGTGGTGTATTTTGCGCCGGAACGCTTTGAAGCTCCCAACTGGTCTCGCGACGGGGAGTATTTTTTGTTCAACCGCAGCGGACATTTGGAAAAACTGCCAACGTCAGGCGGCAAGCCTGAAGTCCTGAACACCAGCTCTGCGAATCATCTGAATAACGATCACGGCATTTCTCCCGACGGCACCATGCTCGCCTTCAGCGACAACTCGCAAGAGACGAAATCAACTGACGGCAAATCTGG
>DATJHT010000136.1:0-13787 GCA_035493765.1 Terriglobales bacterium
ATCGTCTCGTCTTTTGGCGTGTGGTCGATCATGTTCTCGCCGACAAATTCCAGATGGCCATCAGTATCGCGACGGTAAAAGCGCAGCTTGCCCTTGGGAAGCGCAATGCCGAGGTGGTTTGTATCCGCGTTCTTGAACTCCTCCATTACCCACACTTTCGGATTCGAGGCCGTACCGTAGTTTGGATCATTGCGGATTTGCTCGAAGTTGTAGTACCCATACTGACCGGTCTGCGCTCCGTCGTAGATGAACAGCCGCTTGGCATGAATTCCCGTCGCGCCGACAAACTCCACCTGCTTGGTTTCTTCGTCGCGCAGCGTGGTTGGCCGCTGCAAGGTATAGAGATGAAATTCATCAAACGATTTCTCTTGGACCGGCGGCGCCATCGGAGCCGCCATATCCATCGCTTTCGCCTCGGCCGCGTACACACGTCCCGACATCGTGTTCGCCTGAACCTTGCTTACATCTCCTGCCAGCAGCTTGATGCGTGCATTCTCAAAGGTTTTGCCGCTGTGGTTTTGCATGGTGATCCACCCGATCATGTCGAGCAGATCGGTCTTCTTTCCCGGATCGTCCTGCACCACCACGTTGTAATCCGATTGCCAGGTCATTCCGCCACTTACATAGGAAATCTCGGCATCGAACTTGCCCGGCTGGTTGGTTTCGAGCTGCCAGTTCAATGTTGGCTTCAGGATTGAATCTGCACTCAATGCGGGAAAGATCGGCTGGCCCGGCAATCCAAAGCGCAGCACGCCATCTACTTCAATGATCGGCTGCGTCGAGACCTGCTGCGGATATCCGTTGACGTAGGTGGTCGGCACGAAGCCGCTGCGAATGACCTTGCCTTTCAGTTTTACATCGCTGCCATCAGCGTTCCGCCCCACCGCGAAGTCGATCGTCTTGCCTTCATAAAACGACAGCAGCAATTCCTGCGTCACCGGATCGTTGCGGTAATTTTGCTCCAAAATCTGCAAGGCCCGACCGCCGGGATCGCGCAGGATCACCGAATCTGGCTCCAGGTGCGCTGCCACTCCGGTGTACTGTGCCTCGTTCACTCCGGCTTTCAGATCAAGCGGCACAACTTCACGGGCCACAAAGAAATTCTGGTTGTAGATGGTGAGAGCGGTCCCCGGCTCGCTTGTCGCAACCTGTTGCGCAGCGTCGTCAGCAACAGATGTATTGTGCGCGGCAAAAGATCTGGCCGGCGTCGCTCCCGACTTGACGAGCGCGGCCTCTTCCGCAGAATTCGCTGCGCGTACTGGAGAAAAATCAGAGATCAAAAGCAGCAGTGCAAAACTCACGCTCGCTGAAATCCAGCGCCGCCGTGTCTGATGTGAAAACGCCTGCAATAACAATACCTGCCGCAACCAAGACTCCCGCAAAAGCCCCAAAGCAGTTTTCATTTAAAGCCTCCCGAATGTGTAGGGGCCTGGAATGGGGAGGAATCTCCGGCCCTATCCAGAGAACGCAGGCGGGATGCGGCCTTGCAGGGAATGTTGAACGTTGTGGCCAGGTAACAGATTACCCGGACCGGCGAAATCAGCCGGCCCGGAATTAAGTTTTAAGTTGACAGGAACTAGTGAACGGCAATGTCAGCAATGAGGGGTGGGCCACTCGAAGACTTGCTTGCGATCATGATCTCCCGTTGATGCTTTCCGATGGGCACGTTCTGCGCCACTCCATCGAACGTCACCGTCTGAAGAAACCATTCGCCCCCGAAGCGGTGAAAGCGCAGATAGCTGCGGGTTTCGCCGGAGTGAACTGTGGTGGTTGTGAGCAGGAAGGTTTTAAAGTTGTCTGAGCTTAGAGTGAGCAGGTCCCGGGTATAGTCGAATTCCACTTTGTACTGCCCTGCGGGTGAAACCTTTCCTCCGGCCATGAACGAGAACGGCACAGTTACCTGTACCTGATGAGCAATTTGGCCACTTGCCGCGGCTGCGGTCAGCAGTATCGCGACGCCTACAAGCTTCCGGATTTGCTTTTTCATTTTCAGCCCATTCCTTTTGAGGAACGCGAAATCGCCGATCTGCGAACCGTTGGTTCGACATTCGGCGTTTGCACTCCCACCCCATCATCGGAAGGTTAAGGAAAAGCTGTAGCATGTTCACGCCAGAATTTAGGACAGGGGTGAAGTTGGAGAAAGGAAGGGGAAGACGCGAAAAGGGCGATCAGAATTCAGAGTTGGACGCATCGTTGGGTGGCTGTGGACATAAAGTTCCGGCCCTTCGAGCACCTTCAGCTTAGTTTGCGCAAATTCTTTGCGTATTAGTGGTAGGGACTGCGGAAAACAGGCGGGCGAAGGCGCCCGCCCCACACAATCAGATATCCAAATTCTTCACATCCAGCGCATTTTCTTCGATGAACTTGCGGCGGGCTTCCACGTCTTCGCCCATCAGGGTGGTGAAGATGGTTTCGCACTCAGCGATGTCTTCCAGTCTGACGGAAAGCAGCGTGCGCCGCTCGGGATCCATGGTGGTCTCCCAAAGCTGCGGCGCGGTCATTTCGCCCAGTCCTTTGTAGCGTTTGATGTCGTAGCCTTTGCTGCCTTCGGCTTTCACGTAGTCGAACAGTTCGCGAGCAGTGGCCTTTTCAACTTCCTCGATCGCAGCCTTCTTGCCCGCGGGCTTCGCGGATTTCTTCGGAGCAGCTTCTTCGGCAGGGACATTCGCACTATCTTCACTCGCAGCTCCATCGCCATCAGCGGCGCCGGCCCCATTGCCACCAGCCGCTCCCTTGGCAACTGTTTCCACTACGAAA
Source organism: Terriglobales bacterium (assembly GCA_035493765.1). GTDB lineage: Bacteria > Acidobacteriota > Terriglobia > Terriglobales > Acidobacteriaceae > Gp1-AA145. The sequence goes on from DATJHT010000136.1 coordinate 2,758, forward strand.
GGCGGCTCCATGTAGGGCTCGATCTGCTTGAACTTCGAAAGCATCTGCCGGTACTCGGGTGTCGATGCCAGTTCCCAGTTGATCAGGTGCTCCGCGCCTTGATGATTCACATACCGCACTTCCCAAAGGTTGTGCTCTTCGTCGAAGCGCGCTTCAACTTCTTTGAACTGCAATTCTTTTTGCAGCTTCTTCAATTCTTTTTCGAGCTTCTCGATTTTCTTCGGCTGCGTTTTCTTGTCGCCTTCGAAGTCAGCGCGCTTTGAAAGATCGAGCTTGGGCAACAATGCGGTCACGCGCTCTGTCCGCAAGCGCTTGTTGACCTTGTCGTAAAAACCGAGATACTCGTTCAGTACATTGATGAACTTGGCCAGCACTGCGCCCTCGAGCTTGGCCGCACCCTCACCGTAACGCACCGTCATCCCTTCGGCGGCACGCTTCACCATGACTTTGTCGAACTCGCGCTCGTCTTTGATGTACTGGAGCGACTTGCCCTTCTTGATCGAGAACAATGGCGGCTGCGCGATGAACACATTACCGCGCTTGATCAGCTCCTGCATGTGCCGAAAGAAGAACGTGAGCAGCAGCGTGCGAATGTGGCTTCCGTCGACGTCGGCGTCAGTCATCAGAATGACTTTGCCATAGCGGACTTTCGTGGCATCGAAATCTTCCTTCGAAATGCCGGTGCCAAGCGCCGTGATCATGGCGCGAATTTCTTCGTGCGCGAGCATCTTGTCGTAACGCGCCTTTTCGACGTTAAGGATTTTTCCCTTGAGCGGCAGAATCGCCTGGAAGCGCCGGTCGCGTCCCTGCTTGGCGGTTCCGCCTGCGGATTCACCCTCGACCAGGAACAATTCGCAGCGATCTGGCTGCCGTTCACTGCAATCTGCTAGTTTGCCGGGCAGGCCACCGCCATCGAGAGCGCCCTTTCTGCGCGTAAGGTCGCGGGCTTTGCGTGCGGCTTCACGGGCGCGAGCAGCGTCAACCGCTTTGTTGATGATCTTCCGCCCAACCGTCGGGTTCTGTTCCAGGAATGCGCCCAGGCGCTCGTTGACGAATGCCTGCACGGTACCGGCGATATCCGAATTCAGCTTGCCTTTGGTCTGGCCTTCAAACTGCGGCTGCGGTAGCTTCACGCTGATCACGGCCACCAGGCCTTCGCGAACGTCGTCGCCGGTCAGATTTTCTTTTACGTCCTTGAACAAGCCCATCTGCTGGCCAGCGTAATTGATGGTGCGAGTCAGTGAGGTACGAAATCCGGAAAGGTGCGATCCACCGTCGACGGTGTTGATGTTGTTGGCGAAGCTGAACACGCTCTCGGAATATCCGTCGTTATATTGCAACCCGATCTCCATGGCCACGCCATCCCGCTCCGCTTCCATGTAGATGGGTTTATCGTGGAGGACCGACTTGCCGCGATTCAGGTGCTTGATAAATTCCGCGATACCGCCGTTGTACTTAAGTTCGGCAGACTTCGCTTCGCCGGTTTTCGAATCGGTCGCGCGCTCGTCGGTGAGCGTGATCAGCAGACCCTTGTTCAGAAACGCAAGCTCACGCAGCCGCTGCGCCAGCGTGTCATAGTTGTACTGCGTCTCCGTAAATATGCTTCGGTCCGGCAGGAAATGGACTTTCGTCCCGCGTTTCGCTTTCACTGCGCCGGTCTTCTTCAGTTTGCTGGTCGGCTCGCCCTTCGAATAGGTCTGCTCCCAGGTAAAACCGTCGCGCCAAATTTCAAGGTCAAGTTCTTCGCTGAGGGCGTTCACGCAGGAAACACCAACGCCGTGCAATCCGCCGGAAACTTTATAAGTTGAAGAATCAAATTTCCCGCCGGCATGCAGCGTGGTCATCACGACCTGGGCGGCAGGAATTTTTTCTCCGTCAATATCCATGGGATCGACGGGAATACCGCGTCCGTTATCTACAACTGTGATCGAATTGTCGATATGAATGGTGACGTCGATTTTGTCGGCGTGCCCGGCGAGCGCCTCATCGACTGAGTTGTCCACGACTTCATAGACAAGGTGGTGCAGACCCAACTCGCCGGTGGATCCGATGTACATTGCCGGACGCTTGCGCACGGCTTCCATGCCGCCGAGAACCTTGATCGAGTCGGCGGTATAGTCGCCATTGCCGCCGGCAGCTTTGCCGTCCTTAGCTTTGGAATCGGGTTTGTCGTCGAGAATTGCTGGATTGATTTCTTTCGTCGCCATTCAGATTTAGGAGAGAATGATCCTGTTCTGGATGCACACGTTTCGGGGTACCTGAAACGCGGAAGTCAGGGATTCTCCCAGCGCCCTTCTTTGATGCCCTAAAAGTTCCCACAAATTACTGAAATTCCAACAACTTATGGCATCTTTGACTACTTTGAATTTTACCACATTTCAGCCTGCTTTTCGAGCCCCGAACCGGCTCGGTAAACTGCTGGTTTCAGGCGGTTTTTCGGCAAAAATCAAAGCTTTTAACCGCAGAGAACGCAGAGGCCGCCAAGAACTAATGGCCGAAGTTTCCTCGGCGTGCCATGTGGTAAAAAGGGCTTTCGTAGGAGCTAGGATCTAATCAGCGAAAGCTAATAGCTGACTAGTTCACCTGATAACATATATAGAAAGTTATGAGTGTCCCCGTATCCCAGATGTGGACGGTCGCCAGCTATGTTGTCGGGCAGAAGCTTGCCGGACGCAAGCAGTACCCGCTCGTGCTGATGCTTGAGCCTTTGTTCCGCTGCAACCTGGCCTGCGCCGGATGCGGCAAGATCCAGTATCCCGCGCACATTCTGAAGCGCCAGCTCACGCCAGAAGAGTGCTTCAAAGCCGTGGACGAGTGCGGCGCGCCCATGGTATCGATCCCAGGCGGTGAACCACTGCTGCATCCGCAGATCGCGGAGATCGTTGAAGGCCTGGTCACGCGCAGGAAATATATTTATCTCTGCAGCAACGCGCTGCTGCTAAAAGAAAAAATCCATCTCTTCAAGCCTTCGAAATACCTGACTTTCAGCATTCACCTCGACGGCCAGCGCGAACACCATGACCTGTCGGTGTGCCTCGAAGGCGGCTACGACAAAGCCTTCGAAGGTGTTCGCGAAGCCGTGAATCGCGGCTTCCGCGTAACCACTAATACAACCCTGTTCGACGGCGCCGATCCCAAGAGCGTGCGCGCATTCTTTGACGAAATGATGGAGCTGGGCGTAGAAGGCATGATGCTCTCGCCCGGCTACTCTTACGACAAAGCTCCCGACCAGCAGCATTTTCTCGGCCGCGCCCGCACGCGAAAACTGTTCCGTTCGATCCTGGCGAATCGCAAGAAGACCTGGCGCTTTAACCAGTCGGTTCTGTTTCTCGAGTTCCTGATGGGCAAGCGGCATTACGCCTGCACACCTTGGGGCATGCCCACTTACAACATCTTCGGCTGGCAGAAGCCGTGCTATTTGCTCCAAGACGGTTACGCGGACACATTCAAAGAGCTGATCGAAACCACCGAGTGGCAGAACTACGGCACTGAATCCGGCAATCCGCGCTGCGCCAATTGCATGGTGCACAGCGGATACGAGGCGTCAGCAGTCAACGAGACGTTCGGCTCCCTCCGCGGTTTCATGGACACCGTAAAGGCGACGCTGTTCAATCGCTACGAAGATCCCGGCGCTTTGCGCCTGCTCGATGAGATGTCTTCAACCGAGCATGCGGGGCCGCTGGTGCAAATTGAAACGCAGTCCTTAGAGGAAACGCGGGCTTAAGCCGGAGAAAAGATTGGACGTCGAACGGACCATAGCGGACATCGAGCAACTGGAAGACATGTTCTCGCTGTCGGACATCCGTCCATTGACGCCCAGTGATGTTGCGGCCGCGAATCGAAGGCACGACGAAAAGCTCGCGCAAAGCCCCTGGTTTCGTCTCTGGCAGCAGTATGGCGTTTGTTGCCGCACCGAGGCTCCCGTCCTGCGATTACCCGAGTAGCGGACACCCACGGATATCATGAGCGTACCCCAGCGCGGCGTTAATCCCGAAGAACTCGAACACGCGCCCGGACGTGAGCGCGAAAATCTTGAAGGCTGGATTCCGCAGCTCGCGAGCGACGATGAAGTCCGTGCCGCCCTCGAAAAGGCCTTCGATTATCGCGGCGACGTTTCGATCACTCTTAAGAGCGGGGAAAAGATCGAGGGCTACATCTTCGACCGCCGCAGTGGAAAATCACTAGCCGACTCCGCCGTCCGTCTTTATCCGAAGTCGGGCAATGAGAAACTCTCAATCTCCTACTCTGACATTGCTGCGCTCGCCTTCACCGGCAAAGACACCGCCGCGGGCAAAAGCTGGGAAGCATGGATGAAGAAGTACAACGAGAAGAAGGCCGCCGGAGAGAAGAACATCGGGCTTCACCCGGAAGCCCTGGAATAGTACGAGTGCACTCGGCTATCACGAGCAGGTAGGTCGGCAGCCAACTACTGCAAATGTGCCTTCAGTCTTCGTCCACGAATACGATGCTCACTGGTGACGAAACTTTGGCCACTTCTCCTGCGCTCGTCAGCCTTCCGGTCGCCGGGTTAATTTTCAATTCCACAATATTGCCGGTGCTCTGATTTGCCACCAGCAGGCGCGAGCCCGAGGGGTCGAGCGTAAAAAAACGCGGCTGTTTTCCGTGGGTGGGAAACCGATCAATAAATGCAAGCTTTCCGCTGGAATGATCAATCGAGAATAAGGCAATGCTGTCGTCGCCGCGATTCGAGGTATATAAGAATTTTCCGTTAGGATGCATCGCAATCTCCGCGCCGGTATTGTCTCCGGAAAATCCGGCAGGCAGAGTTGAGATTTTCTGTATGGAACGAAAGCTTTCTTTCTTATCGTTGGCGAAGACAGTTACCGTGGAGTCCATTTCTCCGAGCACATACATGAACCTGCCGTCACTGGAAAACGCAACGCGCCGTGGTCCTGTGCCCGGCGCCAGCGTCGCGGAGAATACACTCTTATCTGTTGTGGTTTTTACCGCGCCCGGATCTCCGGAACTCAATAAGCCATTACTCGAATCGAATTTATAAATCAGGACGCGATCGAGACCAATATCTGCTACGTACGCAAATCGGTTTCCCGCAGTAGTTTCAACCCAGTGTGCGTGGGCGGCTTCTTGCCGTTCTTTGTTCGGCCCTAAAGGACCCTCATCTTTGACTACCGATGATGCCTCTCCCAAACGTCCATCGGAAAGAATCGGGAGCACAGCAACATTTCCTCCGCTGTAATTAGCTACCAACAGGTACTTGCCCGATCGGTCGAAAGAGATGAAGCAAGGATCAGCTCCGCGCGAAGCGACTTCGTTCAACTTTTCCAGCTTGCCTGTGACGCGATCAATCGCAAACGCCGCGACCCCGCCGCTCGCCTGACCTTGATAATCATGCGTCTCGTGCACCGCGTATAGGAATTTGCGACCCGCAGCGACGGCCAGGAATGACGGATTATCTGTTTTCGCAGCCAGCCCGATTGGCGAGACGGTGCCCGATCCGGCGTCGTAGCGATAGGCGTAAATCCCTTCGCTGCCTTTACCGGTGTAAGTTCCCACATACATGACGTAATGCTTGCCGCTCGCAAAGCTCGCAACACTTACGCAAACGGCGGCAACAAAAAGGAAACGGCGGACAGCTGAAGCAAAAGTTAATTTCATAGTTCACTCACATTCAGAAGTGGTAAGAGCCCGAAAGACGTCCAAAACACAATTGACGCGTCCCATCAAGAAAGTACCGCTTTTCGCCTCAAACTCTCTGTTCGGATTTCTCTGCGTCCTCTGCGGTTAAAAGCTCTTGCTCTTGATTTACGGCGGATTTCCTGCCCTCGACATTCTCGCCCCGAATCTCAACTCCCCGAGCAGTTCCTCGATTTCATCTTCACTTCCGCCCACAAATGTGAACGAGACGATCTCGCCTTTCTCAATCGTCACCAGCGTGCTCTGCCACATGGCCAGCTTACCGCGTTCCTTGCTGTAATCGGCCCGCGCCAGGCGCCTCATTCCGACGGTGAACTCGTAGGGTTCATTCACGACTTTGAAGCCACGCTGCTCGGCCAGTTCGCTCACCGGTCCGAGATAGTCGGCTGCGACCTTGATTCCCCGATAATCCTTCAGGCTCTCCGCCGCAATCACCACCGCCGAGTTGATGGTCTCGCCAGCAGCTTCCGGAGGCCGCTCGAACAGCGCAAGCAGCGTCTCTGATCCTGCGGACTGTGCCATTGGTTGCTGGCTTGCAGACTGTGATCCGCTTGCGCCTGCCTGCATGTCACCGGTACGGTCGACCCATCCGAATGGGACGCTGTAGGTGAAACCGAACCGCGGACACTTCAACATTTGGCCCGTCAATGGTCCGCAGCTTCCGCTGGCCATTTTCGCCGGGGACTTCGGCTGCTGCCCAAACGCAGCTGTCGCCAGCAAGACCAGACCAATTACTTTGTATGCAGTCCACTTGCCTCTCACCCTTCCATCGTAACGGAAAATCACGGCCGAGCAGGAATTCTCAAAAATTCTGCTTTCCGCAATCCATTCTTGCGCCCCGCCCGTACTCAGCATGTACGAGGAGTGCGAAACGCCACGCTGCTGCGCAAAGCGGCTTCCCCGACACTCCCCTCACACTCTCAGGAGAAAATCATGTCAGACGAAAAAGCCCTTCCGATCGTAGAAGCTCCGCAGAATCCTGACCGGCGCTCCTTCTTTAAACGCGCGTCCCTTTATGGCGCCAGCGTTTCCGCCCTGGCGTTCGCCGGGTCATCGGCCTTCGGCGGCCTGTTACGCGCCGCCGAAGCATCCGATATGCCCAAGAAACGCGGCGGCGGCCTGACCCCCGGAGACCGCGAAATTCTTATCGCGGCAGAAATCGCCGAGGCCTTAGCCGTAACCACCTACACCAACATCATTGAGACCGCACCCTTTTTCAAGAATCTTGCCGACGACGACCAAGGCTATCTCCGCGCCGCCCGCAACGAAGAAATGTCCCATTACCTGCTCGAGCAATCGGCCAGCGGCAAGGCCAGCCCGTTCACTACGTTCTACTATCCGCCCGATATGTTCACTAACGCGCAGACCACGCTCAACATTCTGGTCACTCTGGAAGACGCGTTCATTGCTGCTTACCTGGTCGGTGTCCGCCGCTTCAGCACTCCAGACCTGCGCGTGACATCGGCTCGCATCATGGGCATTGAAAGCGACCATCGCACGCTGGCGCGCGTCGTTGCCCCTGGAGTCGCCTCGGTTGACGGCGGCCCCATCGAAACCGTTAGTGGAGCACAGGGCGTCGCCGAAAGCGTCGATCCGCCGAACAATAACGGCTACGAGCGCACACTCTGCTGGGACCACATCTCCCAGGCTGTCGCCGCGCTGACGCCGTTTGCCGATCCGAATGCCGCCTCGGCTGCCGGTTTCGATACCAGCAGGCCGTTCACATTCAAACAATTCACGCCGGTGTTGCCGCAGCCACAAGGCGAGTTCATCTCGTTCAAGGGCTGCTGAATGCAGTGCCCCGGCTGCTGTGCCGGGGCTGCTCTGCACACGGGGAGACGGATCAGATGTTTCGGGATCACGCCGGGTTTCGGATGTGCTCCAAATGGTTACAGGGAACCGAAACACGTCATTGGCGACGGACGATTACTGTGCGTGGAAACCTGGCCAAACTCGGCTTCCCACTTGCATCTCAGGGTCTTTTCCGCTATTGTTCGGGCCGATATTCTGTGGCTTCTCAAGCTCCAGATTGAACGTGCGATTCAAGACGGAGAAAATTATGAAAAGACCAGGTTCCAATCTGACGTTAGGGCTTTTTGTTTTCCTGCTGGCTCTGTCGCCCGCTTTTGGTGCGCAGTGGCAGGCCAAAGTTGGCGCGAATACTAATAACAAAGGACGCCAGGCGCTTGCCTTTCTACCCAACGAAATCTGGATCCATGAAGGCGACAGCGTCACGTGGACTTTCGAAGTTGACGAAATTCACACCGTCACGTTCCTGATGGCAGGGCAAGTACGGTTGCCATTTCCCGTGGGCTGCCCCGGATTTGCCATCGGCAGCGCGATGTTTGACGGATCCGCCTGCGTGAGCACGCCTCCAATGACCACGGGGCAAACATTTACTGTAATGTTCCCCACCGTGGGTAACTTCAAGTTGACTTGTCTGGTCCATGAGGACATGACAGGCGTCGTGCACGTTCTGGCTAACTCAGCGCCGCTCCCTCATAACCAGGCCTTCTACAACCAGCAGGCAGCGCAGCAAGCGGAAGATCTGCTGAACGCACCCGACCTTTCGGGTGCGCACCGGCACTCGGCAAACGGCGTCGCAGTTGGAGTCGGAAAGATTGTCGCTAACGGCGGCGGGCATGACACGGTTTCAGTCATGCGCTTTATCGAACCTGAACTGGTGATTCACGCCGGCACAACGGTCGAGTGGACGAACTTCGATCCGATTACGCCGCACACCATCACGTTCGGCACCGAGCCTGCTGATCCCATGCCTCCCTCCGGCAATGTGAGCCTCGACGCAGATGGCGCCCTGCACGCAACTATCACTTCGACTTCTGACAGCGTGCATTCGGGATTCATCATTTCGGCGCCGCAGGAGCGAATCGGGCTGCCGCGGGCTGCGCTGGGAACAACCCGGTTTCGGATCACATTCACGACCGCCGGTGTTTATCCCTATATTTGCGCTTTGCACGATGACCTCGGAATGAAAGGCCGAATCATCGTTCTCCCGTAGCAAAGCGCAGTTTTGAAAATAAGGGCGGCCGCTTGGGGCCGCCTTTATTTTTTACAAGACACGATTACAGGGTTCTGCTACCCTCACGGCGATCAAGATCGCGTGGTTCGATTGACGCGCAATCAGAAAGGAGCTTTCATGTCGATCGAGAAAAAGTCACTGACCGGCAGCGGCTTGGGCGATAAAGCCAAGACAGGAGTGCGCAAGACGGCTGTAGCGAAGGCCCGGAGTTCTATCACCAAGCTCAGTCTAGCGAACACAAGAGTTGCGCCACGAACAAGAACCACTACCGGCACCATAAAAGTTGGCAGCGGTTAGATTACGCGTGCAGGACAGTTTTTCTGACCATCGGATGAAACAGAAGAGGCGGCCGAGGGGCCGCCTTATTGTTTTGAATATTCAATTGCTTTAGGCTGGCGCCGGATGCTCTCCGCCCTTCAGCCCCGGACGTCCCGGCTCCGGCTTTAGAACCTGCTGCACTCCACTATCGTCGGACCTTGGCGGAGGAACGATCTTAGGCAAGTCCTTGCCGTCGATCAGCATCTTGATCTCGTTCGCGTCGAGCACTTCGCGCTCCAGCAGTGCCAACGCAATCCTGACCAGGGTGTCATGATTCGCGCCCAGAATGCCTTTGGCAGTCTCGTATCCCTTGCCAATCAGCCGCTTCACTTCATCGTCAATCTTGATGGCAGTAGCTTCGCTGTAATCGCGATGCTGGCTGATTTCGCGGCCCAGGAATATCTGCTCTTCTTTCTTGCCGAACGTCAGTGGGCCCAGATCGCTCATGCCGAATTCGCAAACCATCTTGCGGGCAAGTTCGGTCGCACGTTCAATGTCATTGCCAGCGCCGGTGCTCATCTGGTTGAGGAAAATTTCTTCAGCCAGACGCCCACCCATCATGATCGCGATTTCGGTCTCGAGATATTCCTTAGTGTAGTTGTGCTTGTCGTCGATCGGAAGCTGCATGGTCACGCCCAGAGCCATTCCGCGAGGAATGATTGTGACTTTGTGCAAAGGATCGGAATTCGGCAGCTTCGCCGCAACCAGCGCGTGTCCCGCTTCGTGATAGGCCGTAACTTTCTTTTCTTCGTCCGAAAGCAGGAGCGACTTGCGCTCGACGCCCATCAGCACCTTGTCCTTGGCCAGTTCGAAGTCATACATCAGGACAGCCTTGCGGTTCTGACGCGCAGCCGCCAGTGCAGCTTCATTGACCATGTTTGCCAAGTCGGCACCGGAGAATCCCGGTGTGCCGCGCCCCAGAACAAAAAGATCTACATCATCCGCCAAAGGAATTTTGCGGGTGTGTACCCGAAGAATTTCTTCGCGACCGCGAACATCCGGCCGGTTGACTACAACCCGTCGGTCGAAGCGTCCCGGCCGCAGCAGCGCCGGATCGAGCACATCCGGGCGGTTCGTGGCCGCCATCAGGATGACGCCCTCGTTTGACTCGAAGCCATCCATCTCGACCAGCAACTGATTCAGAGTCTGCTCGCGTTCATCGTGTCCGCCGCCAAGGCCAGCGCCGCGGTGACGCCCAACAGCGTCAATCTCATCAATGAAAATGATGCAAGGAGCATTCTTTTTGCCCTGCTCAAACAGGTCGCGCACCCGCGACGCGCCCACGCCGACAAACATTTCTACGAAGTCTGAGCCCGAGATCGAGAAGAAGGGAACGTTAGCTTCACCGGCAACAGCTCTGGCCAGCAAGGTCTTGCCTGTTCCCGGAGGTCCGACCAGCAGCACGCCTTTCGGAATGCGCCCACCTAGTTTCTGGAATTTTTGCGCTTCGCGGAGGAACTCAATAATCTCGCGCAGCTCTTCCTTGGCTTCATCCACGCCGGCAACATCTTTAAACGTCACCTTCTTCTGCTGCATGGAGAGCAGGCGCGCGCGGCTCTTGCCGAACGACAGCGCCTTGTTCCCGCCGGTCTGCATCTGGCGGATCATGAAATACCAGAGCGCCGCCAGAAGCGCTAAAGGCGCAAGATTGACCAGCCAGCTCCAACTGCCGTTGCTCACGTCCTTCACGGTGAAGTTCACGCCCTTTTCGCGGAACTCCTTATACATGTCGGGATAATTCGAGGGAACGCTGGTATGGAAGCTCTGGCCGTTGGCTTCTTTGCCAGTGGCTTCCAGGCCGTTGATCGTGACTTCCTTGACGTTACCCTGATCAACTTCCGTCAAAAACTGGGCCGAGCTGAGCTCAACCACTTTTTGGCCAGAGTTCGCGTTCTTGACTACTTGCCACAACACCAGGGCGGACCCGAGAATGACTGCCCAGAAGAGAACCGTTTTTAAGGTTGAATTCACTGAAAGAGACTCCTGAAAAAAGGAC
>DATJHT010000137.1:0-16176 GCA_035493765.1 Terriglobales bacterium
CAACGCTGTAACCCACGAGCTCAAGACTCCCATTGCCTCCCTTCGCTTATATTTGCAGACTCTGCAACGCAGGGAGCTTCGGGATGGCCAGCGGCAAGAGTTCTACGGTCTCATGCTCAAAGACACCGATCGCCTGATGAACACGGTTGAGCAAGTTTTAAAGGCAGGCGAGATACCTGGACGCAAGAAACATCTCGTTGAGGTGGATTTCAACGCGCTCGTGGAACGCTGCGTGGAAGTTGCCTGCGGCAGTCACCACCTGCAGAGTGGTGCACTGCGTTACGAATCATCCCTCAACGGCACTGGCTCGGAAGTAAACGGCGACCCAGAAGACCTCCGTACGGCTGTCTCGAACATCCTGGATAACGCGGTGAAGTACTCGGGTGGGAATGTTGACGTTTCGGTCCAGCTCGATCTGGAAGAGCAGAAAAGGCTGGTGCTGCGAGTTACGGATCGCGGCGTCGGAATCCCTCCGGCAGAGCTCAAAAGCATTTTCAAGCGCTTCTATCGGGTCCCCGGTCGTGCCCTGCCTCAAATACGGGGAACAGGCCTGGGGCTTTTTCTGGTGCGAACGATTGCCAAGCGCCATGGCGGCCGGGTCTCAGCAGAAAGCGCGGGAGAGGGAAAAGGTGCGACCATCATTTTCGAGTTGCCCAGGAGAGCTTCTTGAGCCGCGTCCTCATCGTGGAGGATGAAGCGCATATCGCGCATGGTCTGCGATTTAATCTCGAGGCGGAGGGCCATGCTGTGCAGATTGCACTAGATGGAGAAACTGCTCTCGACTTACTCTTGCAAAAAGTTCAGAACTTCGACGCGATGATCCTCGACGTAATGTTGCCGGGCAAGGATGGTTTTGCAGTAGCGGCTGACTTGCGCGAGGCGAAGAATTTCATTCCCATCCTGATGCTTACAGCTCGCGGCCGCCCTGAGGATGTGCTCAAGGGGTTCGCGTCTGGTGCGGATGATTACCTCGCAAAGCCATTTGAGCTGCCGATCCTGCTTGCCCGGTTGCAGGGGTTGTTACGTCGGCGTCAGTGGATGCAGCACCTACCTGTTTCCGAGCAGAACGTCACTGCAGTCGAGCCCGCATTGAATTCGCAAGACAGTTCCGGCCAGGAATTCGGAGAATTCAGTTTTGATGGGTGCACTATCGATTTCGGCAATCTTGAGCTTCGCGCCAAAGGGACAACCGTACACCTCACGGTCATGGAATCAGAGTTGCTCCGGCACCTGATTCGGAATCGAGGCCGGGTGGTATCGAGGAAATCTATTCTTGAAGAAGTGTGGGGTTTGCGCGATGACACTGATACGCGGGCGATAGATAATTTTGTCGTACGCTTGCGGCGGTATCTTGAAGAGAACCCTACGCGTCCCAAGCACCTGCTTACAGTACGCGGAGTTGGTTACAGATTTGAAACGGAGAAGAATAGGTAACAATCGCTACTGGCGCGATGCGGACGATCCTGCTGCAAGGTCCCGTAACACGCTCAGGAAGGATGCCGTTGTTTCTTCGTCTGAAAGCGCTTCCAGCGGAATTGTAGCTGACAGATTGGGAGAGTCAGGGCGGAACCTGACGGTCAACAGATTATGCCCCCGCGAGGTCATGAGGGTGTTCACCAAAGGTGTGAGCTCATGGGCCCATTCAGTGCGCGTAGTGAGCACGACCGGACCAGGCCGAGATACTGTCCAATTGCGCTTAGGGTCCGATATTTCTTTCGGTTTCTGGGTCAGCCAACGATGACGGGAAATATCCAGGCGGAAATTCGGCCCGTCGTCCAAGTCAGCTTCGAAAGTTACAATCTCTTTCTGGTGGCGCCACAGGCAAACCATCCATTGAATCAGTAATGGTCGCGGCAAGAGTTTAATCGTAACCTTTGCGTTTTCAAACCAGTGCGAGGCAAAGCTGAGGTGGGCCTGTAGGCAGCTACGGCCCAGCCATTGGCTATCAACTACGCGTCCGCGAGTGGAACACGCCGCTTCTACCCACCGCAACACAAGCGCGCCTTTACGACGGTTGTAGCGGGAAAGGAGCAGGAACCACAGGATGTCAACGGTGGTCGCGCACAGAGCGGCGATGACGATCAGACGCACCACAAATCCTCAGATGCGAATGTTACGACTTGAGGTGTTAAACGAGCAAGACTTTCGTCGCAGATTTTTTAAAAAAAACAGAGCTGCTCTAAGTGCCTGCATCTTCAAATGTTTGCAGCACCTCTTTTCAGACATGTCTAGAATATGCAAGTGGAATTCACAGTCCGCAGCTACCGGCCCGGCGATTTCCTGACTTTGTGGAAGATCGATCAGAGCTGTTTTGAGCCGCAAATCGCCTATTCTCAACAAGAGTTAAAGCGATACATACGCTGGCCCAGCGCATTCAGTTTGATCGCTGAGCACAAAACCACCGGCAATCGGCTGGCGGATGATACCCGCGATGACCTCAGCATCATCGGATTTCTGATAGCCGACCTTGGCACGACCGCCGGGCACATTATTACGATTGACATTCGAGCCGAAGCTCGGGGCAATGGGGTCGGGTCCGTATTGCTTGATACCGCCGAGAAACATCTTCGTTCAGCCTCGCGCCGCATAGTTCGCCTTGAAACGGCTGTGGACAATCTTGCGGCGCTTAATTTCTACAAGAAGCACGACTATTCCGTCGTGAAAACTATGCCCCGTTATTATTCAAATGGAGTTGATGCTCTCGTGCTGGAGAAAGATTTGCATTAGGCATCGCCCTCCGATAACGTGCAGAGGTGAAAATTGCCATTCAGGGGGAGCTTGGTTCTTTCAGCCACGAAGCTGCACGGCGGATGGTGCCCGGTTGCTCAGTGGTCCCATGTGCGCGCTCGGTGGAGGTTTTTGATCAGCTCGAATCAGGCAAAGTGCCCGCCGTCGTCATTCCGATCGAAAACACGCTTGCGGGGACTGTGACCGAACATGCGGATCTGCTGCTGGCGCGTGAAATTTTTATTCAGCGCGAGTTCCGCCTGCGGATCATTCACAATCTGATCGCGGCACGGGTGACGAAAGCGGTTGACTTGAGACGTGCTCTGTCGCATCCGGTGGCCCTCGATCAGTGCCGTGATTTCTTCCGCAAGAATCCACGAATTCAAGCAGTCCCGTTTTACGACACTGCGGGTTCAGTGAAACACGTGATCGAAAATGAGATGCGCGATGCGGCCGGGATCGCCGGCAGGCATGCGGCTTCGGTGTACAAAGGGCGGATTCTGGCAACCGGTATTGAAGACGACAAGCGCAATTTCACCAGGTTTTTTCTAGTGCGCAAGAAGGGGCGCATACTTCCGCGATCGAATAAGACTTCGATCGCTTTCGGCCTCAAGAACCTTCCCGGGGCCCTGCACAAAGCACTGCGAGTCTTTGCGGACCGGGACATCAGCCTGAGCAAGATTGAATCGAGGCCTATGCGCGGTCGCCCCTGGGAATATGTTTTCTACGCCGATTTCCTGCGGGGTGACGACAAAGTCGCGCGCGGAGCTTTGCTGCAACTGAGAGCAGTGGCCGATATGGTGAAAGTATTGGGAGTATATCCGGCGGTGTAGAGGGACAGGTTTTTGGGATGAACTACGGTTCTCCACGTTGAGGCTGGAGCCACCTCGGGTCTGGGCCGATATTCAACCGATCAGCGTTTCAGAAACTGGTTGCGGAGGAGGCGCTAATTGACAAGCCGGGGCCGCACGTCTGTTTGTGCCATAAGGATTGAACCTGATCCCGCAACCCCGCTTTCACCCAAACCCGATATCGCAGATTAGAATCCAAATGATTTCGGAACCATTTGCGCAGAGCGGGATGAATCTTACCCCGGTTTCAAAACATCAAAGTTGAGTACGACACACTCAACTATCGAAGATTAATCGCCACGCGGAGCGTAAACCGCGCACTGAGAACGAAATGCCTACTGATAACAAATCTCTTCCTGTACTCCCAGTTCGCGACACTGTGCTTTTTCCGCACGCAGTTCTGCCCTTAACCGTGGGACGCGAGAGCTCGGTGCAATTGATTAACTCGCTCGGCGAGGACAAGACCATCGTGGTTGTCGCCCAGCGCGAGGCTCGCGTGGATACCCCGCAGCCAACAGACTTGTACACCATGGGGGCCTTGGCGGTTGTTCACAAAGTCGTGAAAATGCCGAACCAAAGTCTGTTTGTTTTTGCCGAAGGCCTGGAACGTGTTCGGCTGACTGAATTTACTCAACTCACACCATTCATGCAGGCGCGAGTAGAGACTGTGCCCGAGTCCATCCCACCGAAATCGTCTGAGGTGGAGGCGTTGCAGCGCAACGTGCTCACGCTTTTTCAGCAAATCGTCGCCGGTTCGCCGACGCTTTCTGATGAGCTTTCCACCGTGGCCATGAACATTGACGAGCCGGGACGCCTGGTGGATTTCATCGCGTCTTCGCTTCCATCTCTGTCAACGCCGGATAAACAGGACACGCTTGAAACGACCGACGTCCGAATTCGCCTGGAGAAGGTGAATCAACATCTCGCTAAAGAGCTCGAAGTTCAGCAACTGCGTAACAAAATCCAGTCCGAAGTTCAGGATCGCGTCCAGCAGAGCCAGCGCGAGTACTACTTGCGCGAGCAGATGAAGGCGATTCAGAAGGAACTCGGCGAACAGGATGAAGGCCAGCGTGACACAGAAGAATTGCGGCAGAAGATCGAATCCGCTGGAATGCCGGACGAAGTGAAAAAAGAAGCGCTGAAGGAACTTGGCCGGCTTTCTCGTATGTCGCCGATGGCTGCCGATTACGGCGTCACCCGGAACTATGTTGAGTGGCTGGCGGTGCTGCCGTGGGCCAAAACCTCCGGTAGTGAAGTGGATATTCCAAAAGCCAAAGAAATTCTCGATACCGATCACTACGATCTGCAGAAGGTAAAGGACCGCATTCTGGATTTCCTGTCAGTACGGCGACTCAAGCCCACGATGAAAGGGCCGATTCTATGCTTCGTCGGACCTCCTGGAGTGGGAAAGACGTCACTAGGGCGTTCGATCGCCCGCGCTCTTGGAAGAAAATTTGTTCGAATTTCGCTTGGCGGCGTCCACGACGAGGCTGAGATCCGCGGTCATCGCCGGACCTACATCGGCGCGCTGCCGGGGCAGATTATCCAGGGAATTCGCCGGGCTGAAACCAAAGATCCCGTCTTCATGCTGGACGAGATCGACAAGGTTGGGCGTGATTTTCGTGGAGATCCAGGTTCCGCTCTGCTTGAGGCTCTTGATCCAGAGCAGAATTCAACCTTCCGCGACAATTATCTCGACGTTCCGTTCGATCTTTCGAAGGTTCTTTTCATTACGACCGCGAATATGCTCGACCCGATTCCCGAGCCGCTGCGCGACCGCATGGAGATCATCGAGCTGCAGGGGTACACGGAAGAGGAAAAAGTTCATATTGCGTTTCAATATCTGGTGCCGCGCCAAATCGAAGAAAACGGAATTTCACCCGATTCAATTGCGTTTCCGCCCGACTCGATGAGCTATCTCATCCGGCACTACACACGCGAGGCGGGGGTCCGCAATCTTGAGCGCAACATTGGCACTATCTGCCGCAAACAAGCCCGCCGCATCGCCGAAGGGAAGAATGACAAGCTGACGGTAACGCCTGAAATCATTCAGGAATTTCTTGGTGGAATTAAGGTTCGCAGCGAAGGTGAAATTGCCGAACGCACCAAGCGCGCCGGAGTGGCTGTCGGCTTGGCTTGGACTCCGACAGGCGGCGACGTTCTCTTTGTCGAGGCTAATGTAATGAAAGGCAAAGGCGGCTTCACCATGACCGGACAAATCGGTCAGGTGATGCAGGAGTCTATGCAGGCTGCGTTGACGTGGGTGCGTTCCAACGCGGTGCAACTGGGCATTAGCGAAAGCTTCTTTGCCGATCACGATGTTCATATTCATGTTCCCGCAGGCGCGATCCCAAAAGATGGCCCATCGGCGGGCGTGACTATGGCGACAGTGCTGGTCTCGCTATTAAAAGAGCGACCGGTACGCCCTTTGACTGCGATGACCGGCGAAATCACGCTGAGCGGAAATGTGCTTCCGGTTGGCGGTATCAAAGAGAAGGTCCTTGCGGCCAAGCGAGCCGGAGTTCACGACGTGATCTTACCGGCGGAGAATAAGATGAACGTGGACGAGGACCTCACGCCTGAGCAGCTCGAGAATCTTAGCGTCCACTACGTTAAGACGATCGGCGAAGTGCTCGACTTGGCTCTTCCCACCTCCCGAGGTGAAGAACAGCACGATGCCGAAGAGCGAGAAAAAGTGCTGGCAGAACAACCCGTCAGCTAAAGCTTGACGGGTTGTAACCCGCACATTTACAAGTTTTTACCTAAGATTTCTAAGTGTAGTAAATTCAATCCGTTGCAATTACCCTTCTTTGGTTGGAAGGCTACCCTCTACACCCGATAGAACTTGTCTTTGCGGGAAGTGTTTAATCACTTGAGAATTGATTGTCCGCATTTTTTTGATCCGATCTGCGGGAAGGAACCAACATGGCAAAACGATGCAAAGGATTCGGAATCGCCGCTCTAACCGCGGCACTATTGATTTTTCAGGCTGCGCCCAGGCTTTTTGCGCAGGATGACAATTACGACCAGGACCCACCCGATCGCGCCGGAAGAATCGGCTATGTACAGGGATCGGTTTCCTTTCAGCCTGGCGGCGAAGGTGATTGGCTGGACGCAGTTCCTAACCGTCCACTGACCATAGGAGACAATCTGTGGGCAGATCGCGACGCTCGTGCTGAGGTTCAAATCGGATCTACTTCAATCCGGCTTGCTCCCGAAACCAGCATGACGTTCCTGGATATCGAGGACAATGTGACCCAGCTTCGGGTTTCAGTGGGCTCGGTGTTCTTCCGGATCCGCCACATGGATCGCGACGATTCTTTTGAAGTGGATACTCCTAACCTGGCTTTCAACGTCTATCAGCCGGGAGAATACCGCGTACAAGTGAACGAAAACGGCGATGAGACCATCGCCAGGGTGTATCGCGGCGAAGCCGAGATTACCGGAGGCGGCAGCTCATACCGTCTGGCGGAAGGGCAGGAGGGACGGTTTTCGGGGATTGATCAGCTCTCGTATGATGTTTCCGAAATCGGCCAGCAGGACGACTTCGATCGTTGGGCGTTTGATCGCGACCGACGCGAAGACAGGTTCCGCAGTTCGCGATACGTCTCCACCGAAATGACCGGTTATGAAGACCTCGATGACTATGGCGATTGGCAGAATGTCGAAGGCTACGGGAACGTCTGGAGACCCCGGGGAGTTCCTGGAGATTGGGAACCGTACCGCTATGGACATTGGGTTTATGTTTCGCCCTGGGGATGGAGTTGGGTTGAAGATGAGCCGTGGGGCTTTGCGCCGTTCCACTATGGCCGCTGGGCATACGCCGGTAACAGTTGGTGCTGGGTGCCGGGACCGCTTGAAGTAAGGCCGGTTTACTCGCCCGCGTTGGTGGCATTCGTAGGCGGGGGAGGCTTCAGCATAGGTGTGGGAGTCGGCGGTGGAGTTGGCTGGTTCCCGCTCGCGCCAGGAGAAGTTTATGTGCCGTGGTATCGTACCAGCCCGCGATACGTGCAGAACATCAACATTACAAACACTCGCGTCACAGTTGTACAAGTCACGAACGTTTACAGAAACGTAACTGTCAATCACGTCAATAATGTTACTTATGTTAACCAACGCGCAGGACGCGGTATCACAGTCGTAAATCATGACACGTTCGTGAATGCGCGACCGGTGAATCGAAATGTCGAACGGGTTGACGTTCGCCGCTTTCAGTCAGCACCCGTGACGCACGAGGTGGCCCGTGACATTCGCCCATCTCGCGAAAGCGTGATCGGATCAGCACACACGGTCAGGCAAGCTCCTCCGAAGCAGGTGATGACTCGGCAAGTGGTTGCCACTCGTCAGCCCCGTGTCATGAACCGCCCCGCGCTGCAGGGAGTCACGCGAGCCACGGCACCTCCGCCGATAAGAACAGTTCACGCGGCGCCAGCGAATCAGGCTGAAACTCTGAACAAAGGCGCACGTGGTCGGACGGGCGGAGGAGGTGGATCCGGTGGCGGTAATGCGGGTTCGCCAAATCAACCCGGAGCAGCGGAGAACCGGCCAGGAGCAGAGAACCGGCCAGGGAACAACCAGCCCGGAGAGAACAATAAACGACCCGGAGCGACTGAGAATCGTCCCGGTACCGACAACGGACCCGGGGGCCGCGGAAACAATCAGCCGGCGGCGGGGAACAACCGTCCGGGAGCTGCCGGCAAGAATCAGCTTGGCGCAGCGGAAGATAACCGGCCCGCATCCGTTGATAGGAATCGCCCGGAGAATAATAATGCTCCGCGTCCTGGAGCAGTTCCGCGCCCCGGAAATGGAACCAACCAGCCTGATCGAGGTGAGGCGGCTCCGCGTCCGAACAATCCGAACGGACCGGGAGAACCACGCCGCGGCGAAGCAGCGCCTCGTCCTGGAGCGCCGGATGACCGTCCGAGTGCTCCTGATGACAAAAACAATGCAGGCAAGACAAACGGTCGAGACAATAACCCCGGTCGTGATAACAATCCCGGTCGTGATAACAACCCTGAACGACGCGGGGTTCCGCGTCCGCCCTCGGGCAGAGCCGATCAGGGGCAGCCGGATCGCGGTCCTGGCGGTCCAAACGGAAACGCTCGCCCTGAAAATGCACCCGAGCCAGAGTCCAGGGCGCCCCGAACCGCGGCTCCGGACAACAGGCCTAGTGCGCCAGAAAACCGCCCGAGTCCTCCCGAAAATCGCAGGGAAACAGCACCTGACAACCGGCCGGCCCCAGAAAACCGCCACCAAGCGGCCCCTCCGGAGGCGCGGCAAGCTCCGGCTCCTCGGCCAGATCGAGCCGAACCTGCTCCACAGAGAGAGTCGCGGCCGGCACCGCCACCGCAAAGCGAATCCCGGCCCCAAGCCCGTCCTTCAGGCAACGGGCAGGAGCGTCCCTCTCGGGCAGAGCAATCTCGACCCGAGAAGGGCAGCAATGATGGGAACAAGGACAACAAGGACCGGGATAGGCCCAAAAACTAACCGCTCCGAACTTTGGCGATCAACGATAGCCTGACTAACCGTCAGGCTTTTTTTTGCCTTACGGACATTGCCTGCCAACTTGCTCTTTCGCGATAAACTGTAGGCACTTCAATGAGGGTTCGCGTTCTATTCTTCGGTATCGTCAAAGACCTTGCTGGCTGCAGCTTTGAAGAAATCAGTGTTCCGGACAAGGCGATTGCAGCCGATGTTATCGAGCACTACCGCGGGCGTATTACGGGTCTTCCTGAAATGGCGCACGCAATCGCCATTTCGATCAATCAGGAATACGCTGCGATCGACGCCCCCCTCCACCCAGGCGACGAAATAGCTTTGCTGCCGCCCGTGAGCGGCGGCTCGGGCCCGGATCTAGCTTCCAGTAAATGGCTGGTTCGAATGACCCGCGATCGCATTGAAACAGCGTCCATTCTTGAACAACTGAAGCAGCCGCAAGATGGCGCCGCCGTAGTTTTTGAGGGGATTGTACGAAACCATTCGCGCGGACGAGGCACGCTTTTCCTGGAATATGAAGCCTACGAGCAAATGGCGGTAAAGCAATTGGAAGAACTTGCCGCCCAAGCCTGCTCAAAGTTTGAAATCCATAATGCTGCCATTATTCATCGCCTGGGTAATCTTGAGATTGGCGAGACCAGCGTATTGATTGTGGTTGCGTCAGCCCATCGGGCAGCGGCTTTCGAGGCATGCCGCTGGTTGATAGACACCCTCAAGAAGACTGTACCGATCTGGAAAAAAGAACACTTTGCCGATGGCGCCGTATGGGCGGAGGGGGAGCCTTTTCCCGAGCAAGTCACGGCAGGCACGATTTCAAAGATGCCTGCATCCAAGTGAGTAGCCCTGCATGAGAATTCTGGTTTGGTTTCTGATTTTGGCTACCACACTTGTGTGCCAGGCCCAGTCCTCGGGCTCGGTGCCGAAGCCGCCATGGGCGGGCGCTTCCAAACAGTCGTCCCCAAAATACGAGGGTCCTTCCGGAACCGACGACACCACCTTCAAAGTGGACGTAAAGCTCGTCAATATCTTCGTCACCGTTACCGATGATCACGGTGCGCCTGTTGCCAATCTCGGCAGGGACAACTTTCAAATATTTGAGGACGACCATCCGGAGAAAATCTCTGTTTTCGGTAAGGAGTCGGAACTTCCGTTGTCAATCGTGCTCGCAATTGACACCAGCCTGAGTACTCGCAAGGATCTCGCGCTGGAGTTGAACTCAGCGCGGCGTTTTGCCCATGCCATACTCCGTCCGGTGGATGCGCTTTCCATTTATGGGTTCAGTGAAGTGGTCGATCAGGCAGTTCCGTTCACATCGGACCTGAAAACGATCGATCGCGGAGTGGATCACCTTCAACTGGGCGCCGCCACCGCCCTTTACGACGCGGTTTTTGTGGGGTCAGAAGCGCTCGAGGGCCGCGAAGGTCGCAAGGTAATGGTGATCATTACCGACGGGGGAGACACGGTAAGCAAGACAGACTACCAGGAAGCCTTACGGGCGGCACAGATCTCGGAAGCCATCGTTTACAGCATCATCGTGGTGCCGATCGAGGCCAGTGCCGGCCGAGACACCGGGGGAGAACATGCACTCATTCAACTTTCGTCAGATACGGGGGGAAAGTATTTTTATGCCACCACCATGTCCCAACTTGACGAAGCCTTCCACACCATCAGCGACGAGCTACGCACCCAATATCTATTGGCATACTATCCGGCGCAGCGATTGGCGGATTCCGATTTTCGTCGGATCCAAGTAAAACTGAATGGGGTATCTGGTGGCAGCGATTACAAGACTCGGCACCGCGCCGGATACTACACATCGAAGATACGCTAGAGATGCCGGCAACCATCCGCGGCAGACGCCACATCTTTACGACCAGGGGAGAGTTCCTTCAGTGTTGCTTCCGGGCTTCACCAGATTTAAACAGCTTTAACGGAAGCGGCCCTACTGTTCCAGCGGTTTGCAATTTGCGGTAAGCGCAGAGACAATTGTCAGGCGCCGAAATATCAATCCTCAGGTGAATCAGAAAGTTGCCCATGAGAATGGTGTCAGGAAACTTGTGTTTAATGCGGCCATTACTGCGGGCCCTTGGTCGCTTTTGCTTGGTTTTCGCCTGCTTTCTGACCATCGCTGTCGCTCAGGAAGCAGGAACGGCGACCATCAGCGGTACGGTTTCTTCCAGCAAGGGCGGCCCGATCAGCGGCGCGAAGGTTTTCATCACCAACAAAACCACCGGACAAACCACCAGCGTTACCACCGATGCGGAGGGAAAATTTACTTCGACGACGCTGGCTGTCGCCGACTTTGCTTTGCGAATCGAAGCCCGTTCTTTCATTGCTGCCACTACCGCCGTAACGACGCACGCGGGCCCTCCGACTACTGTTGAAATCTCGCTAGACCCTTTGCCGGTTCCAGGCGTGGTGGAATCCGGCAAGCGCGGAGAATTGCCGTTCCATGGTCTCAACTTTTTACAGTCTGCGGAGCTTGAACCTGGCATTCAGCTCGATGAAGCCGGGGCCTTCGATCCAACAAAAATTGGATTCTTGTCGTTGTCGTTCTTAGACGGAATCGGGCGTACGTCTCCCCGTGTAGATGTTGACGGGATGGCTGTCGGTGATGAGTCAGTCGGATTTGTGACCCAAAATATTCCCCTCAGCGCTGTGCAGGAGTTCAAATTCGGCGGGGTACTGGCGCCGGTTTCACAGCAGTTGCTCACGCCCGGGGCGGTGAATATTGCGACTCGCTCCGGTGGTGACGAGCTGCACGGGAATTTATTTGGCTTTTATCGTAACGGTGACGTTCTATCCGCCAGCTTGCCTGGTGGCCATAGCCACGACAGGGGACGGCAACAGTACGGAGGAGATATTGGCGGCGCTCTGATTCCCGATAGACTTTTCTTTTTTGCCGACCTGCAACGCAGTAAGCAGGACCTCGCGAATCCTGTGCTGTTGGCCGGACCATTCAGTTCGTTGGTGCCGTCGGCGTCGACCATTGAAGAGCCGTTTCGACAATTTGAAACCACCGATCGTCTGGATTACGTGCTCTCCGAGAATGCCCGCGCCTTTTACCGCTTAACTTACGATCGCAGCAGCAATGTCGCGCCCTTCGGTCAGGGGCCGAGCCTGCAGGCATATCTCACCAAAAACAATACTCCGGCGAATGCTCTAGGCGTCGATCTCAATTCAGGTGATTCTGTTCATTCGCTTCGCTTCGAATACCTGAAATTCAAGAACGTCATCAGCCAGCCTAGTACTGGAGTGGCGGTCACTGCGCCGCTCCTCGCCACTGTGAACATCGGAGGCGGAAGCCAAGGTGAATGTGATCCGGGAGCTCTTTACTGTGCAGGACCAAGCCCATTCGCCTCTCAGCAAAATCAGCAGTCTGACCTGCAATTCCGATATGACGGCAGCCGGATCTGGAACAACCACATATTTCATGTTGGTGTGAGTTTCAATCGAATTAAGATTGGCGGATTCGACGCGCGTTATTCTGTCGCGCCATCCCTTTCAGACCCGGGCAGTGTGCCGCTTCCCGCCGGGGTGTTCGGTTCTACAGGCGATCCCGCTGATCCCTTGAGCTATCCGGTGCAATGGGCGTTCCTGGGTAACGGCCAGGGCTTTGCAACTGAGAGGTCTGCTTTTGGCTTTCCTGACGGTGGATTTACTGATAATCAGATCGATCTCTATGGCGGAGACACCTGGAAAATTAAGCCAAGCGTTACCCTGACTTACGGCCTTCACTGGCTTCGGGATACCGGGCGAAGCGACAGCGATCTCGGTGCAATCCCTGCACTGAATTCGTGGGGTCCAGGGCTCGGAGCAAAAGTTCGGCAGCCCAATTTGAATTTTGCCCCGCAAGTCGGCGTTTCCTGGAACGCGAGTTCCAGCGGGAAAACAATAGTGCGCGCCGGCGCCGGCTTGTTTTACGACAATTCAGTATTCGAGACTGCCGCGCTCGATCGCCCTTTGCGGCTGGACCAGGGCACTTTCATGAGTACTCCGGCAGCCTGCATTGGCGGGGTTCCGGGAGAGATACAGTGGCCGAATGCCGGCGCTGCGGGGAGCATTCTGGCGGGCGGCGCCGGACTAGTGAACACGAACGGCACAGTGTCTCCGACCTGGTGTGGGGAATCCATTGGCCTGGCGGGGCCGCAGGCGATTGCGTTGCAGCAAGCTTATCAAGCCGCCACGACGGCGGCCGCTGGACCCAATGCGAGCTACATCGGGAATCCTGGCGCGTATGCCGGACCGTACATCAATGGCCTGAGCCTGCTCGCGCCTAATTATCAAACACCGCGTACCGCGCAGTTTGATTTCGGAGTGCAGCATGAACTCTGGCCAGGGCTGGTCTTGACGCTGGACTATGTCCGCAACGTCAGCACACGGACGCTGCTGGGTGTCGATGTGAATCAGAGCGGCTCGGCGAATACATTCGACGCAACGAATGCGACCGCTGATCGCGACGCAGCCCAGATTGCGAACGCATGCCTGGCTGGTCCAGGACAGGTCAGCTGCATGGTGGCGAAGCTTGGCCCGGCGGGTGCGCTGGCGGCGTATGGAAACGCCGGCATTGGCGGCCCGGGGCAGGTCACCGGCGGCGCGCCTTGCCCATTCTGCGCGTTTCCAGGGCTCCATCCAAATCTGGGCGTTAATGTAATGAACTTTCCCGAGGGAAGATCGGTTTACAGCGGAGAACTCGTCAGCCTGAAGCAGCAGATCACGAATTTCAGCCGCGGCGTGCAACGGGCGAGCTTTCAGTTCTCTTACTCGCACTCGCGATATGTGAGCCAGTCGGACGACAATTCGCTTGCCCACCAGGCGACCGATTACGCCAACCCAGACCGTTTCACCGGGCCCAGCGCGTTGGATCGCACTCATCAGTTCTCCATAGGCGCACACTTTGATTTGCAGAAGTCATTGCAGGTGAGTTTCATCAGCCGTCTGCTAAGCCCATTGCCGGCGACGCTAAGGTTCCAGCAGACTTCCGGCGCGGCAGAAGTTCTGGTCACTGACTGGAATGGCGATGGCACTACGGGCGACATCATTCCCGGCAGTAACGTCGGCTCTTATATGCGGAGCATCAAGGCGAGTGGGCTGCAAAGTTTCATCAACACATATAACTCAAACACTGCGGGCAGCGCCAATCCGCAAACGCCTGCGGGGCAACAGTTGATCACGGCGGGCGTTTTCTCCCTGCAGGATCTGGAGCAGATGGGCGGCGTCATGCAACCGCTGGCGGCTGCGGTGCCGGATCCCGCCGGAATGAGCTGGCTAAAGACACTAGACATTCGTCTGGGATGGGAACATAAACTGGGTGATCGAGTTACCATCGTGCCGAGCGTCGCGCTATTCAATGCGTTGAACTTTGCCAACTTCGACTCGCCCGGGAACACGCAAAACGGCGTGCTGAACTTCGGCGCTGGAAGCTTGTCGCCGTGGGCGACGGCGCTTCAGCCGCAGAACACAGTGGGCGGGACTTCGGTTTCCGGAGTCACCGGACGTTCGAATCGCGCGTCATTGCAATCGGGCATGAGCGCTGCGGGTGCGCCGCGCTCACTGGAGTGGGGATTGAAAATCTCATTCTAGGTTGGCCGTAGCGAAAAGGATAGAATCGAGTAATGCCTTTTTCTGATAGCGGTCCACGAAAATCGAAGAGCGCTCCTCCGGAGTCCACCAACGAGGAAGCAGCGTATCTCAAGCAACTAACCGAGAAGCAAAGCTCGGTTTTGATCAAACTGGTGACGGGAGAGAAGCTGCGGGGGTGGATCGAATACTACGATCGCAATATGCTGCGGCTCACACGACAGGGCCAGCCCAATCTTTTCATCTACAAACAGCAGATTGCATACGTAGCGGAAGACGGCAAATAAAGTGCGCCGCTACTCTTCCCTGGCTCACTCATTGCGCCGATTCACGCAGATCCCGCGGATTCATGGATCTTTTTCAGCGCACAGCACACTGGACAGGTCGTCTGCCCAGTTGGATTGGTGAATAGAATCCGCGTTCATCTGGGTTGATTTGTGAATAAAGTCTGCTTATCTCTGTAGGAACTCGTCTGAGTGGATAACAAATTCAGGGTAGGCGTCTGCGCCGAGTTCGTGGAGATCAAGCCCCTGGCGCTCGCCATCGGGTGAGACGCGATACGGACTGAACTTGTTCAGCAGCCAGTTCAAACCGTAAGTCATCGGAAAAATGAAGCCGAGCAGAGTGGCGATGCCGACAATTTGTGCCATGAACTGGCCGGGAATTCCCGCGAAGATTCCCACTGCAAGTAAACCCCACAAACCGCAGACCGCATGAACCGAAACTGATCCACAGGGATCGTCAACTCTCAGTCGAAGTTCGAACCACTCGGCGGAGAAAACAACCAGCGTGCCGGCCACAAGTCCCACAATGATCGCAATCGTCGGTTTAAACGTCGCGCAGCCGGCGCTACTGGCGACAAGACCAGCCATCCAGCCATTAGCTATCAGAGATGCATCGGGCCGGCGGTAGCGAATGCGTGTGACGGCAGCCGCGGCCAGCGCGGCGGCGGCGGCGGAGAGCGTTGTGTTGATGATGACCAATGCGGAGTTTTCCGCTCCGCTTCCCGCATAGAGCATCGCTCCAGCAGAATTCAGGCCGAGCCATCCCACCCACGTCAGCATGCAGCCGAACAGCACGTAAACCGCGTTGTGCGCAGGGATAGCGGCAGGAATCCCAGATAAAGAATATTTTCCATGACGCGGCCCGAGCAGCCATGTGATTGAGAGTGCAGTCAGACCGCCAGTGACGTTGATGAAGCCCGACCCACCGGCATCCAGCGTACCCGGGAGGCGCGGAAATCCAGAGGCGAGATATTGCGTAGCGATGAGTCGGAAGAAAATGGGAAAAATAAAGCCTGCGAGAAGGACGGTTGAGAGAGACGCGGAACTTGCCCGCCATCTGACTCCAGCGGCGCCCAACGGAATCACGGAACAGATCGCCACGCTGGCCAGCATCAGCAACGCTGGCAAAGCTGCTACTGTTGCCCAAGGCATAGCGTGGAAAAAGATACCACTAGGCTGCAATGGGCTTTTCGGTTCCGTCAAAGCCATTAGGGGAGTGGAATATAAACCCTGGCTGA
>DATJHT010000138.1:0-14174 GCA_035493765.1 Terriglobales bacterium
AACGCATTCAACCATGTGAACTTCGAGGCGCCCAATACAAGCATTGGACCCACGATGGGACAAATTACGAACGCTGAGCCTCCGAGGAACATTCAGCTCGCGTTAAAGCTCTACTTCTGAGAAACGAAGCTCGTATAATCGGTGATGCAGGCGGATCTTCCGCCTGCATCATTTTTTTTCGTTCGACGAATCCTCAAGCGGTAAAAATGATTTGACTCAGAATGTGTAAACGCGTGCGAAAATTCGTTTGTATCGCCATCACGGCCATGTGCCTGTGTTATACGGCTGCATTGATTGCTCAACAATCGAAACCGGCGATCAATCCTGAGCTGCCTCCGGAGAAAACGATCACTCTGGCAGAACAGGGGCGCTGCCCGGAAAAGATCTCAACGCTGAAGCACGCCATGGCGGCTCAGATTCCTGCGGCAGATCGAAAACGAGCGGGTGTAGTTGGAGTTCGGTGCGCATTGGCTGTCGATGATCGCGAAGCCACGCTCGACTTCATTCGGGCCCTCAATAAGCAGTTTCCGCTGGATCCCGACGTTCTTTTCGTTGTGGTACATGCTTATTCTGACCTGTCGACGCGAGCCGCGCAGGACCTCGGTCGTACAGCCCCTCATTCGATTGCTGCTCATAAGCTCAACGCTGAAGCCCTGGAGATGCAAGGGAAGTGGGAGCCGGCGCAGCTTGAGTATGAAGGCATTCTGCAAAAAGAACCGAACGCTCGCGGCATTCATTTCTTGCTCGGCCGATTGCTGCTTTCCCGCCCTGATGCGGGGCCGGATGCGTCAGCGCGCGCCAGGCAAGAATTACTGAAGGAAATTCAGATCGACCCGAACAATAGCAGCGCTCAGTACATCCTGGGAGAACTTGCGAGACGTGACCAGAACTGGGATGAAGCCGTTTCTCGATTTTCGACGGCAGCCAGACTGGACCCGAATTTTGCCGAAGCCTACTTGGGATGGGGAGCATCCCTTATCGACCAGAAAAAATATCCAGATGCGATCTCGCCGTTGCGTACCGCAGAACGGTTGACGCCGGGAAATCCCGACATCCACCACGCGCTGGCTACGGCTTTGGTGAGGTCTGGTCACAAGGACGAAGCAGCGAAAGAGTTTGCCATTCACCGCAGGCTCACTTCTGCCAACGGAGGCGCGCCTGCGCCCGACAAGCCGGAATAGTTGCCTGGGCGGCTTAGAGGCCCACAATTAGCCAACAACCTGCCTTACACTGAATAGGATGCGCAGCCGGATTTATCCAACAAAGCCGACACGACGCGACTTCATGTCCCAGTTGGTGGCCGGAGGGCTGCTCCTTCCCCGGTGGCCTGTTTTTGCGGGACCGGAAATCGCGATATTTCCTTTCGAAGCAGTTCCTCCTGAGAAGAGCGGAATTCATTGGGTGCACACGAGCGGGCAATCCCCCGAAAAATACCTTCCCGAGAGCTCAGGCCCCGGCTGTGCCTTTCTGGATTATGACAACGACGGCTGGATGGATATTTATCTTGTGAATAGCGGTAAATGTGATTTTTTCACGCCAAACTCACCTTTGCGTAACGCCCTATATAAGAACAACCGAGACGGGACTTTCACCGACGTAACCCAAAAAGCCGGGGTGGGGGGCGGCGGCTACGGGCAAGGCGTAGCTGTGGGCGACTACGATGGCGACGGTCTGCCTGACTTGTACGTCACTCAGTACGGGCGCAGTATTCTCTATCACAACAACGGCGACGGTAGCTTTACCGACGTGACAGAGAAGGCTGGAGTAGCCGCCCCAGGGTGGTCTTCGAGCGCAGTCTGGTTCGACTATGACAATGATGGCCGCCTCGACCTTTTCGTCGGGCGATTCGTGGACTTCAGCAAAGAACTGAATAAGCCCTGCGGCATTCATGAGGATGGCCAGCGCCATTATTGCATTCCTAAAGTTTATTCCCCCATGCCCAGTTGGCTGTTTCACAACAATGGCGATGGCACATTCACCGATGTCAGCAAGGAATCAGGGATAGCCAGCCATCCAGGCAAAGCGTGGGGCGTGGTCGCGACGGACATCAACAATGACGGGCTCATGGACCTGTTCGTAGCCAATGACACCGTAGCGAATTTTCTGTTTGTGAATCGTGGAAAAGGGAAATTTGAGGAAGTCGGCGAAGTTGGCGGTACTGCGTATAGCGCTGAAGGCCGTGCGCGTTCTGGAATGGGGGTGGACTCTGCCGATTTCGATCAGGACGGCTTCATGGATCTATTCGTTGCCAATCTCGATCGTGAACTGTTTTCGCTATACCGGAACAATCATGACGGGACCTTCGATGATCATGCCGGGTCTACCGCGATCGGTAACGCCACACGACTGATGAGTGGCTGGGGGCTCAAATTCTTTGACTTCGATAATGATGGCGACCTCGATTTGCTTCTTGCCAACGGCAACCCCGACGATCTGATCGAGCAACTGCACTCGCAGGTTAAGTATCAGGAACCCATGCTTCTGTTCCACGGCACCGGCAAGGGCTTTGAGAACATAAGCGCACAGAGCGGACCGTTATTCGCGAAGGCGTTATCAGCGCGCGGACTCGCGCTCGGAGACTTTAACAACGATGGAGCCATGGATGTTCTTATATCAGTGAACAACGGCGCGCCGCTTCTTCTCAGAAACAACGCTGGAGTGCGAAATCACTGGTTAGGAATCAAGTTGGTCGGGAAGAAATCGAACCCAGACGCGGTCGGCGCGCGGATTACCTATCAGGCGCAGGATTTGAGACGATCTCGGATGAAGGTGGGCGGCGGAAGTTTTCTTTCAGATCACGACCCTCGGGTCGTGCTTGGGCTGGGCACGCGGACGAAGATCGACTGGGTGGAAGTGAAGTGGCCGTTGCCCGGCGCTATTGAGCGCTTCACGGATTTACCCATTGACCGCTATGTCACGCTGGTTGAGGGACAAGGAAAGTGGAAATAGCTCAGTCTTGGCCAATCGCCAGCGCCTCATGCGCCGCTCCGATGACCGGGGCCTCTTCATTCAGAATCACGTAGATGGGAATTTTAGCCAGAGCAGTGCTGAGTTTCATCTTGTCGCTGAAGGCGCGCACAAAGCCTCCCTCTTTCAGTTTGGGCAGGATTTTCAATGCGATACCTCCGGCGACATAGACCCCCCCGAAGGGCAGGACCCGCAATGCCATGTTTCCGGCTTCTGCACCGTAGGCTTCGGTCCAAATCTGGAGTGTCTCGACGCAGGCGGCGCACGAACCCGCGAACGCGTGCTGGGTAATCGTGGCCGCGGCATCGACGCCCGGTTCATCGAAAAATGCGTGTTGCACTCCGGGAAAGATAATCTGGTGAATCGCACGAAAGCCCCGGCCGGAAACGATTTCCTCGGTCACTACCCGCGGCATGCGATGGCGCAACGATTGCAGCAACAGAAACTCGCGATCGTTGCGCGGAGCGAAATCGGTCAGCGACGCTTCCGAGGGCGAGATTTGATAGCGTTGGCCGTCCCAGAATAAGATCGCCTCGCCCAAGCCGGTCCCCGCGGCGATCAACGCCATTGGCGCTCGTTCTTCGCGCGTGCCGTCGTTCAACTTCAGCAGGTCTTCGTTTTTAAGATGGGCAAGGCTGGCTGCTGCCGCGACCAAATCATTCAGCAAAATCACTTTCTCCGGCGCAAGGTGCAGCGTAGCGGCGCCAGCCTGCTTTTCCACTGGCCAGGGAAGATTGCTGCTCAGCACACGATCGCCGACCACTGCGCCGGCAACTCCGAATGCGGCGGCAGCCAATTCGAGGCGGTGCCCTTTCCGCTGAGCCTCCGCACAAAACTGGTCCAGCAAAGACTCGAAGCTCGCGCCACCCTTGGTCGGCAGGGTGTGCTTGAACTTAGGATGCAGCGTTCCAGAGGCATCTTCGAATAGCGTGAAGTTGCACTTGGTGCCACCTATGTCTCCAGCGAGAATCATGCGCGTTCAGCGTAGCGGTTTTGCACGAATCCATCAAGGCTGTTCCAGGGCCACATACGCGACAACGGTCGTCGCGCGAATCGAAAACGCTACTGCTAGCATCTAGAGCACTGTTCCCGCAAATGCCGGAGGCCCTCATGTCTGTTCGACCCGTGAAGCGTCTAATCAAGTCGAAGCCCACTCTTGAGGGCGCTGGTGTGCATCTTCAACGCGCATTCGGCTTCGGAAATACGAAGGACTTCGATCCATTTCTCTTGCTCGACGATTTCCGCAACGACGTCCCCGAGGACTACCTTGCCGGATTTCCCTGGCATCCTCATCGCGGCATTGAGACCATCACTTATGTCCTGGCTGGTACGGTGGAG
Source organism: Terriglobales bacterium (assembly GCA_035493765.1). Classification (GTDB taxonomy): domain Bacteria; phylum Acidobacteriota; class Terriglobia; order Terriglobales; family Acidobacteriaceae; genus Gp1-AA145. Next base: position 4,306 of record DATJHT010000138.1, read on the forward strand.
CACGGCGACAGCATGGGGAATCGCGGTGTAATCTCATCCGGTGACGTGCAGTGGATGACGGCTGGCAGCGGAATCATTCACCAGGAAATGCCAAAGGGTGACAACGCCGGCAGGATGCATGGCTTTCAGCTGTGGGCAAATCTGCCGTCCGCGCTGAAAATGACCCAGCCGCGTTACCAGGAGGTAAAAGCGCTCGATATTCCGCAGATTACCGATGACGACGGTACCCACGTTCGGGTCGTATGCGGCGAATTTTGGGGAAAGAAGGGGCCAGTCGAGGACGTGGCCGCTGATCCTACCTATCTGGATGTTTCAGTTTCTCCGGGCAGAAGAAAGACATTGCCCGTGCCGACTACGCGTCACGCCTTTGCGTATGTTTTTGCAGGCAGCGGGAAATTCTGCAACGCTTCCGGCCCCCTCGCCGTCCCCACCGAGGCGGTCAAATGGGCCGACACGACTCCTCCGGTCGAAGCCGACAACCGCTCATTAATACTGTTCGATCGTGGAGACGAAGTCACGGTGCAAGCCGGCGACGATGGCATTCGTTTTCTGCTGGTTTCAGGCAAGCCACTGGAGGAGCCGGTCGCATGGTACGGTCCTATTGTGATGAACACCCAGGAGCAACTGCGTGATGCCTTCAACGAGTTGCAGGAAGGCACATTTCTGAAAGAGGGGCAGCGCAAGTAGAAGTGGATTAGCCGGTCCTGCCGCTCACGATTCGCAGCGCGTCCACCACCCCCAAATCCTCGACATCCTTAGCGGAGTTGCTGGCCGCTGCTTCTTCACCATCGGCTTCTCCTGGTGCAAGAAAGAGATTGCTCTCGACGCCGTGTTGTTTGGTGTAGAGCTCGTAATACCTTCCCTGGGCGGCATACAGCTGTTCGTGACTGCCGCGCTCGACGATGCGTCCCTGTTCAATGACAAGAATCTGATCGGCGCGCCGGATGGTTGAAAGCCGGTGCGCGATGACAAACGTCGTACGGCCGCGCATCAGGTAGGAAAGTCCTTCCTGAATCATCTGTTCCGACTCAGAATCGAGGCTGGAAGTAGCTTCGTCGAGAATCAGGATTCGCGGCTCGGCCAGGATGGCACGTGCGATGGAAATGCGCTGCCTCTGCCCTCCAGAAAGCTTGACTCCGCGTTCGCCGACGATGGTGTCATATTTATCGGCAAAATTTTCGGCAAACTCGTCCACCCGCGCAATTTTGCAAGCGCGCATCACTGCTTCTTCACTTGCGCCCGGCCGTGAAAAGGCCACATTCTCTCGAATCGTTCCATCGAACAAAAAGCTCTCTTGCAATACCACGCCCAATTGGGTGCGATAAGAGTCTAGCCGCACGGTACTGAGATCGATGCCATCCACTAGCACTGCGCCGTGCGCAGGAACGTAGAAGGCGGAAATCAATCCGATCGTGGTTGACTTGCCTGATCCGGACGATCCCACCAGCGCTGTTACTGTATCGGGACCCGCGTGAAACGAAATGTCATCCAGCACCGTGCGCGCACCGTCGTAGCTGAAGGTGACATTCCTGAAATCGACATCACCTTTGATTTCAGGCAACATCACGACGCGTTTCGGATCGCTATCCTCGGCGGATTCTTTGAGGATTTCCTGGGTGCGTTCGAGGCCTGCCAGCGCCTCCGTTAACTGCGTTCCGATCTGCACAATCTGCATCACCGGTGCGATCAGGAATCCCATAAATAAGGTGTAGGTGAAGAAGCCGCCGATAGTAAGGGATCCCGCCAGAATCTGCTTGGCTCCCACATACATGATCACAGCCCCAACTATTCCCAACAACACGCTTGCCGAAAGCCCCATCACCGAAGTTGCAGTGAGGGTTCGCATAACATTGTTCAGCAGACGCATCACTCCCCCCGAAAACACCTGCTCCTCCCGCACCTCGGCGTGATATCCCTTCACCACCCGAATGCCTCCCAGAGATTCAGCCAGCCGTCCAGTGACCTCGGCATTGATCTTTCCGCGCTCGCGGAAGATCGGGCGGATTGTCTGAAAAGCTTTTTTCAGCGCAAACGCAAAGCAGGTCAGGAATCCGAATGCCAGCACAGTCATCAGCGAACTGATTCGAAACAGAACAACCAACGCGATGCTCGCAGTAATCAGCCCTCCCGCCAGGTCCACCAGTCCGGTGCCAATGAGATTTCGCACCCCTTCCACATCGCTCATAATGCGCGAAACCAGTACCCCGCTCTTGGTGGAGTCATGGAACGAAACCGACAAGCGTCCCACATGGGCCTGCACTTTTTGCCGTAATTCGGCGATCAGTCGCTGCGCAGCTTTCGAAAGCAGCTGGGTGAGAGAAAAGGACGTAATTCCCTGAATGAGCGTGGCGACCAGAACAGCCAGCACAAGCGGCTTCAATATCTCCACGTGGCGCTTTACGATCACATTGTCGATCAGGAAACGGGTGGAGTAGGGAAGCACGAGGGCGGCAATCCGGTTGATCGCCATGAGCAAGAATCCGAGCGTCAGCAATCCCTTTCGTGGACGAACCAATTCCTTTACCAGCGGAAGAATAGCGCGGAGTTTAGGACGGGGCGGAGGCGAGATCACCGCTGCCTTTGGAGATGAAGCCATTGGTCTATAGATAACCCGTCAGGGGAGCGAGGTTCATTTTGTGGCTAAAAACCCGCTCGTTTCAGAAATCGTTTGCCCATGGCCGGGGTTAAAACTTAAGCAATTATCCTGCCCACTGGCTGCAAACCTGACGCACCCCTCTGAGGTGCTCTAGATAACGTATTCTCGCTGTGCTAGCATGCTTCCGGGGTTCTCTGCTCTTCGATGGATATTCGGGAAATAGCCAAGCGAGCCAAGGTTTCCACTGCCACCGTTTCCCGTGCCATTAACCACGTCCCCACAGTTGACCCGCAACTTGCTAAACGAGTATGGAAAGTCGTCGATGAGCTTGGATACTACCCTAACACTCAAGCTCGGGCACTGGTTTCAGGCAAGAGCCGCATCTTCGGGATTGTGGTTTCGGAAATAACCAATCCCTTTTTCCCCGAGATCGTTCACACCTTTGAAGAACTGGCCGTTCAAAGCGGTTACGAAATTCTTCTGGCTTCGACTGTCCACGACAGCAAGCGTATGCGAACCTCGGTTCGCCGCATGATCGAGCAGAGAGTAGATGGCGTCGCGATCTTCACCTTTGGCATGGAAGAACTTCTTCTCGACGATCTACGCCTTCGCAAGGTGCCACTGGTATTCGTTGACGTGGGCCGCGATGCGCCTCGAGTCAGTAACATCCGAATCGACTATCAGCATGGAATTCGACAGGCAGTTCAGCACGTGGCTGCGCTCCGGCACACGCGCATTTCATTCGTTTCAGGGCCCTTGCATTTGCCTTCCGCGCTGGCCCGCAAACGGGCTTTTGAAGATTCGATGGCGGAAATCGGCCTGAGTGTCGATCCGGAAATCCTGGTCGAGCAGGACCACACCATGGAAGGCGGTAAGCGCGCTCTGCGCAAACTTATCGCCCTACCCGATCGCCCAACCGCAGTGCTTTGCTCCAACGACATGACTGCCATCGGAGTTATGCGCGAGGCATACGATCAGGGTATCAGCGTGCCTCAAGAACTGTCCGTGGTGGGTTTCGACAATATCCGGCTTTCGGAATTTATGATCCCTCCGCTGACAACGATAGACATGTCCCAAACCGAGTTGGCGCGGATTGCATTTAAAGCGCTGGTGAGCGATATCGGCCGGGAAATTCCGGCAGAGCACGGAATTGAATATGCCTTGAGTACAAACCTGGTGCTCAGGCGTTCGACCGCTCTGGCCGAGGCCATCCAGTCTCGTGCGAAGGCTTTAAAGCGATAGTTTTCGATGGCAAGAAGGCTATTTCGAACTGTTCAGTTCAACGGTCTTGCCCAGGGTCCCGCGCAGAACCACAATTGAGGCGGCAGGAATATTGTAAGTTGTGTTAGGAGACGCCTGTTTCGTGCTGCGAACAATCGGGCCGTCTGGATCCGCGAACCCTTTCGTGTTCGCGATTACAGAGTCTGCTCCGGCATTCGCCGCGTGCGCCATAAACGTAGTGCTCGCAGGGTGCCACTGGTATTGATCGCGGCCAAAGCTCGAAACCGCAACGTCTCCGGCCAACGTGCGTTGAGTGTGCGTGGCGTCGTCACGGAAATTAAGTCGGATCGAGTGTGCGTTGAACTGATCCCGGTTCACAATCATCACCGACCATTGATCATCCGGCCGGCGCAGTGTATATGCCGTAATCAGCGCATGCCCGGCGCCGTCGGTCAGATCGCTTTTTGCCGGAAACACGTGTTGTTCTCCGCTTCCGGGTTGCACCCATTCCAGGTTGATCAATTGCGAAGCAAAGTATTGCGAAAGGTATTGCTGCACCTGATAGTTCTTGTCGATCGCGAACATCCCGAACGCGCCGGGAGAATCGTTGCAGCCATGCTCCATCTGGAGCGGCAGATAATGAAAGTAGTACAGTCCTTTGCCGCCGCTGTTCAGAAATGATCCTGCATAGTCTGCGAGCCATAATGCGGAAAAGATATCCATGTAGGTTTCGCTTGCCGCCGAAGAGAGATTCGATTCGGTGATAAACATCGGCACGTTGTCCGGAACGCCGTCCTCCCGCCATACCTGCATGATGTGGCTGACCAGTTCAGGTTCGTCGTACAGGCTGCCCCACGGAATACGACAGGGGTCGTACGGATAATGTTCAAAGGAAAAGAACGCGAGGTCATCGAGGTGACGATGCGATTTCAGATAATCCAGAAAACGCCCCGTCCATGAGACATTACCGTTTTCATCCGGCCAGCTTTCGATGTCTTGATTTTCTCCGGTGAATGATGGGCCACCCAATTTGAGTGATGGATCGACCGCGTGGATTGCCTTGGCAGCTTGAATGTAGAGCTCGGCATAATCCTCAGGCAAAGTAAATTGCCCGTCCGCTTCTTCCCCCATCTCGACGTAAGAGATGGGATAACCACGATTTTTGAGGTATGCAATCTCCGCCCCGGCATTTTCGGGAGTGTCATAAAGCACAGCAACCGGCATCATCGCCGGTAGTCCGCGTGTCACCCCGCTGGTGTAGAACAAATCAAATCCGAGCTGCGCTTGCTGGGTCGATCCGATGTCCGAAGGTTCATGCCACGGATCAACCGTCGAGCAATACGTTGGCGTCTGCTCCTGATCTGGCGTGTGCCGCATGATGTCGTGAAACGCGCCGTCCGGTGTGACTGTACCTAAATAAATTTCGCGTATCGCATACCCAACGCAATTGCGAGGATCGTTTGACCCGTGGGTGTCGCAGGTATTCGATGACGCGGTCATCCAGATACGCACGAAGCGGACTGGCGTGGGGGCGGAACTGAGCCGGAGAGTCTGGGTGCCACCCTTTACATCACGAAGCTCGCCGAACGGAAATGTCTTCCAGACTCCATGCGTGGGATAGTGCATTGGTTCTTCCAGGCCGGTCCAATACTGAACCAGAAAATTGGTTGCGAATGGATCGGCCCAGGCGATTCGAATGGAATCCACCTGCTGCACCTGGGTTAGGTCAAGCACAACCCACTGCGGATGCTTGTCGTCGCTTTCCCCGGTGTAGCGTCGCGTCAAGTAAGGATTGCTTTTCCAGTAGCTATTGAGGTCGCCGTCGGTAAGCCTGGAAAAGCCGGAGTTGCCGGTGCCGTCATTACGGGTGTCGCCACGATGAGGCAAGTCATAGCCGTAGGAATAGCGAATATTTTCCGTAGGAGTAGATGAGCCGGTGAAGTATCCTTTACCGCTTGGATCGCTCCACGTGCCCTTCGGGTTCCAATGCCAGGCCTGGACAAACAATTCCGTGTTCTGACGATAAGTCACCGGCTGCCAGCCCGCAGTAAACACCCTTTCCAGTGCGGCAGGCATGAGGTCTTTGTCGATGGCCTCAGTCGAAATGCGGTCGATGCCCGCGCCCAGCGTCTGATTGGGCACGAAATGGTTGGTCTCGTGGGACGGCGTGATGTCCACGTCTACGGTCTGCGCGAATATATGGCTGCCGAGGAAGCTGAACATTATGAACTGGAAACAGAACGCGCGTTTCATGCATAATGCCTCAAGTCTGAAGTTAAAACGTTTCAATAGTACGGACAATCGGCTGCTTTCTCAAGCCATGAAGCACAAATCAAATCTTGTCCGCTGGCGCGGTGAATTTCGTGATTGCATTGCTCCCTCATGCTGCAGCTTGCTTGATGGGGAATATCTGCCATGGTGACCATTCGCGAAGTGGCTAAAGAGAGCGGCTTCTCATCGACTACCGTGTCGATCGTCTTGAATAATGCTCCGCTGGCCCGTTATATTCCCGAGACCACAAAGAAGAAAATTGAACGGGCGGCAAAGAAGCTCGGCTATCGTCCCAACCTATTCGCGCGCACCTTGCGCAATCAGCGGACACATACCGTGGGCGTCATGGTCTTTGACATGACCGACCCATATTGCACGCCCATCTTGCGGGGCATTGAAAATGCCCTGTATCAGGCATCGTTCCTGCCGATTCTCACGGACGTACACAACGAGCGCAGCCGGTTTGAGCGGTATCTCGAGATGCTTCTGGACCGCAGGGTGGAGGCGTTGATCGTGGTGGCCAACTGGCTGTTTGTGGACATCGACGTTCTCGGCGACCTGGAGAAGAGCAATGTTCCCACTGCGATGATTGGGCGCGAGCCACAGACCCAATCCATCGCATCAGTCATGGTGGACAACGAACAGGGCGCACAAATGGCGATTCAACATTTGTTTGCGTTAGGACATCGGCGCATTGCTTGCCTTCGGGGCCCGAAGCACATTACCGACAGCGCGCCCAGATGGAAGGGCGTCGTCGATTTCGCCAAACTAAACGGCCTTGAAATCGACAAGAAGTTGGTGCTCGATCTACCTGAATCCCGTGACCCGCTGTCGCCTTTTGACGCCGGTTATAAGTTGACCATGGAATTGATCAGCAGCAAGCGACCGTTTACAGCTCTCATGGCATTCGATGACATGACCGCATTTGGCGCGATACGCGCGCTGACGCGATCCGGAATAAGAGTTCCCGAACAATGTTCTGTCGTCGGCTTCGACGATGTTGCCCATTCACGCATACTGACTCCGGGGCTTACAACCGTGCGTCAACCAATGCCCGAAATGGGCAAAATGGCCGTGAGCCTGGTGTCAGAAGGGATTGCTGCCGTCCAAGAGAAGCGCAAGATGACCTCGAGCCACCGGAAGTTATCGCCGGAGCTTATTGTCCGCGAATCAACTGCGGCCGTCTAAGTTGCTTGTTTAATTTTTATGCGCGCTGCGGGGCCGGCAGCGCTCTGGTTGCGCCAGTCGAAATTCCTCCGTCAACGAGCAAGGTTTGCCCGGTCACGTAGCGGCTGGATTCGGACGCCAGAAAGACAATGGCTCCGTCCAAATCGTTCGGCTGCCCTGGTCTCTTAAGTGGAATCCGGTCGGTGAGATATTCGACCCATTCCGAGTCCTCATAGAGCACCTTATTCTGCTCCGTCTTAAACCAGCCCGGCGCAAGACAGTTGACCGTAATGCCGTGCTTGCCCCAGTCGTCAGCCAAACTCATGGTGAGTTGGCGAACGCCGCCGCGGCTGGCGCCATAGGGACCCAGGCCGGCGCATCCCGCGACGCTTGTGACCGACCCTACATTAATGATGCGGCCATAACCCTTGGAAATCATCTGGCGCGCAATTGCCTGCGCGACGAAAAAGCTGCCTCGTAAATTGGTGTCAAGGATGAGGTTCCAGTCTTCCCAGGTCACATCGAGTGCGGGCTTGCGGACGTTACAGCCTGCATTGTTTACCAGAATTTCTATATGGCCGAAGGCGCGCTGTGCCGTCGCTGCCATCCGTTCAATGCTGGCTTGGTCGCGAACATCCAATTCCAGGGAAACGGCGCGCCGTCCCAGATCCTTGATCTCGAATTCAAACGTCTGCAGAGAATCGCGGCTGCGACTGGTCAGAATAAGATCAGCACCCGCGTTCGCCAACGCCCGCGCGAAGTACTGACCCAGACCCCGGCTGGCTCCAGTGACGATCGCCACCTGGCCGGCGAGATCGAAAAGTTTCGTCACACTTCCCCCGGGGTCAGCACAACTTTCATTAAGTTTGGCTCCCGCGCATGCAACCGCTGGAACCATTTTGGTCCCTGAGCCAGAGGAGCCACGGCGCTGATGAGAGGCCTAACCTGAATTTCTCCACGGCTTACCAGTTCGATTGCGCGCGGATATTCGCCGGCAGAGGCGCACGAACCTTGCAGCCGAATCTGTCGCGACACGACTTTTTGCAGGTGAATGTTCACTTCCGGCGAGATATTGCCGACGAGAACTACGGTGCCGCCTTTCTTTACCGAATCAATCGCCAGCGCGATCGTCTGGGTGGCCCCGACTGCCTCAACCACAACATCAACTCCCATCCCGTCAGTCAAATCCGCGACTCGTTTCGGGAGATCAGATGCCGAAAGCAGAGTTCTAGTCGCGCCGAGACTCTCACTCAGGCCGAGCCGGGATGCGTCCACGTCAGTGACGAACACGTTTTTGCAACCCGCGGCGCGTAACGCTTGTTGCACCAGGAGGCCGATGGTTCCAGCGCCGATGACCAGCGCGCTGCCGCTAAGCGGAATGGGCGCGAGCGACACGGCGTGAACCGCTACCGCCACTGCCTCAAGCATGGCGGCGTCTTCGAAAGCGAGATTGTCGGGAAGCATGTAACATATGCGCGCTGGAACCGTAACAAAATCCGCAAAGGCGCCTGAGCGCCGGTACTCGCCACACGAAACCCCAAGCACCTGGCGGCGATCACACAGGTTTACATCGCCGCGGCGGCAATTGGCGCATTCACCGCAGTAAACCGTCGAATCAAAGGTCACGCGATCGCCCGCTGCAAATCCTTCAACGTTCTCGCCGACGCTGGCGACCACTCCCGCAGCCTCATGTCCCATCACGATGGGCGGAATGCGGCGTCCTGAGGAGCCATCGTATCCATGAACGTCGCTACCGCAAATTCCACACGCAGTAACGCGAATCAGTAACTCGCCCGGCCCGGCTTCGGGAGCGGGAACTTCCGTCAACTCAAGCCGGTTGTATTCGGAAAGGAGTAGTGCTTTCATAATTCGGATAGCAGCGATGCTGGTTAAAGCATTTCACTCTAACACGATTGCTGGGGGCTTTGACGATAGGCCGTCAGGCTGACTACCTTGCTGCAACATAGATAAAACGCAGCAGCCTGCGCTCGCTGGTAAGCGTGTGCACACAGGAAAGAAACTGCTGCAGTCCCTGGAAGTTCGATTCGCCTTCGATGGCGATCAGTTGATCTTTGCTGTTATCGCGAGCCTCTCTCCACCGGGCCGAAATGGCGGCCGCATCCGCCGTGGTGTCCGTCGCGCTCAACAAAGAAAATCCGGTTTCAATCAGCAGGCGCTCATTCTCGCCAGGAGGGCTGAAAATGTAGTACCCGATAGAACTGCGTGCCGCAATTTCCTGGTGCGAGATCGTCCCTCCGATGACCAGCGCATCGCTGAACAGCAGCTTTCCTCCAGGCTTGAGAACGCGAAATAACCCGCGCAGCAACGAGATCCGCCCCGGAATGTGGCAGATTACATCATTCGAGAATGCCGCATCGAAGCTCGCATCCTCGAATGGCAGCGGCTTCGAGACGTCACAAGTTTGAAACCGTGCGCGATCCGAAAATCCGGCCTCGACCGACAAACGGTTCGCATTCTCCACGCCGAATTCGTTTAGGTCCACGCCGAGTACATGGCATCCCATCGTTTCGACGAGATGCAGCGCATATCGCCCTGAGCCGGAACCGATCTCGAGCACGCTCGATCCGGGCGAAAGATCGAGCAGGTGGGGAAT